>NZ_CP066771.1:2794905-3105450 GCF_016466415.2 Ralstonia pickettii | reverse complement strand
GACGCCGGCGTCCTGGCGCACCGCGTGATGTTCTTCGATCTGGGAGCCGTAGTTGACGGGCATGTCCCAGCCGCCAAAGTCGACCATGCGGGCGCCCAGCGAGCGGTGGATGGCATTGAGCGGCGTGTGTTGGAGCGTCATGGAATCTCTCGGCAGAGGCGCCGCCACTGTGGCCGGGCGCGGCGCGTTATTCGGGACCAGAAAAGCAAAAAGGCCACCCGCGCAGCCTGATGCCTCATGGTGACGCCATGAAGATCAACAAGCTGCGCAGATGGCCCCTCTGTCCTTGGTACCTGAGAGATTGCGAAGCGGGGCGCATAGCGGTGCGCGCCGTTCGTGAGCCCCTTCGGTGGGCGCCCGCAGTGGTCGTGCGGCGCCAGCTCTCCAGAGTGCGGTCGGACGCATGTCCGCCGATCCGCCCGGTCCTGGATGCCTGAGAGTTTTCGGGTGCTACCCCTTCGGCGGCGCCTTGCCGTGTACGGCGGGCACGCTCTCCCGGATGGATGGCCGGAATTTACGGAAGGGGGATGGGATTGTCAATTGGGGTGGACTTGGCGGTTTCGGGTTGGGGGGGAGGGCTGGATTTTTTGTGCTTGTGGTGCATCCCTTGTTTCATCCCCTGCCGGGGCTGACTCACTTTCTTTGGTCTTGCCCAAAGAAAGTAAGCAAAGAAATGCGCGCCCGAGATGGCGAAAGACTCCTTCAATTTCCGTAACCGGGCGGAGACGGGGAAAACTCGCTGCGCTCAGACAGTTCCCCGTCTTTTTTCCGCCCGCTTACGAAAATTGAAGGCGCCATCTAGGGCAGGACCGTCAAAGGCCAAAGACAACGGCCACACCGTCGGGGCGCGGGCGGGAGCGCCTTGTTCGGGTGTGGCCGACGTGCGGGTGTTGGTCGTCTTGCTTTGACTTACTTGCCGATTTGGCGGCTGACCTGGTTTTCCTGCTGGTTCAGCGTGCGCTGTTCCTGTTTGGTGATGTGCCCACCGTTTTGGGCCGCCATGTCGCGCTCTTCCTGGCGAATCTGGCGGTCTTCCTTGTGCAGCTGGCGCGCCTGGCCCTTGGTGATTTCGCCTTCCTTCACTTCGTTGTGGATGCGCTTGTTCTGGTTGGCGAGACGGTGGTTGACCTCGGCACGGCGCGGGTGGTCCTTTTGCCATTGGGTCTGGGCGAAGGCGCCGGTGGTTGCCGACACGGCGACGGCGCCGATGGCCAGGGCTTTGAGGATGCGGTTCATGGTGCGTTCTCCGGTGGGCGGCCGACCGATTCAGCCGCTGTCCTGTCCATAACGGCGGGCCGTGCGGGGTCGACTACGCCGTTCGTGTAACGGCGCGTAAGCGGTGTAACGCCCCTGCGAAAAGCGAGGGGCGCAAACGCGTGCGGTGCGGTATTGGCACCTCCGACGGCGCCCCCGGCAAACGGCTTTTCATCGGCTCAATCGATGCAAAGGCGCCGTGCTACCATCGCCCTCCGCTGTCGTTCCCGCCTGCTTTTTCTTCCGCCTGTTCCGATGTCTTCCGGTCTCGCCCACGGGCTCAATGCTGCCCAATCCGAAGGTGTGCACTACCTCGACGGCCCTTGCCTGGTGCTGGCCGGGGCGGGCTCGGGCAAGACGCGCGTGATCACGCAGAAGATCGCGCACCTGATTCTCGACAAGGGCTTCGAGCCCAAGCACATCGCCGCGGTGACGTTCACCAACAAGGCGGCCAAGGAAATGCAGGAGCGCGTGGCCAAGTTGATGGACGGCAAGACGCGCGAAGATGGCAAGCGCATTCCCATCAAGCAGTTGACGGTCTGTACGTTTCACTCGCTGGGCGTGCAGATCCTGCGGGCGGAAGCCGAGCATGTCGGCCTCAAGCCACGTTTCTCGATCATGGATTCGGACGATTGCTTCGGCATGATCCAGGAGCAGCTCGCAACCACCGACAAGCAGTTGATCCGCCGCGTGCAGAGCACGATCTCGCTATGGAAGAACGGTCTCGTCGACCCGGACACGGCGATTGCCGAGGCGCTCGTCAACAACAACGTCGATGACCACCAGGCGGCGCTCGTCTATCGCAACTACGTGGCGACGCTGCACGCGTATCAGGCGGTGGACTTCGACGACCTGATCCGCATTCCCGCCGAGCTGTTCGCGCGCAATGAAGAGGTGCGCCTGAAGTGGCAGAACCGTCTGCGCTACTTCCTCGTCGATGAATACCAGGACACCAACGCCTGCCAGTATCAGTTGCTGAAGCTGCTGGCGGGCGGCTCGCACCTGCGTGCGCCGGCCTTTACGGCCGTGGGCGACGACGATCAGGCCATCTACGGCTGGCGTGGCGCCACGCTCGACAACCTCAAGCTGTTGCAGACGGATTTCCCGAACCTGAAAGTCATCAAGCTGGAGCAGAACTACCGCTCCACGGTGCGCATTCTGAATGCCGCCAACGCGGTCATCGCACAGAACCCGAAACTGTTCGAGAAGACGCTGTGGAGCGAGCACGGCATGGGCGACGCGATCAACGTCACCAGCGCCAATGACGAGGAGCACGAAGCCGAAAGCGTCGTCTTCAAGCTCTCTGCCCACAAGTTCGAGCGTCGTGCGCAGTTTCGCGATTACGCGATCCTGTATCGCGGCAACTTTCAGGCGCGCCTGTTCGAGCAGATCCTGCGCCGCGAGCGCATTCCGTATGTGCTCTCGGGCGGGCAAAGCTTTTTCGACAAGGCCGAGATCAAGGATCTGTGCGCGTACCTGCGGCTGATTGCCAACGCGGATGACGACCCCGCCTTCATTCGCGCCATCACCACGCCCAAGCGCGGTGTGGGCAATGCGACGCTCGAAGTGCTGGGTTCGTTTGCGGGGCAGGCCAAGGTGTCGCTGTTCGAGGCGGCGATGATGGGCGGCATCGAAGCGCAACTCGCGCCGCGCCAGCTCGAGCCGCTGCGCGTGTTCTGCGAATTCATCGTGCGGCTCTCGGACCGCGCCGCCAAGGAGCCCGCCGCCACGCTGCTCGACGAGATGATGGAAGGCATCCATTACGAGGCCTACCTGTACGACACCTACGACGAGCGCCAGGCCCAGAACAAGTGGACCAACGTGCTGGAGTTTCTGGACTGGCTCAAGCGCAAGGGCACCAAGCCCGAAAAGGATGACGACGAAGAAGCCACGGGCTTCGACAATGCCGATGGCTTGATGGACACCGGCAAGAACCTGCTGGAACTCACGCAGACCATCGCGCTGATCAGCATGCTCGAAGGCAAGGAAGAGGATCCGGATGCGGTGCGCCTGTCCACGCTGCACGCGAGCAAGGGGCTGGAGTATCCGCATGTGTTCCTGGTCGGCGTGGAAGAGGGCATCTTGCCGCACTGCCGCGAAGACGATGAGTTGACCGACGAGAAGATCGAAGAAGAACGGCGGTTGATGTATGTGGGGATCACGCGGGCGCAGCGCAGCCTGCATATCAGCTGGTGCAAGAAGCGCAAGCGGGCGCGGGAGACGGTGGTGTGCGAGCCGTCACGCTATATCGCTGAGATGAAGCTTGGAGAGGATGCCGGGCCGACGCCGGAGGACACCATGCCGGCGATGTCGCCGAAGGATCGGCTGGGGGCGTTGAAGGGGTTGTTGGCGGCTAAGAAACCTGTGGCTTCGTGAGTCGGTTTTGGGTTTTGGGTTTTTGTTTTTTGTTTTTGGTTTTGGTGCATCCCTTGTTTCAGCCCCTGCCGGGGCTGACTCACTTTCTTTGGTCTTGCCCAAAGAAAGTAAGCAAAGAAATGCGCGCCCGAGATGGCGAAAGATTCCTTCAATTTCCGTAACCGTGCGGAGGCGGGGAAAACTCGCTACGCTCAGACAGTTCCCCGCCTTTTTTCCGCCCGCTTACAAAAATTGAAGGCGCCATCTAGGGCAGGAAAGTCAAAGGAGAAAGCCACACCCTCGGGGCGCAAGCCCAAATGAAAAGGCCAACCGCGCGATGGGTTGGCCTTTCTCTTTTGACGTTGAGCCCTTGATGGCGCCTTGAATTTTTGTGAGCGGGCGGATCAAGGAAGGAGGCTGTCTGAGCGAAGCGAGTTTGCCTCCTTCCCCGCCCGGTCACACAATTTCAAGGGGAAGTCGCCATCTCGGGCGCGCCTTTCTTTTGCTTACTTTTCTTTGGCAAGACAAAGAAAAGTGAGTCGGTCCCGGCAGGGAACGAAAGGAGGGTGGACCCCCAAGCCAGAATCAATTCCCCGCTCCCTGAATGTAATTCAGATCAACAAACTCGCTCCCCCGATTCCCACGCGTGAAATCCAGCGTGAACCCGCCTACATCAACGCGCGTCTGCAACGCGCGCCGCAGTTCCACGCCGGTCACCTTGCCGCCCGCGGCATTCATCGCCTGAACCAAATACACCGCGGCGATATACCCCGATAGCGTCGCGGCGGAAGGCGGCTCATCCAGAAACTGCTTCATCCGCGCCATATGCTCGCGCGCGACCTTGGTGACGCCGCTGGCCGGGTTTGGCACCGTCTGGGCGAGCAGCATGCCGCCGCTGTAGCCGGAGCCCAGGATTTCGCGCGCCACTTGAGGGTTGACGGACGACAGCCCGACCAGAAAGCCATACCAGCCCTGCTGCGCCAGCGCACGTCCGACGGTGGCGTAGGTGAGCGTGTCGCCGGCGATGATCACCGCTGTTGGCTTTGTCGGCGCGATGCGGGCCGCAAGCTCGGCCGGGTCTCCGGTAAGTGTGTAAAGGTCCAGCGGTTCGGCAGCATTTCCCTTGGCGATCGAGCCACGCAGGCGCACCCCGAGTTGCGGATCGAAGCCCGCTGCCGTGACGAGTGCAATTCGCCGCATGCCGAACTGCCGCAGCCGGTTGTGCGCGGCGACGATTTCGTGGTCGTAATCGGGGCGGATGAACAAAACGTTGTCGGCGGTCGACGTCGCACCTGAGAGCGGGGCGAGCAACGGCACATTGCGCCGTGCGATCTCGGGAGACGCTGCCAGCACCGGCAGCAAGCGTTCGCTTACGCCAAAGAGCAACTCGACATGGTCGTGTTCGATCATGTCAACGGCCTGCGGAATGGCTTCGTTGAGCGCCGCCTCGCGCCGGACGAGGCTGATGCGCCGGCCCTTGATGCCGCCGCTCTGGTTGGCAGCATCGAAAGCCACCTTGGCGCCCGCCATGAAGTCGCGCGCATAGTCGGCCTGGTCTGCGCCGCGCTCGATCAGTTGCCCCACGACGAACGACGTGCCTTGCGCATGCGCCGTCAGCGTGACGGCCGCCCAGGCCAGTGCGCACGCGCCGCGGCGTGCCAGTCTCTGCCACATGGTGCTTCCCCCAAAAGACGAGTCGACGGCCTGTGCTGTTGTGTTGTTTTGACGGCCTGCGTACGACGGGCGACGAGCCCTTGGCGCCGATCGCCGATGTTAGGGGGCATAACATGACAGATCGGTGAAGTTGGGGCCCTCCCAACGGAGGGTGAGGCGCGTTTGAACAGGTGTGGACCGACGTTGACACACATCAACGCGGCGCTCACCTGGCAGTTTTAGGATGAGCCATCGCCCCCACGACGATCGCCCCCATGTTTCCGTTCGCGAAAATGGCTGACACTCCGTCTGCCGAAAATGACACCGCCTTCCGCTGGTCGGCGCCGCAGGTGCGCGCGCTCGCGCAGCGCTTTGATACGCACGGCCCGCGCTACACCTCGTACCCAACGGCCGACCGCTTCCACAACGGGTTCGGCAACTCCGACTATCTCGACGCCTTGCACCGCCGCGCCGCGATCGCGCCCGCGCTGCATGCGCCGCTGTCGCTGTACATGCACCTGCCGTTCTGCGCGAACCTTTGCTACTACTGCGGCTGCAACAAGGTCATCACAAAGGACCGCTCGCGCAGCGCACGCTACGTTGAAACGCTCGCGCGCGAGATGGCGATGGTGGCCAGCCAGATTGGCCCACTGCGCCGCGTGACGCAGTTGCATTGGGGCGGCGGCACGCCGACTTTTCTTGCGCACGACGAAATGCGTGCCGTGATGGCCGCCACGCGCGAGCATTTCGACTTGGCCACCGATGGCGAGATCTCCGTCGAACTCGACCCGCGCCATGCCGACGACGCCACGCTCGAAGTCTTGGCTGAAATCGGCTTCAACCGCGCAAGCCTGGGCATCCAAGACTTCGACCCCGACGTCCAGCGCGCCGTCCACCGCATCCAAAGTGTGGAAGAGACACGCCGTGTGGTCGATACCGCGCGCCGGCTGGGCTTCGAGTCGATCAGCTTCGACCTGATCTACGGCTTGCCATATCAGCGCACGGAAACCTTCAACGCCACGCTGGATCGCGTGCTGGAGATGGCGCCCGATCGGCTGTCCGTTTACAGCTATGCGCATCTGCCGCACCTGTTCAAGGCGCAGCGCCGCATCGACATGTTCACGCTGCCTACCGCCGACGAGAAGCTCGACTTACTCGCCATGACGGTCGAGCGGCTCGTCGCCGAAGGCTATGTCTACATCGGCATGGATCACTTCGCGCGGCCTGACGATGCACTTGCCATTGCGCAGCGTGAAGGGCGGCTGCAGCGCAATTTCCAGGGCTATTCCACGCACGCCGATTGCGACATGCTGGCGTTTGGCGTGTCCGCCATCAGCCGCGTGGGCGATGTGTATGCGCAGAACGAAAAGGATCTCGACGCTTACTACGCTCGCATCGACGCAGGCGAGCTGGCCGTGCTGCGCGGCATGTCGCTCACGCCGGACGATCACGTGCGCCGCGCGCTGATCGGCGAGCTGATGTGCGGATTTGAATTGAACATGCGCGCATTCGGCGCGCGCCACGGGCTGGACTTCAAGCGCAGTTTTGCGGACGAGTTGCAGGCGCTGGCGCCGCTGGAAGAAGCCGGGCTGGTGAAGGTCGGGGACGAGCGCATCGTCATCACACCGCAAGGGCGGCTGCTCGTGCGCCGCATCGCGATGGTGTTCGATGCGCACCTGCGCGAGGCGGGCACGGAGCGCGCGATGGAAGCCGAGGGCAAGCCCGTCACCTTCGTCCCGCGCTACTCCAAGGTGGTCTGACCTTCCTGCTGGCCCGAAGCCACGTCAGACCGTTGCCGGTTCGGGCTGCAGTGCAGTGGTTTGCGTCTGGGCGCTGACCAACGTCTGCGGCCAGATTTCCGCCAGGCGCAGCAGGTTGGTTGACCCGGCCTGACCGAACGGCATGCCCGCCGTGATGGCGATCTGGTCGCCCGACACGGCAAAGCCTTCACGCGCGGCAGCTCGGCACGCCGCATCCACCATCTCGTCGACATTGCTCACATCGAGGCTGACCGTGCTGTGTACACCCCACGTGATCGCCAGACGGCGCGCCGTATCCAGGCGCGGCGTGATGCTCACGATGGGCGCCAGTGGCCGCTCGCGTGCGGCGCGCAGGCTGGTCTTGCCGCTGGACGTGTAGGTGACGGTAGCCACTGCGCCCAGGATGTGCGTCACGTCACGCAGGGCCGCGCAGATTGCGTCCTGGCGCGTGGGCAGCGGCGGTTGGTGCTGCGCGTCGATCAGGTTGCGGTAGAGCGGGTCGCGTTCGGTCTCGGCGATGATGCGGTTCATGATGCTGACCGCCGCCACCGGATGCTTGCCGCTGGCCGACTCGGCCGACAGCATCACGGCATCGGTGCCGTCGTACACGGCGCTGGCCACGTCGGAGGCTTCGGCACGCGTCGGCACCGGCGCTTCGATCATCGATTCCAGCATCTGCGTGGCCACCACCACCGGCTTGCCATGCTGGCGCGCCATGCGCAGGATGCGCTTCTGCACGCCGGGCACGCGTTCGGGCGGCAGTTCCACGCCCAGATCACCACGCGCCACCATCAGGGCGTCGGACGCCTGCACGATGTCTTCCAGATGCAGCAGCGCTGCGGGCTTCTCGATCTTGGAGAGCAGGCCCGCGCGGTCGCCAATGATCTCGCGCGCGGCGATCACGTCTTCGGCGCGCTGCACGAACGACAGGGCGATCCAATCGACGCCCAGCGACAAGGCGAAGTCCAAGTCGCGCAGATCCTTCTCAGTAAGCGCGGGAATGGGAATCACGGCATCCGGCACATTCACGCCCTTGCGGTCCGACAGCGGGCCGCCATCGACCACGCGCGTGACGATGGCCGTCGGATCAGCCGCTTCGACTGCCAGGCGGATCTTGCCGTCGTCCAGCAACAGCGACTGGCCCGGCGCGGTCGCGGCGTACAGCTCGGGGTGCGGCAAGTGCACACGCGTGACATCACCCGGCGTCGGATCGCGATCGAGCACAAAGCGATCACCGTTCTTGAGCACGACGCGTCCGTCGGCAAAGGTGCCAATGCGCAGCTTCGGGCCTTGCATGTCAGCGAGGATGCCGATCGGGCGGCCGGTCTCGGCCTCCACCGCGCGCACGGTGTCGTAGCGCTTGCGGTGGTCTTCGTGCGAGCCGTGGCTGAAGTTCAGGCGGAAGACGTCTGCGCCGGCGTCGAAGAGGGCGCGGATGGTGTCTTTGTCGCTGCTGGCGGGGCCTAGGGTGGCGAGGATTTTGGTGTTGCGGAAGCGGCGCATCGTTGATGGCTCCGGTGGCTGGCTATTGCTTGCTGCGTTTGCGGACCTTGGTGGTCCATCTCCCTTTCACCCCCTGCCGGGGGCGACTCACTTTCTTTGTCTTGCCAAAGAAAGTAAGCAAAGAAAGGCGCGCCCGAGATGGCGACCCCTTCCTTGAATTTGTGTAACCGGGCGGAGAACGGGAAAACTCGCTTCGCTCAGACAGTTCCCGTTCTTTTTTCCGCCCGCTTACACAAATTCAAGGCGCCATCTAGGGCAGGGTACGGCCACACAATCTGTGTGCTGACCTGGAGGCTCTTGTTTGTTGCTGTTGCTGTTGCTGTTGCTGCTCGCTCTGCTTCGCGTTGTGCTGCTGATTCCTGCTGCAGTCGTGCTCCGATTGTTTGGCCGTTGGAGCCCTAGATGGCGCCTTGAATTTCTGTTGCACAGAGGAAAAAGGAAGGGAAACTGTCTGAGCGAAGCGAGTTTTTCCCTTCCCCTCTCTGCGACATAAATTCAAGGGGTGGGTCGCCATCTCGGGCGCGCCTTTCTTTTGCTTACTTTTCTTTGGCAAGACAAAGAAAAGTGAGTCAGCCCCGGCAGGGGATGAAACAAGGGATGAACCAACAACCTCAATCCATCCCTCATCCAACCTCACCCGGTAATCAAAATCGCCCGAAAATCATTCACATTAGTCCGCGTAGGCCCAGTCACAATCAAATCCCCCAACGCATCAAAGAACCCATACCCGTCGTTGTTGTCGAGCAATTGCTTCGGCTTCAACCCAAGCGCTTCAGCACGCGCCAGACTATCCGGCGTCAAGATCGCACCAGCGTTGTCTTCAGACCCATCGATGCCATCGGTATCGCAAGCAATCGCATGCACACCCGGCAAACCATCCAACGCCACGCCCAGCGCCAGCAGGAACTCGGCATTGCGCCCGCCGCGGCCGCTACCGCGCACCGTCACGGTCGTCTCACCGCCCGACAGAATCACGCACGGCTTGGTGAACGGCTGATTGCGCGCCACGATCTGCCGCACGATGCCGGCGTGGACTTCTGCCACATCGCGTGCTTCGCCTTCAATGCTGTCCGACAGGATGTGGGCCTCATAACCGAGTGCGCGTGCCTGTGCGGCCGCCGCCTCCAGTGCGTGCTGAGCCGTCGCGATGACGTGACTGCGATGGCCTTCGAAACGTGCATCGCCGGGTTTGGGCGTCTCGCCCGCGCCGGTTTTCAGATGACGGCGCACCGCTTCGGGCACGTCGATGCCGTACTTGTCGATCACGGCCAGCGCATCCGCGCAGGTGGTGGCGTCGGGCAGCGTCGGGCCGCTGGCGATGAGCGTCGGGTCGTCGCCTGGAATATCGGAGATCAGCAGCGTCTCGACGCGCGCCGGTGCGCACGCCAGTGCCAGGCGCCCGCCTTTGATTGACGACAGGTGCTTGCGCACGCAGTTCATCTCGCCGATGCTCGCGCCGCTTTTGAGCAGCGCGCGGTTGACGGACTGCTTGTCGGCCAGCGTCAGGCCCTCCGCCGGTGCAGCCAGAAGGGCCGAGCCACCGCCCGAGATCAGGCACAGCACGAGGTCGTCTTCCGTCAAACCTTCGAGCAGGCTGACCATGCGTTGCGCAGCGCGTTGGCCGGCTGCATCGGGCACCGGGTGCGAGGCTTCCACCACTTCGATACGGCCTTGCGTACCAGGCGCGCGGCCGTGCCCGTAACGCGTGACGACCAGGCCAGACAGCTCGCCCTTCCAGTGCTGCTCCACCGCCTCGGCCATCGCCGCTGCGCCCTTGCCGGCGCCGATGACGATGGTGCGGCCACGCGGCGGTTCAGGCAGAAATGCCGGCAAGCATTGCGCAGCGCTGACCGCAGCCACCGCAGTATCAAACAGGCCGTGCAGCAACGCGCGCGGCGACGGATTGGGCAGGGCAGCGCGCAGGGCGGCCTGGGCAGACTGGTCGTGGTGCATGGCAGAAAGCGGGGAGACAGCAAAAAGACTGCCGCCGCCCGAGGGCCGCGACAGTGCACACAACTTACACGCGCATTCAGGCGATGTCGTGGTTCGACATGATCTCGATCGCGCGGCACAGGGCCGAATGATCTTGCTTGCCCATGCCGTTGGCGGCGCAGGTGTTGAACAGCTCCTGCGCGGTGGCCGTGTTCGGCAGGGCCACGCCCAGCGTCTTGGCGCCCTGCAGGGCCAGGTTCAAGTCCTTCTGGTGCAGCTCGATGCGGAAGCCCGGGTCGAACGTGCGCTTCACCATGCGCTCGCCGTGCACTTCAAGAATGCGCGACGCAGCGAAGCCGCCCATCAGTGCCTGACGTACCTTTGCGGGATCGGCACCCGCCTTCGATGCAAACAGCAGCGCTTCGGACACGGCCTGGATGTTCAGCGCCACGATGATCTGGTTGGCCACCTTGGTGGTCTGGCCGTCACCGTTGCCGCCGACCAGCGTGATGTTCTTGCCCATCAGGTTGAACAGCGGAGCAACGCGGTCGAACGCAGCCTGCTCACCGCCCACCATGATCGTCAGCGACGCAGCCTTCGCGCCCACTTCACCGCCCGACACCGGAGCGTCCAGGTATTGCGCGCCGGTCTTGTTGATGCGCGATGCGAAGTCCTTCGTCGCAATCGGCGAGATCGAGCTCATGTCGACGACGATCTTGTTGGCAGCAGCGTCCTTGCCGGCATCCTTCAGTGCCTTGGCGACGCCCTTCTCGCTGAACAGCACGGCTTCAACGTGCGGGGTGTCCGGCACCATGATGAAGATGATGTCGGCGCGCTTGGCGACTTCTTCCGCGCTCGTGCAGACCGTCACGCCGGCTTCCACCAGCGCGGCGGGTGCCGGGTTGACGTCGTGCACGAAGAGCGTGTGGCCTGCTGCGCGCAGGTGACCTGCCATGGGGGCGCCCATGATGCCGAGGCCGATGAAACCGAGGTTCAGAGTTGCGGTTGCCATGGTGAGGGATCTCCTTGGTTTGGATGTGTTGGTGGTTCGCGGTTCGTGGTTTGGGCCTTGGTGGTCCACTCCCTTTTCACCCCCTGCCGGGGGCGACTCACTTTCTTTGTCTTGCCAAAGAAAGTAAGCAAAGAAAGGCGCGCCCGAGATGGCGACCCCTTCCTTGAATTTGTGTAACCGGGCGGGGAAGGAGGCAAACTCGCTGCGCTCAAACAGCCTCCTTCCATTTTCCGCCCGCTTACACAAATTCAAGGCGCCATCTAGGGCAGGGTACGGCCACACAATCTGTGTGCTGTCCTGGGTGGCTCTTGTTTGTTGCGGTGTTGCTCGCTTTGCTTCGCGTTGTGCTGCTGGTTCCTGCTGCAGTCGTGGCCGATGGTTTGGCCGTTGACGTTCCTGCCCTAGATGGCGCCTTGAATTTCTGTTGCAGAGAGGAAAAAGGAAGGGAAACTGTCTGAGCGAAGCGAGTTTTTCCCTTCCCCTCTCTGCGACATAAATTCAAGGGGAAGTCGCCATCTCGGGCGCGCCTTTCTTTTGCTTACTTTTCTTTGGCAAGACAAAGAAAAGTGAGTCAGCCCCGGCAGGGGATGAAACAAGGGATGAACCGCCCCGCCGGAACAAGGCAAACAAAAAATCAAGCAACGTTGTGAGCAGCCCGCCAGCCAAGGCCTTCAACGGTCCCTGCCTTGGGCTTGTACTCACAGCCAACCCAGCCCTTGTAGCCAATCTCATCCAACCAACGGAACAGGAACTGATAGTTGATCTCCCCAGTCCCCGGCTCATTGCGCCCAGGGTTGTCCGCCAGCTGCACATGCTTGATCTTGTCCAGATGGCGCTTCAGCGTGCTAGCCACTTCGCCTTCCATCCGCTGCATGTGATAGATGTCGTACTGCACATACAGGTTGGACGCATCCACGTCGTTGATCAGGTCCAGCGCCTGCTGCGTGCGGTTCAGATAAAAGCCCGGAATATCGAACGTGTTGATCGGTTCGATCAGCAGATCGATCTTCTCGGCCTTCAGTGCCTTCGCCGCAAACTTGAGGTTGTCCACCAGCGTCTTGCGTGCCGCGTCTTCGCTCACACTTTCGGGGCGAATGCCCACCAGGCAATTGAGCTGTTTCACGCCGAGCACCTTGGCGTACTTGATGGCTTCGCCCACGCCGTCTTGAAACTCGCTCACGCGGTCCGGCAGGATGGCGATGCCGCGCTCGCCGCCGTCCCAGTTGCCGGCCGGCAGGTTGTGCAGGACCAGGTCGAGCTGGAAGCGGTTCAGGCGATCGGCAATCTGGTCGGCGTGGAACGCGTAGGGAAACAGGAACTCCACGCCGCGGAAGCCCGCACGGGCGGCGGCTTCGAAGCGGTCAAGGAAGGCCTGCTCGTTGAAGAGCATGGTCAGGTTGGCTGCCAGCTTTGTCATGGTTTCTCCTTGTATCGGACGGTGAGGGAGGGGCGCGCCGTCTTTATGCGGTGACGCCTTCGGCTTCCGTGAGGGTGTCTTCCAGGTCGAGCACGTCTTCAAACTCGACCACGTTGTCGATCTCGGTGCCCATCGCGATGTTGGTCACGCGCTCGAGAATCACCTCCACCATCACCGGCACCGAGAACTCGGCCATCAGCAGGCGGGCCTGCGCAAAGGCGGGTTCGATGTCTTCGGGCTTGAACACGCGGATCGCCTTGCAACCCAGGCCTTCGACCACCTTCACGTGGTCGACGCCGTAGCCGTTCAGCTCGGGCGCGTTGACGTTGTCGAAGGCGAGCTGGACGCAGTAGTCCATGTCGAAGTTGCGCTGCGCCTGGCGGATCAGGCCCAGGTACGAGTTATTCACCACCACGTGGATGTACGGCACCTTGAACTGCGCGGCCACCGCCATCTCTTCGATCATGAATTGGAAGTCGTAGTCACCCGAGATGGCGACCACGTCGCTGTTGGGCGATGCCACCTTCACGCCGATGGCGGCGGGAATGGTCCAGCCCAGCGGGCCTGCCTGCCCGCAGTTGATCCAGTGGCGCGGCTGGTTGACCGACAGGAACTGCGCGGCAGCGATCTGCGACAGGCCGATCGTGCTCACGTAACGCACCGAGTTTTCCCCCTTCTGCGGGAAGTACTGGTTCATCTCGCGGTACACGCGCTGCGGCTTGATGGGCACGTTGTCGAAGTCCGAACGACGCAGCATCGTGCGCTTGCGCTTCTGCACGTCGGCGTTCCAACTCTTGCGGCACGGCAGCTTGCCGGCAGCCTTCAGCTCACGCGCGACTTCAATGAACTTCTCCAGTGCCGCCTTGGCGTCCGAGACGATGCCCAGGTCCGGGCCGAACACGCGGCCGATCTGGGTCGGTTCGATATCGACGTGAATGAACTTGCGGCCCTTGGTGTAGACGTCGACGCTGCCCGTGTGACGATTGGCCCAGCGGTTGCCGATGCCGAACACGAAGTCCGAAGCCAGCAGCGTGGCGTTGCCGTAGCGGTGCGACGTCTGCAGGCCGACCATGCCGGCGTTGAGCGGGTGGTCGTCGGCGAGCACGCCCCAGCCCATCAGGGTCGGGACGACGGGCACGTTCACCAGCTCGGCAAACTCGACCATCAGCTTGGCCGCATCGGCGTTGATCACGCCGCCGCCGCACACCAGCAGCGGGCGCTCGGCCTGGCACAGCATCTCGATGGCACGCTCGGCTTGGGCACGCGTGGCCGCGGGCTTGTAGACCGGCAGCGGGCTGTACGTGTCGGGGTCAAATTCAATCTCGGCGACTTGCACGTCGAACGGCAGGTCGATCAGCACCGGGCCCGGACGACCCGAGCGCATCAGATGGAACGCCTGCTGGAACACGCGCGGCACCAGCGCCGGCTCACGCACGGTGACGGCCCACTTGGTGACCGGCTTGGCGATCGACTCGATGTCGACGGCCTGGAAGTCTTCCTTGTACAGGCGGGCGCGGGGGGCCTGGCCGGTGATGCACAGGATGGGAATCGAGTCTGCCCAGGCCGAGTACAGGCCGGTGATCATGTCGGTGCCTGCAGGGCCCGACGTGCCGATGCATACACCGATGTTGCCGGGTTCGGCACGGGTGTAGCCCTCGGCCATGTGCGAGGCGCCTTCAACGTGGCGGGCCAGCACGTGGTCAATGTTGCCAGCCTTGCGCAGGGCCGAGTACAACGGGTTGATGGCGGCACCGGGCACGCCGAAGGCGGTGGTGATGCCTTCTTTTTCCATCACCGCAACTGCGGCATCAATCGCTCTCATCTTCGGCATGGGGGTGTCTCCAGGAAGGGGAAGGTGGGAATCAGTTGGAACTGATCCTATTCCCGCATGCCGATATGGATAAACGCAGATTTCGTCAGTTGATTGCTAACCCAAAATACCGAATGGTTTTGCGTGCTGCACCAATATGGAGGCACGCCAACTGCCGAAAAGGCGCACGCTGCAGCCATTTGAAGCTGTTTTTGTGCGACGCAAAAAACTGGTTTGACGGGCTTGCATCGATCACATGGCCGTCCGCCATTTTTGCCATTCGTCACAGGTGATATGCGCCAGAAAGTCGCAATCCAGGTACGCAATGCTCACTAAAATGGTCAGACATTGCGAACTGGAATGATGGAATGGACAAGCTCAAGCAGATCGAAGCGTTCATCGCCGTGGTGGAACACGGCAGCATGGCCGCTGCCGCCCTCACGCAGGACGTGACGCCGGTCATGATCGGACGCCGCATCAACGCGCTGGAAGCCCGCCTGGGCGTGAAGCTGCTGCACCGGTCGACGCGCCGCATTGCGGTGACGGAGCAAGGCGCGGTCTTCATGGAACAGTGCAAGAAGGCGCTGGGGGAGCTGGACCGCGCGGAGCTGCTCGTTGCGGAAGGCCGCCACAAGGCGACCGGGCACCTGATCGTTTCGGCGCCGGCCGCCTTTGGCCGCAAGCACGTTGCACCGCACGCGCCGGACTTCCTGCGTGCCAACCCCGACGTGCGCATCTCGTTCAACCTGACCGACCGCGTGGTCGACCTCGTGCGCGAAGGCTACGACGTGGGCATCCGCATTGGCGGCGCGATCGATCCGAACTTCGTGGCGATTCGCCTGGCGTCGAACAAGCGCGTGGTGTGCGGCACGCCTGCGTACTTCGCCAAGCACGGCGTGCCGCGCACGCTCGATGACCTCGCGCGCCACAACTGCCTCGCCTTCAACCTGCAGGGCGGTCAGCAGCGCGGCTGGTATTTCCAGCAGAACGGCAAGGCCGTCACCGTGAAGGTGAACGGCAACCTCGACTGCAACGACGGTGAACTGCTGCACCGCTGGATGGGCGAAGGCCTGGGCCTGGGCTGGCGCTCAACGTGGGAGATCCAGCCTGAGCTGGAATCCGGCGCGCTGATGACGGTGCTGGACGACTACGCGCTGCCCGACTACGACATCCTCGCCGTGTACCCGCAGCAGCGGCCGGTACCGGCAAAGATCCGGTTCTTTATCGAGCATCTGAAGACCGTGTACGGGCAGGCGGGGTATTGGTCGCGAACGGCTTGAGCGTGCGGAAATGGATGACGGTTCCTACACTTGTCATCAGGCGCATCGCGGTGGCGCGCTCAATGCCGGAGACTGAAGATGCTACCCAGAACTGCAGTTGTCGGCGCGCTCATGCTCAGCACCTCGGCCGTGGCCTGCGATCTGACCGGGCTTGAGCATCCGCTGGTGTTCTCGCCTGGCGAGTCTGCGCTGCCGACCACCGAAATCCTGAAACTGGCGGAATGGGATTCGCAGCTCAAAGACGATTTTCGCAGCGGCGGCAAGTACCGGGTGCGCCTGCAGGAGGCGTCCGAGCCTGCTCCCGACCCAGAGCTGGCTGTGCTGCGCCTCAAAAGCCTCCAGGCCGTGCTGGACGCCGTCGGAATCGAGGGCGACAAAGTCGAGTCGTCCGAAGCCGATACACATCTGCGTGCCGTGGAGCGCGAGGGGGCCGCTCCCCACATGCCGACAGCCGCCTACGTCGTTTTCCAACCGGACTGCCAGAACCCGTGTTGCCCGGGCGCCGCGCCGGCCGCTCCGCTCGCTCCCAAGCGATAAGCGCTAGGTAATCACCACACGCCCCTGCGTCAAATCCCGCAACGCGACCCGCGCGGCCGCCTCGTCCGTCACCGGCAATCGCACAGTGAGTGTGACGCCCGCATCGTAGGCAGCATCCAGCAGCACATACCCGCGATCATCGATCCAGCGGCGGATGCGCGCCTCATCGGCGTAATCGGTGGCGAGGGTCAGCGTGGTGCTGGCGATGCGCTCGACGCGTTCGGCCTGCATGAGCGCGGTAGCGATGGCATCGGTGTAGGCGCGTACGAGGCCGCCCGCGCCGAGCTTGACCCCGCCGAAGTAGCGCACCACGGCGCCCAGCGTGGCGTCCAGATCGTGATGGCGCAGCACTTCCAGGATGGGGCGACCGGCGGTGCCGGAGGGCTCGCCGTCATCGGACATGCCGGACTGGCCGCCCGCCAGGAGCGCCCAGCAGACGTGCGTGGCAGCGGGGTGCTCGGCGCGCAGGCGCGCGATCACGTCCATGGCGGCAGCCCGGTCTTCCACCGGCACGGCCAATCCGATAAAGCGGCTTTTCTTGATGTCCAGCTCGGCCGAAACCGGCGCGCGCAGCGTGTACGTCGGCACGCGCGGTCAGGCGAGGAGGGCGGCTACGAGATCCGTCGCCCGGCCGCCCGGCGATTCGAACTTGAGTGACGCCTCGGTGTGCGCCATGTGCTCTTCCATCAGGGCGATGGCGCCTTCCACATCACCGCGCTTGGCGGCTTCCAGGAAAGCGGTGTGTTCATCGGACGAACGCACGGCATCGTACGTGGACTGGTACATCATCGTGATCACTGAGCTGCGGGCGGAAAGCTCGTACAGCATTTCCTTGAGCACGCTGTTGCCGACCACGTCGGCCATCAGCAGGTGAAAGTCGGCCATCAGGCGATTGCGGCGCGGGACGTCAGACAAGTCGCCGCTGGCCGCCACCTTGTGCTCTTCGGCCAGGTGCTTTTCCAACCGCTTGTAATCGGCCGGCGTCGCCTTCGCGATGAACTCGCGCACCAGCGCCACTTCCAGCACGCGGCGCACGGCAAAGACCTCGCGCGCCTCGGTCTCGTCGGGTTTGGCGACGAAGGCGCCGCGGTCCGGCTCCATGCGGATCAGCTTGTCCTTGGCCAGCATCAGCAGCGCCGCGCGAATCTTCGTGCGGCTGACGTTGTAGACCCGCGCCAGCGCCTCTTCGCGCAGCTTGGTGCCCGGCGGCAGCCGATGCGCGACGATCGCCTGGGCGATGTCGTCGGCAATGCCTTCGGAGGAGATGTCGGCGGCGGTGGTTTCAGTCATGGCGCCGATTTTACCGCCGTCCGGCAGTCGAGCCGCTTCAGGCATGCGGCAGTGTGTGCGCAGCCGGCGCCGCCACACCAAGGCCGTGCGGAATCGCTTCGCCTTCCTCGGTGATGTCGATCTTGCCGTCGAGCACCGCATTGGCGCGCACGCGGTCGATGTCTTTTTCCCACGCGGCGATGACCACCGTGGCGACGCAGTTGCCGATCAGGTTGCCCAGCGCACGGGCAATGCCGATGAACCAGTCGACGGAGAGCACCAGCACCAGGCCGATGGCCGGAATGGCCGGAATGACCGACAGCGTGGCCGCCAGAATGACGATGGCAGAACCCGGGATGCCGTGCGCGCCCTTCGAGGTGACGAGCGCCACGCCCAGGATCAACAGCAGGTCCTGCAGGGCCAGCGGCGTGTTGGTCGCCTGTGCGATGAATACGGCGGCCAGCGTCAGATAGATCGAAAACGCATCGAGGTTGAACGAATAGCCGGTCGGGATGACAAGGCCGACCACCGACCGCTTGATGCCCATCTTTTCAAGCTTGTTCATGATGGACGGCAGCACCGCGTCGGACGATGCCGTGCCCAGCACCACCAGCAGTTCCGCGCGCAGGAACCGGATCAGCTTGAAGATGTTGAAACCCGCCATGCGCAGGATCGTGCCGAGCACCACCACCACGAAGATCGCCACGGCTGCATAGAACAGCAGCACCAGGAAGCCCAGTTGCTTGAGCGAACCTGCGCCGTACTTGCCGACGGTAAAGGCCACCGCGCCCAGCACGCCCAGCGGCGCCAGGCGGATGATCACGGCCATCATGCGGAACAGCACATGGGAGAGCTGATCGATCAGGTTGACCAGCGGCTTGGTCCGCTCTCCCAGCAGCGAGAGGGAGCAGCCGAACAGGATCGACACCAGCAGCACCTGCAGGATGTCGCCCTTCACGAAGCCGCTGACGAACGTATCGGGAATCAGCTTGAGGAAGAACGCTGCAACGCCAGTCGATTCCACCTGCTTGGCGGTCGTCATGTACGACGCCATGGCCGCCGGATCGAGCGATTTCGGATCCACATTCATGCCGTGGCCGGGCCCGAACAGATAGGCCAGTGCAATGCCCAGCGCCAACGCAATCGTCGTGACGATTTCAAAGTAGATGACGGCCTTGCCGCCTACGCGCCCAACCTTCTTCAGCTCGCCGGCGCCGCAGATCCCCACCACCACGACAGAGAAGACGATCGGCGCGATCAGCATCTTGATCAGCTTCAGAAAACCATCACCGAGCGGCTGCAGCTTCTGCGCAAATTCGGGCGCCCAGATGCCCAGCGCGATGCCCACCGCCAGGGCAATCAAAACCTGCCCGAACAACGGGCGCGTAAAGCGTTGCATGGTGAATCCTCCTTTGGATTACGGGGTGTCTCAAGCCGCGCCCAATCGTCTAGTTCGGGTTGCTGCGATTGTTGTCACGGCTTTGTTTCGCTCACTGCATTGCAACGAATTGTTGCGAGGAATTGTCGAGCGTTGACGGCATCATAGGCCATCCAATTTTTGTATGCAATTTTTGAATTCACATGCTAGGATCGACCCATGCAGTCCCGCGAAGCCTTGTGCTTCCGCCATCTACGCTGCACTTCCGGCGTTCCCATCATCACGGTTTCGAGTGTTCTTACTCGCCGTTTTTGTTCGATGGGCTGGCCGTATAACATCCAGAGACAAACACCAAGGAGTTCCACATGGCGATGCCTACGCTCGATCCGAACGCGCCGGATTTCACGCGCCGATATCCGAACCTGGCGGACCCCCGCCTTGGCGCCGAGGCCACGTTCGCGACCGACGAATTCTTCGCGCCGAAAGATCGCATGCTCAATCCCGAGCCGGCGGTGTTCATCCCCGGCAAGTACGACGACCACGGCAAGTGGATGGATGGCTGGGAAACGCGCCGTCGCCGCAACGGCGGCTATGACCATTGCATCGTCCGCCTGGCCCGCCCGGGCGTCGTGAAGGGTGTGGATATCGACACGAGCCACTTCACGGGCAACTTCCCACCGGCCGCTTCCATCGAAGCCGCCTATCTGCCGGATGGCGAGCCGACCGATGCCACGCAGTGGACTGAGATCGTTCCGTCGACCACGCTGCAAGGCAACAGCCACGCCTATGTGGCCGTGACCAGCCCGCAGGCCTTCACGCATCTGCGACTGAACATCTTCCCGGACGGCGGCATCGCACGCCTGCGGGTGTATGGCCAGCCGCAGGTCGACTGGAAGGGTGCGGACCGCACCAAGCTGATCGACCTGGCCGCCATGGAAAACGGCGCCTATGTGGTCGAAGCCAACAACGAGCACTTCGGGCCGGCCTCGCGCATGCTGATGCCGGGCCGTGGCGTGAACATGGGCGACGGCTGGGAAACGCGCCGCCGCCGCGAGCCGGGCAACGACTGGTGCGTGATCGCCCTGGCCAACCCCGGCCGCATCCGCAAGATCGAAGTCGACACCGCGCACTTCAAGGGCAACTTTGCTGACCGCGTTTCCATCCAGGCCGCGCGCGTGGTGGGGGGCACCGACAGTTCGCTGAAGACGCAAGCGATGTTCTGGCAAACGCTGCTGCCCGAGCAGAAGCTGCAGATGGATCTGCAGCACTACTACGAAGCGGAAATCGCCGACCTCGGCATCGTCACGCACGTGCGCTTCAACATGTTCCCGGACGGCGGCGTGTCGCGTCTACGCCTGTGGGGGGTGCTCGAATGAGCCAAGAGACCGCTGCACGCGTTGCACTGACCATCGAGCCGCTCACGCGCGAAGCCTTCGCGCCGTTTGGCGATGTGATCGAGCTGGAAGGGGCCAAGCAATTCCCCATCAACCAGGGCACGACCATCCGCTTTCATGACCTCGCCAACGTGGATGTGGGCGAGGGCGGCCGCGCGCTGATCAGCCTGTTCCGTGGTCAGCCGCGCACGCTGCCGTTCGAGGTCAAGATGCTGGAGCGCCACCCGCGTGGCAGCCAGGCCTTCATCCCGCAGAACGACAAGCCGTATCTGGTGGTCGTGGCGCCGGCCGGCGAGCTGGACCCATCCAAATTGCGCGCGTTCGTCTCGCGCGGCTGGCAAGGCGTGAACTACGCGCGCGGCGTGTGGCATCACCCGTTGCTGGCGCTGGGCGAGGTGAGCGATTTCCTTGTCGTCGACCGCGGTGGCGAAGGCCACAACTGCGACGAGCAGGACCTGGCTGAGTCGGTATGGTTGACCGCCGAGGCCATGCAGGCCGCGCTGTAAACCTCGCTTCATCGGCATCCATACTGAGCCCCCGCACAACGGGGGCTCAGTCACTTTCAATCTCCGTCCCACCACAAGCAGGAAGACATCGACATGACCCAGGCCCAACTTGCGAATCCCGGCATCGATGCGGACATCCGCGCGTTTGTCGAATCGGCACACGCGCAGCAGATTGATTTCCTGCGCGAGCTGGTGAAAGTGCCGTCGGATAACCCGTCCGGCGATTGCGCCCCGCATGCCGCACGCGCCAAGGCACTGCTTGAGGCACTGGGCCTGACGGTCGAGGCGCATGCCGTGCCGCAGGCGCAGGTGCGTGCCGTCGGCATGGTCAGCGCCACCAACCTGATCGTGCGCCACACGTTCGGCAACGGCGGCCCCACGGTCGCCATGAACGCGCACGGCGACGTCGTCCCGCCTGGCCTCGGCTGGACGCACGACCCATACGGCGGCGAGATCGTCGAGACCGAACACGGCCCCACCATGTTCGGCCGCGGCGTGGCGGTGTCCAAGTCGGACTTCGCCACCTACACGTGGGCGCTGCTTGCACTGATCGAAGCGGAAAAGCGCGGCGCGAAGCTCAATGGCACGGTCGAACTCCATTTCACCTACGACGAAGAAACCGGCGGCGATATCGGCCCGAAGTGGCTGCTCGATCAAGGCCTGAGCAAGCCCGATTACGCGATCTCCGCCGGCTTTGCCTATGGCATCACCTCGGCGCACAACGGGTGCCTGCACGTGGAGGTGACGGTGCGCGGCAAGCAGGCGCACGCCGCCATGCCGCATACGGGCATCGACGCCATCGAAGCGGCCACGCATATCCTGCAAGCCGTGTATGCCTATCGCGCGGAACTCGCCACGCGCACATCCTCCGTGCCGGGCATTGACCACGCAACGCTCAACGTCGGGTTGATCCAGGGCGGCATCAACACCAACGTCGTGCCCGATCTGGTGACGTTCCGTGTTGACCGACGGATGATTCCCGAAGAAGCCGGGCGCGATGCAGAAGGCGAACTGCGCGCCGTGATCGAGCACGCGGCTGCAGAACGGCCGGGGATCGAGGTTGCAGTGGAACGCATTCTCTTGGCACAGCCGCTTGCCGAATTGCCGGGCGTGGACGCGCTGATTGGCGCGCTACGGCGGAATGCGTTGGCGGTGTTCGGTGGCGATGTGCCGGTGCATGGCGTGCCGCTGTATACCGATGCGCGGCATTACACGGCGCATGGCGTGCCGACGGTGCTGTATGGCGCGGGCCCGCGGACGTTGATGGAAGCGCGTGGGCACAACACGGATGAAAACCTGCGGTTGAATGATCTGCGGGGCGCGACTGTGGTGGTGGGGTGTGCTGTGGGGGAGTTGTTGGGCGGGTGATTAGGGGTTGTTTGGGTTTTTGCCTTGGTGGTCCACCTCCCTTTCGTTCCCGGCAGGGGATGAAACAGGGGTGCACCAACAAGCTCAAAAATCACGAACCCCCTCACAATCAACCACGAAACCAGCAACCACTCGCCAGCCCTTAAGATTGCTGCACGTTCCATCAAGCCAAAACCAGAGCCCATGCAGATCTACCACAACCCCCGCTGCTCTAAATCCCGCACCGCCCTCGAACAAGCCCAATCCTTCACAGCAAAGAACGGCGAACAGCTCGAGGTCATCGAATACCTGACCACGCCGCCCACGCTGGCTGACCTTAAGAAGCTCGCCGCGCAACTCGACACACCGCTGCGCAGCCTGATCCGCGAAAACGAAGACGAATACGCGCAGCTCAATCTGGCCGATGCCTCCGACGACGCGCTGCTCAAAGCCGTCGCAGCGCATCCGAAGCTGCTGCAGCGCCCGGTGCTGGTTCGCAACGGCCGCGCCATCATCGGCCGCACGCCTGAAGCGCTTGCGGCGTTCCTGAAGTAATTCACCGCGCCCCACAAAGTTGAACGGCCTGCCGATTTCCATCGGACAGGCCGTTCAGGGGTGGCCGTATCTCGCTTTGCGCGAGGGCCGGGGCTGCGTCCGTCAAGACGCGCAAGGGCACCGGTTTATTCCAGGCCCATCCATCGGGCCATTTCTGACCCGAAACCAACTGCCAGCAGGGCGGCAAGCACCACTGCCAGCGCCGCCGCGGTCGAGACCATGGCGACCTTCATGACTTCTGCGTCGTGGTGCGCGCTGCTGTGCGTGTGATGCAAGTGCTGCAGATGCTGCGCACGCATGCTCAGCGGGACCGCTTTCGCAGAGGATTTGCGATGCCAATGCAAGCGCTCCGTCATCGCTCGCAAGTGTTGCGTGTCAAACGCGTCACGGGAAAATCGCACCGCGGTACCTCCCGTTGTTGGCTGATAGCCGACGCCGGCACGCACCGGCGTCGGGGGCACGTGCGGCCCGAAAACGATACGGCAAGCAAATGGCGTATGCGAGTGGCTTTGCTTGTCGGCGCCGGGTGGCGCAGTCGTCTGGTCGCTCGCACAAGCCCAGCGTAGACGCGGGTTTGCGAGCCCGCAAGTTGCGTTGCGGCATGGTGCGCGCATCACGCGGGCAAAAGGCAAACCGCGTGCGGGTCTTCGTGAAATGCGTGACGCGTCCGGCGCTCAATCCTGCGCAGATTGCTGGGTCACTTGTGCGGCGGCGCGTTCGCCTTCGCGTTTGCGCAACTCGGCGAGCATGTTGCAGAAGAGGGCGCCTTGCTCTTTCGCGTCATCCAGCGCGATATGCGTGTGCGGCAGCGGGTCGTGCCAGTGCTCGGGAAAGGCCGCTTTGACGTTGCGCCGATACGGCATGCCCGTGAGCGCAAAAGCCAGCGTCTTGATGTCGAGTGCGGCCCACCCAAACGGCGAGCGCCC
Source organism: Ralstonia pickettii (assembly GCF_016466415.2). Taxonomy (NCBI): domain Bacteria; kingdom Pseudomonadati; phylum Pseudomonadota; class Betaproteobacteria; order Burkholderiales; family Burkholderiaceae; genus Ralstonia; species Ralstonia pickettii. The sequence continues at coordinate 3,081,562 of NZ_CP066771.1, read as the reverse complement.
GGCAAAACGCATCATGTACCAGAACATGAACGTGAAATCGAAGCCCGCCGGAAACGCCACGAACACCGGCTTGCCCGGCAGACTCTCGACCCACTCCACGTAACGCGGCAGGGCCACCTCGGGCGCCTCAAGGTTGGCGCGGCATGCGGCCCACGCCTCGGGCTGCGTCTTCCACCATTGCATCTGGACCGGATGGCCCTCGGCGCCTGCCAGCGTTTCCAGGTTGGCTTCGAACGTGCCGACGAGCGTCTTGTCGGCCAGGTACGCCGCGCTGGCGAAGCTCAGCATCGAATGCGGACCGGGGATAGGGCCGTCAGCCTCGATGTCGGTGCTGACGTAGATTTCGGGCCGCGTGTCGGGCGGCTGGTTGCCGCGCTTGCGGCGGGGCTTATCCGCCGGCGCAGCGGGTGAGGAGTCGGCGAACGGGTCGTCGCTCTCGTTGGCGCTGTCGTTGGTGTTTGCGCTCATGCCGAGCCTTCGTTGGCAAACAGGCGATCGGCGACGTACGGGTTGCTGGCACGCTCATCGCCAAAGGTCGAGACTGGCCCATGACCCGGCACAAACGTGACGTCGTCGCCCAGCGGCCATAGCTTCGTGCGGATCGCGTTGATCAGGTCCGCATGGTTGCCACGCGGAAAATCCGTGCGACCGATCGACCCCGCAAACAGCACATCGCCGACGATGGCCACGCGGTCTTCGGCGCTGAAGAACACCACGTGGCCGGGCGTGTGACCCGGGCAGTGAAACACCTGCAGCGTGCGGCCGGCGGCTTCCACGGTGTCGCCGTCTTCGAGCCAGCGGTCGGGCACGAACGCCTTGGCGGGCGGAAAACCAAAGCGCTGGCTCTGCATGGGCAGTTGGTCGATCCAGAACGCCTCGTCCTTCTGCGGCCCTTCGATCGGCACGCCGAGCTGCGTGCGCAGGGCGTCGGCGGCGGCGCAGTGGTCGACATGGCCGTGCGTGAGCAGGATTTTTTCGATGCGTGCGCCGTGCTGCTGTGCGGCGGCCAGGATGCGGTCGATATCGCCGCCGGGATCGGTGACGGCGGCAGCGCCATCGTCGCCAATCAGCAGCGTGCAGTTCTGTTCAAACGGCGTAACGGGGACGACAACGACTTTCATGTGATCTTATGTGCGCATTTGCACATGGCAGGGATAACCCGATTGTATCGGGCCGAGCCCGCGCCAGCACTGGGCTTGCGGGGTGCGCTGTTACATCCGAAAGAAAATATTACAAAATTGGTGGGAGATGACAGCATGATGTGATCGTTTTAATAGGAAATGTAAATAAGCGATCAAAGCATGCATGTTAGACTCGCGGCCATGCTCAAGTTGACCCATTCGATTTCCTGCCTTCCGGCCGGCCGCACGCTGCGTGCCTGGCTCACGCACGGCACCGCGCTGCTGGTGCTGGCGGGCTGTGCCGCCGTCCCCGGCGAACCGCCCGCGGGTGGGCAATCCGGTCTCCAGGCCAGCAAGCCCGCAGCGCCCACGTTGAAGCTGGCCGACCCGCGCGACAACCCCGATGCCTGGGGCACGCTGTCGTTCCGCGGGGTGCCGGATTCGACCAGCCTCAAGCTGGACGAGAACACCGACACCAGCCCCGGCCTGCGCGCCGACCTCGGCACGTTCGAACAACGCGGCCTGGCTTCGTGGTACGGCCGCGGCTTCCACGGCCGCCGCACCGCCAGCGGCGAGCGTTTCGATATGAACGCCTTCACGGTGGCGCATCCGTCGCTGCCGCTGCAGAGCTGGGTTCTCGTGCGCAACCTCTCCAACGACCGCGTGGTCGTGGCCAAGGTGACGGATCGCGGTCCGTACCACGGCAAGCGCATCGTCGACATGTCGTATGCCGCCGCCAAGCGGCTCGACTTCGTCAAACGCGGTTCAACGCAGGTGGAAATCCGCCGACTGTCCCGCGCTGAAGTTGAAGCGCTGCGCCCTGAGCTGACGCAGACCGATGTCGCCAGCAACGATGGCGACGCCGATGTGGGTGCCGATGAACCCGCACCGGTGAAGAAGAAAGCGGTCAAGCGTCGCGCCAAGCGTCGTTGAACCGCTGATCCGGCCGCCTTCCTGCCTCAGTCCTTCCCTTCGTTTTTCAGCGCCAGCGCGCTTTGATACAGCGCGTCGACCGACGCACCCGTAATTGCGCCGGCCAGCTTGGCTGCGCGCTTGGCAGGCAACTCGGCCAACAGCAGACGCAAGACGTGGTCTGCCGCCATCGCCGTCGGCGCGGCGTCCTGCGCGCCTGCGCCCTCCACCACCAGAACGAATTCGCCCTTGCCATGTGAGACATCGGCGGCAAGCCAGGCCGGTGCTTCGGCGGCAGGCAGCACGACGATCTGCTCGAACAGCTTGGTCAATTCCCGGCCGATCAGGATGCGTCGCGCGGGCAAGTGTTCCGCCAACGCGGCGAGTGTGGCCTCGATGCGATGCGGCGCCTCGTACAGGACCCATGCCGGCCCGTGCGCCGCCCATTGGCGGATGGCCGCCTCGCGTTGCCCGGCCTTGGGCGGCAGGAAGCCGACGAAGGTGAACTGCCCACCAGACGTGTCGAGCAACTCCCCGGCGGCAGAAAGCGCCGTCACCACCGCGCTCGCGCCCGGCAGCGGAATCACGCGCTGGCCCGCCGCACGCACCGCCTCGACAATCCGCGAGCCCGGGTCCGACACGCCCGGCGTGCCCGCATCGGACACATAGGCGATGCGCTCGCCCTGCGCCAGCCGCGCCACGATGCGCGCGGCGGCCTCGCGCTCGTTGTGTTCGTGCGCCGCGAGCATCGGCCGCGACAGCCCCAGCCGATGGAGCAGTTGCCCTGTGTTGCGCGTGTCTTCGCAGGCCACCGCGTTGACAAGGCCCAGCACGTAGCGCGCCCGCAGCGACACGTCGGCCGCGTTCCCGATGGGGGTGGCCACCACATATAATGCGCCGGCGGGATAGTGCTGGTCGTACGCCAGCAGGGTCCAGTCAGGATCACTCACGAGAACTTCTCTCTGTTACTTGGTTCAAACCGCGAATGCATGCGCCGCAGCCCATCACAGCCGCCACCGGTGAAGCCGGTGAAGACCGTGCGCTGCGCTACTTGCAGGCGCGCGGGCTGGCCGTGGTCAGCCGCAATTATCGCTGCAAGGGCGGTGAAATCGATCTGGTGATGCGCGATGCGGCCGGCGCCCTGGTATTCGTTGAATTACGTGCCCGTGTGGCCCGCTCCACGCAGCGCTTCGGCGGGGCGGCGGCGAGTGTCACGCCCGCCAAGCAGCGCCGCCTGATTGCCGCAGCCGAAGATTTTCTCGCGCGGCAGGTTGAAGATGTACCGGCCTGCCGATTTGACGTCATCGCCATTGACGGTGCGCGTATCGAATGGATGCGCGATGCCTTCGGCGTTGATGCCTGAACCTCGCATCAACCTCGCTCTTCTTTCTTCTGCACTTCATTCAAGGACAGCATGAAACTCTCGTCGCCTACGTTTGCCCGTTTCCGTCGCACGGTCACGCGCACCGCCGTGCTGGCCGCCCTGGCCGGCATGACCGCAACGCAGTTGACTGCCTGCTTCCCGCTGTTTGCGGGCGCCGTGGCCGGCGGCGTGGCGCTTGCCACCGACCGTCGCCCGACCGCCACCCAGACCATCGACCGCGGCCTGCAGATGGAAGCCGAGAACACGCTGATCTCGCGCTACGACGGCCGTGCCCACGTCAACGTGACGGTCTACAACCGCAAGGTCCTGCTGACCGGCGAAGCCGGCACCGAGCAGACCAAGCAGGAGATCGGCCAATACGCGCAGAAGCTGCAGAACGCGCGTGAGGTCGTCAACGAGATCGTGGTGACGCCGGAGTCGAGCACGTTCGGCTCGCGCACAAACGATACGTACATCACCACCAAGGTGAAGAGCGTGCTGGCCGGCACGGAAGGCGTGCCCTGGAACTCCATCAAGGTGACGACCGAAGCGCAGACCGTCTTCCTGCTCGGCGTGGTGACCGAGGCCGAGGGCAACAAGGCCACCGAAGCCGTGCGCACCGTGGGCGGCGTCAATAAGGTCGTGAAGGTGTTCGATTACGTGACCGACGAAGAGCGCAAGCGCCTGGATGCGAATGCCACGTCGACCAACCCGTCGACCGCGCCCGACGCGTCGCAAGGCACGCCAACGCGCACGCAGGGTACGCCGACGGCCACGCAGGCACCGGCCCCGGTCACGTCGGCCGCGCCGGGCGTGACCGTGTCGCCCACCACCTCGCCCGCGCTGCCGCCGGGCAAGCAACTGCCGTAAGCCAGCGCGGCAACACCGCATCGCAAGAAACGCAGCCACCGTGCTGCGTTTTTTGTTGGCTGCACGCATCACAGGGCACATGGCCGGCCGTGCGTGTTAGCGTATGACGCTCCCGCGACTTCGCAGCCCCCCGATGCCCGTCGTCCACCGCCCTGCCGCCGCAGCACTGCTTGCGGCGCTGCTGACGGCCCCTGCGCCCACTGTGGCCCATGCGGCCGATCATCCCCCCACCAATCTGCAGGCCCGCACCTGGGCTGCCACGTGCGCCAGCTGCCATCACGCCGATACCGCGCCCGGTGCCAAGCTTCCCGCACAGACGTTGCCGCCGCTCGCCGGTCGCTCGCAGGCCGAGCTGATCGACACCATGCAAGCCTTTCGCAGCGGCGCGCGCCCTTCCACGGTGATGGGCCAGATCGCCCGCGGTTATGACGGTGCGCAGATCGCCGCCATTGCCGGCTGGCTGTCACGCCAACCTCAGGAGGCGCCATGAGCGAATGGCTGCGCAAGGACCGACGCGCACTTCTGCGCGCGCTCGGGGCAACCGCGCTGGCCGGGCCGCTGGCCGCCTGCGCATCGCTGTCGGGCGTGCGCAATGCACGCGTGGTGGTGGTGGGCGGCGGCTATGGCGGCGCAACGGCGGCCAAATACGTGCGCGTGTTTTCCGGTGGCCGTGTCGACGTCACGCTGGTGGAGCCGAACGCCGCGTTCGTCTCGTGCCCGCTGTCGAACCTCGTCCTGTCGGGCGACCGTGACCTGGCGTCGATCACCGTGCCGTATGACGCGCTGGTCGAGCGCCACGGCGTGCGGTGGGTGCGCGACCGCGCATCGGCCATCGACCCTGGCGCCAAGCAGGTGCGGCTGGCAGGCGGCGGCACGCTTGATTACGACCGGCTGATCCTCTCGCCCGGCATCGACTTCGTGCCGGGGGCGATTCCCGGTCTCGCCAATGCGGCCACCGCCGCGCAAGCGCCGCACGCCTGGAAAGCCGGCACGCAGACGCTGGCGCTGCGCCATCGGCTCGAAGCCATGCCCAACGGCGGCACGGTGGCGATCAGCATTCCGCTGGCGCCGTACCGCTGCCCGCCCGCGCCGTACGAGCGCGCGTGCCTGATCGCCCACTGGCTGCAGCGCGCCAAGCCCGATTCGCGCGTGCTCATTCTCGATGCCAACGATGACGTCACCTCCAAAGGCGCGTTGTTCAAGCGCGTCTGGGCAGAGCGCTATCCGCAGCACATCGAATATCGCCCGCAATACAACGCCGTCGACATCGATGCCACGGGCCGCGTCCTCAAGTTCGATGTGCAGGACGACGTGCAGGCCGATGTCGTCAACCTGATCCCGCCGCAGCGTGCCGGGGCGATTGCCGTGCAGGCCGGCCTGGCGACGGCCAATGGGCGCTGGTGCGAAGTGGATTTCCTGTCGTTTGAGTCGAAGGTGGCGCCGGGCGTGCATGTGATTGGCGATGCCATCCAGACCGCGCCGCTGATGCCGAAGTCGGGCCACATGGCCAATCAGCACGGCAAGGTGGCCGCCGCCGCCGTGGTGGCGATGCTGGCCGGGCACGCGCCCGATGCGTCACCGCTGTACACCAACACCTGCTACAGCTTTGCCACGCCCGACGAGGCCATGCACGTGGCAACCGTCCACCGTTACGACGCGACCGAGCACACCATGGTGACGGTGCCCGGCGCCGGCGGGCTTTCCGACGTGCCTTCCCCAGCGGAGGGCAAGCTGGCGCAAGGCTGGAGCCGCGCCATCTGGTCGGACATGCTGGGTTGAATGTCAGGCGGAAGGTGCGGCCCCGGGCACAAACAATGCGCAAGATTGTGCAAGTCGCCTAAGCGGCCGGCGCCTACAGTGCGTCATGTGGCCGCACGGGCGGCCGTCCGAACCTTCCGATCATCATGTCTCCCAAGGATCTGCTGCTGGCCCTGACCGTTGTGCTGGTGTGGGGCGTCAACTTTGTCGTCATCAAGGTGGGCCTGCACGGCGTGCCGCCCATGCTGCTAGGTGCGCTGCGCTTTGCGCTGGTCGCGTTCCCGGCTGTGCTGTTCGTGCCGCGCCCGAAGATTGCGCTCAAGTGGCTGGTGGCTTACGGCGCCACCATCAGCTTCGGGCAGTTCGCGTTCCTGTTCTCCGCCATGTATGTGGGCATGCCGGCGGGGCTGGCCTCGCTGGTGCTGCAGTCGCAGGCGTTCTTTACGCTGACGATTGCCGCCATCGTGCTGCGCGAGCCGATCCGCTGGTTCCACCTGGCCGGCATGGCGGTGGCCGCGAGCGGCCTGGCCGTCATCGGTATGGCGGGTGGCGGCTCGGTCACGGGCATGACCACCGCCGGCTTCCTGCTGACGCTGTGCGCTGCGTTTTCGTGGGCCAGCGGCAATATCGTCACCAAGCGGATCGGGCCGGTGAATGTGGTGAGCCTGGTGGTGTGGGGCGCCGTCATCCCACCAGTTCCGTTCTTCCTGCTGTCGTACTGGCTGGAGGGGCCGCAGCAGATCGCACACAGCCTGGCGAACATCAGCTGGTCAAGCATCGGCGCGATCGTCTACCTGTCTTTTGGCGCCACCATCTTCGGCTACAGCCTGTGGAGCCGCCTGCTGGCGCGCTACGCCGCCAGCCAGGTCGCGCCGCTCACGCTGCTGGTGCCGGTGGTGGGGCTGGTGTCGGCCGCCGTGCTGCTGGGCGAGCGCCTGGTGCCTGCCCAATGGCTGGGCGGCGCGGTGGTGATGGCCGGGCTGCTGCTCAACGTGTTTGGCGGCCGGCTGGCCGCGCGGCGGGCGATGGCTTGATCGCCGCATCCCCATCAGAAACAAGCGCCCGGGGCCGAAAGGTACCGGGCGTTTTGCTTTGCGGACGACATTTGCGGGCGACATAGGATTTGGCCCGTTTCGGGCACAATACCGGGTCCAATTCCCGCCATTTCGCCCGCACACGCATGCGGGCAGCCTCGTCTTCTGGAGACCACATGAAGTTCGCCCCCACGCTCGCCTCAGCGGCGGTGCTGGCCGGCTTGGCACTGTCCGCCACGCCCGCGCTGGCCGCCGTTGATGCTGCCCGCGCCTTGTCCATCGCCAACCAGAACGCCTGCATGGGCTGCCACGCCGTCGACCGCAAGCTCGTCGGCCCGGCCTACCAGGACGTTGCCGCCAAGTACAAGGGCGATGCCGGCGCGCAAGCCAAGCTCATCAAGAAGGTGCGCGAAGGCGGCATGGGCAATTGGGGCCAGATCCCGATGCCGGCCAATCCGAAGATTGCCGATACCGATCTGAAAACCGTGATCGACTGGGTGCTCGCGGGCGCCCCGGCCAAGTGAGGAACGGACGATGAACGACGCAATCAATCTGGGCCGCCGTGACGTACTGCGTGCCGGCGCCATGATGGCGCTGCTGGTGTCTGCCGGCATTGCCACGCCGGCCCAGGCGGCCGAATGGAACAAGGCCGCCTTTGCCGTGAAAGGCGTGAACGACGTGCTCAAGCAACTGGGCGGTGGCGCGGTGGAGAAGGGCGGCGCCGGCATCCAGCTCACCGCACCGGACATTGCTGAAAACGGCGCCGTCGTGCCGCTGGTCGTGACCAGCACGCTGCCGGGCACCGACCTCATCGCCATCCTGGTCGAAAAGAACCCGAACACGCTGGCCGCCACGTTCGCCATTCCCGCCGGCACCGAACCGTTTGTGAGCACGCGCGTGAAGATGGGCGAGACGTCAACGGTCTACGCCGCCGTGCGCGCCAACGGCAAATGGGTGCTGGCGAGCAAGGAAGTGAAGGTCACCCTGGGTGGCTGCGGCGGTTAAACATCGGGAGAAACACACCATGGCAGACCCGATGCGCATTCGCGCAATGGAAAACGGCGGCACCACCGACGTGAAGATCCTGATGAAGCACGACATGGAAACCGGCCAGCGCAAAGACGCGTCCGGCAAGGTCGTGCCCGCCTGGCACATCACCAACGTAACGGTGCAGCACAGCGGCAAGACGGTGCTCGACGCCCAGTTCGGCCCGGCCGTGTCGAAAGATCCGTTCCTGAACCTCAAGTTCAAGGGCGGCGCCAAGGGCGACAAGGTGACGGTCACCTGGGTCGACAACCACGGCGACAAGCGCACCGACGAAACGTCTATCCAGTAAGCCCCCGGAGGCTCAAATGCGACGCAGCTTCTTTCGTGTGACCGCCGCGCTGGCGGCATTGGGTGTGGCCGGCAAGGCCGCTGCCCAGAACGCCCCGCGCGCAGGCGGTGCCGGTGCCCGCTACAAGGTGGTCTACCAGTTGAGCGAAGGGATCGACCAGGCCGTGCGCGCCATCGGGAACCTGCGCAACCACCTGAACGGCGCGCCCGGCACGAAGATCGTGGTGGTGGCGCTGGGCCACGGCATCGACTTCCTCGTTGAAGGCGCCAAGGATGCGCAGGGGCGCCCGTTCGATGCGCCCGTGGCCGCGCTGGCCAGCATGGGCGTGGAGTTTCGCGTGTGCCACAACTCGCTGATGGCCTTCAAGGTGCCGGAAGACAAGCTGCTGCTCGAAGCCAAGGTGGTGCCGGCCGGCGTGGTGGAAATCACCCGCCTGCAGCAGGAAGAAGGTTTCGCCTATATCAAGCCGTAGGCGACCCACGGAGGGGACCGTGAAACACAAGACATGGACGATGGTGCTGGCTGCGGCGTTGGCAGCCGGCGGCGCCGTAATGGCATCCGCCCAGGACGCCAAGGACAGCACCGCCGCCGGCATCGCGCAGTACCGCGAGATGCTGGCCGACGGCAACCCGGCCGAACTCTGGGAAGCCGCCGGCGAAGAACTCTGGAAGAAGCCCGCCGGCCCCAAGCAGGCCTCGCTTGAAGCGTGCGACCTGGGCCTGGGCCCCGGCGTGGTGAAGGGCGCCTACGCCAAGCTGCCGCGCTTCTTCAAAGACACCGGCCGCGTGATGGACGCCGAACAGCGCCTTATGTACTGCCGCATGACGCTGCAGGGGCTGACCAAGGAAGAGGCGTCGGCCCGCCCGTTCTCGTCGCCCGGCAAGGCGTCGGACATTGAACGGCTGATGGCCTACGTCGCATCGGAATCGCGCGGCGCGGCCATCGACATTCCGCTCGCCCATCCTGAAGAAAAGCGCGTGTACGAACTGGGCCGCCGCATGTTCTTCTACCGCGGCGGCGCGTATGACTTTGCCTGTGCCACGTGCCATGCCCAGCCGGGTTTGCGCATCCGCCTGCAGGAGCTGCCCGATCTGCTGACCGCCGACGGCGCGCGCTTTGCGTATTCCACCTGGCCGGGGTATCGCGTCTCGCAGGGCGAGGTACGCACGATGCAGCACCGCCTGTATGACTGCCTGCGCCAGCAGCGCTTTCCGGAACCGCTCTACGGCAGCGAGGTGATTACCGCGCTGGAGATGTTCCTCGCCCGAAACGCCAACGGCGGCAAGATGGACGCGCCGTCCATCAAACGCTGACACGATGAGGCCACGCATGACCCGACTGACCCCCATCGTTCTGACGGCGCTCACATTGGCGCTGGCCGCCGGCACCGCGCAGGCAGCCGACGCCGCCAAGGCCGTCACCGCACCCAAGCCCGAAGCCAAGGCCGACGCGGCCCTCGCCAAGGTCATCCAGGAGAGCTTTGTCTCCAAGGGCCCGGCCACCGTGGAAGGCGTGACCGAGCGCGACGACGTGCAAAAGGTCTGCAGCCAGTTTGCCGACCGTAACGCCGTGCCCGCCGCCGTGGCAAAGAAGCTGGAAGACGCGCAATTCAAGACCATCCACTACCCGGCAGACAACACCTGGCTGGGCGACTGGAAGGAAGGCGAGAAGACCGCGCAGAGCGGCCGCGGCATGCAGTTCTCCGACCCGGCTGGCACTGTGAACGGCGCCAATTGCTACGCCTGCCACCGCCTGTCGAAAGACGAACTGTCGTACGGCACCATCGGCCCCTCGCTGTACCAGTACGGCAAGCTGCGCGGCGATTCGGAGGCGATCCTGCGCTACACGTGGGGCAAGATCTACAACTCCAACGCGTATGCGGCGTGCTCCAACATGCCGCGCTTCGGGCACAAGGGCATCCTGACCGAGCAGCAGATTCGCGACGTGATGGCGCTGTTGTTCGATCCGGCATCTCCCGTCAACCAGTGACCTCATAACGCCATGCACACGCTTCGACGGTTCCTGATGTGGACGGCAGCGGCGATGGTGTTTGCCGCAAGCACCGTGCAGGCCGTCGAAGTGGGCGATGTGGTGGCGCTGCCCGAGGTTCAGTTGCTCGACGGCACGCGCGTGCCGGGCGATGCATGGCGGGGGCACCCCGTCATCATCGCCACGTGGGCGTCGTGGTGCCCGTTCTGCGCGCTGCAGAACCCGCGTCTGCAAAAGCTCTACGACGCCACGCGCGGCACGGACCTGCGCATCCTCACCATCAGCATCGATGCCAACCCGCAGCTTGCGAAGGACTACGTCGCCAAGCGCGGCTTCACCTTCCCGGTGACGATGGAAACCGACGCGCTGTGCGCCGCCACCGGCCCGCGCAAGGGCCTGCCCGAACTGCTCGTGCTCGACGCCGAGGGCCGCGTGGCGCGCAAGGAAGTCGGCGAGATGCTGGAAGACGACGTGGCCGACCTCGCACGCTACGCGCACAGCCCCAAGCAATGAACCGCCGCGAATTCGTTCAAGCCCTGGCGATTGCCGCAGCCGCCGGCCTGCGCCTGACCGACGCGCACGCCGATACGTTCAGCTACGACGTACCCCCTTTCGGCAACGTCCACCTGCTGCACTTCACCGACTGCCACGCGCAGTTGCTGCCCATCGAATACCGCGAGCCCAGCGTCAACCTGGGCGTGGCGCAATGGGCCGGGCAGCCGCCGCATCTGGTGGGGCACGCGTTGCTCAAGCGGTACGGCATCGCGCCGGGCTCGCGCGCCGCGCACGCGCTTACGTCACTCGACTTTACCGAGGCCGCGCGCCGCTACGGCCGCATGGGCGGCTTCGCGCATCTGGCCACGCTCATCAAGCGCCTGCGGGCCACGCGCCCCAATGCGCTGCTGCTGGACGGCGGCGACACCTGGCAGGGCTCCGCCACCGCGTTGTGGACCAACGGCCAGGACATGGTCGACGCCGCCCTCGCGCTGGGCGTGGACGTCATGACCCCGCATTGGGAGATGACCTACGGCGCCGACCGCGTGCGCCACGTGGTCGATCACGACTTCAAGAACAAGGTCGCCTTTGTCGCGCAAAACATCCAGACCGCCGACTTTGGTGACCCGGTGTTCGACCCGTACGTGCTGCGCGAGCTGAACGGCGTGCCGGTCGCCATCACTGGGCAGGCGTTTCCGTACACGCCCATTGCGCACCCGGCGGATTTCACGCCTGACTGGACCTTCGGCATTCAGGAAGAACGGCTGCAGAAGATGATTGACGAGGCGCGCGGCAAGGGCGCCAAGGTGGTCGTGCTGCTCTCGCACAACGGCATGGATGTCGACCTCAAGCTCGCCTCGCGCGTGCGCGGGTTGGACGCCATCCTGGGCGGGCATACGCACGATGCCGTGCCCGCGCCTGTCAAGGTCAGCAACCCGGGCGGCGTGACGCTCGTGACCAACGCGGGCGCCAACGGCAAGTTTGTCGGTGTGCTCGATCTGGATGTGCGCGGCGGCACCGTGCGCGACATCCGCTACACGTTGCTGCCCGTGTTTGCCGATCTGCTGCCGCCCGACCCGGCCATGACGGCGCTGATTGACCGCGTGCGCGCGCCGTACAAAGACAAGCTGGGCGAAACGCTCGCCACCAACCGCGGCCTGCTGTACCGGCGCGGCAACTTCAACGGCACGTTCGACCAGCTCATCGTCGATGGGCTGATGCACGCGCAGGGCGCCGAGATTGCCTTCTCGCCCGGCTTCCGCTGGGGCACCACGCTGCTGCCCGGCGAGGCCCTGACCATGGAAGCGCTGATGGCCCAGACTGCCATCACGTACCCGGCCACCACGCTGACCGAGATGACCGGCGCCACCATCAAGACCGTGCTGGAAGACGTGGCCGACAACCTGTTCAACCCAGACCCGTACTACCAGCAGGGCGGCGACATGGTGCGCACCGGCGGCCTGCGCTACACCATCGACCCGATGAAGCCCATGGGCCAGCGCATTACCGACATGCGCCTGGGGCCGGGTGACGGCAAGCCCATCGACGCCGACCGCCGCTACAAAGTGGCCGGCTGGGCCGCCGTATCGCCCGAAGCCCGCAAGGCGGGCGGCCGCCCCGTGTGGGACGTGCTGGCCGACTGGCTGCGCGACCAGCGCGAAGTGACCGCAAGGCCGCTGAACACGCCGCGCATTATCGGCATGGAAGGCAATCCGGGCATGGAAAACGCGGGTTGACCCCCCGATTGAAAGCGCCCGGGGAGTTCGGGTAGACTCATCTTCCACGGGCCGATAGCTCAGCTGGGAGAGCGCCGCGTTCGCAATGCGGAGGTCGGGAGTTCGATCCTCCTTCGGTCCACCAAAAACACTTCCAGCAGCACCTGGGATGGTCTGAAGACCCCGCAAACATCAAGGTTTGCGGGGTTTTTTGTTCCTGCGCGTCTGGCTTGATCCATTGACATCCGGGGGCACCCGGGGGCATGTGGGGCATTGTTGGGGGCACTTTGGAAGCCGCGCAGATTGATGCCACCATGAAGACCGGAATGCCCCTGACCGATGTTGAAATCCGTGGTGCGCGGCCGAGCGATAAGACCTACCAGCTGGCTGACGTGGCGGGCATGTACTTGGAAGTCTCCCGGGCAGGCGCCAAATATGGGCAGCTCAAGGACCGGTTTACTGGCAAGGAGAAGCGGCTGGCGCTTTGCGTCTAGGTACATGGAGCGCGTTGAGTGATGCGGTCTGCAGAGGGTGGGGCTGGTCGGGGCGAACGGATGCTGGGCGGTGCATCTTTGGTTGCACGTAGCATCGGCGAGCTAAAATCGCTCGGTTCCCTGCACGTGAGCTGCCATAGGCAGCAATAGCGCAAATGAGCGACCTGAAATTGAAGTCTTGCGGCTTTTCAACCTCGGCGAGCCGTGGCGGTTGTCGCAATGAGTGTTGGGCGGAACGAGAAAGGCATCGACAATGATGAAGTACGTTAACGACTCGGATCAAATCTCGCGACTTGTTTTGCATGGATACAAATCCATCGCTGAATGCGATCTGGAACTGGGGCGACTCAACGTACTGATTGGCGCCAACGGCGCGGGCAAATCCAATTTCATCGGGTTCTTTCGTCTGATAAACCGCATCCTGGATCAGCAGTTGCAAACCGCCGTCGGATTGGCTGGTGGTCCGGATGCTTTGCTGCACTATGGGCGCAAGAAGACAGAAGAACTGCGGGCTGAGCTGTACTTCGGTAACAACGGATACCAGTTCACGCTACGGCCCACTCAAGATAATCGGATGATGTTTGCTCATGAGGCGCTATGGTGGAACATGCGTGGAGACTGGCATCCCGCCTCAGGTCATTTTGAAACTCATTACAAGGAGCGGCGCCACCATGGAATGATCTGGGATTTCGTCGTCCCTGCTATGCGCAGTTGGCGCCTGTACCACTTCCATGACACCAGCGGCAGTGCTCTTGTCAAACAGATCCATAACGTTAACGACAACGAGTATCTGCGTGATGATGCTCGTAATCTGGCGGCCTTTCTCCTGCGGTTGAAGAACCATCACGACGAACACTACCAGCGTATCGTCAAGGCGATTCGCTTGGTTGCGCCTTTCTTCGGCGACTTTCATCTAAGGCCTACTGTCGACAACAAGGAAAAGATTCAACTCGAATGGACGGAGCAGGGCCAAGACGAGCCGTTCACTGCCAGTGCTTTGTCCGACGGCACACTGCGGTTCATTTGCCTAGCCACTGTGTTGCTTCAGCCGGAAGACTTCATGCCGGCAGCCATCTTGATCGACGAGCCGGAACTGGGGCTACATCCGTTTGCAGTCAGCGTACTAGCCGGGTTGATGAAATCTGCATCGCAGAAGCATCAATTGATCGTCTCGACCCAATCCGTGGAGTTGGTCAACGAGTTTGACGCAGAAGATCTGATAGTGGTCGACAAGCGAGGTGGGGCGTCCAGCTTTGCGCGACCGGATGCCCAGGCGCTGTCTGAATGGCTGGCTGAATACAGCCTTGGGGACTTGTGGAAGAAGAACCTCCTCGGTGGCAGGCCTGGGCGATGAGTCGCGTCTATCTGCTCGTAGAGGGCCAAACGGAAGAGGCCTTCGTTAACGAATTGCTAGTGCCTCACTATGCGCGGATGGGGCTCTACCTTACGCCCATCATTGTTAGCACCAGCCCTGGCTATCGCGGTGGTGTGGTCAGCTTTGCCAAGATAAAGCCCCAGATCGAAAAACTCTGTAAGCAAGACAATGGTGCGCACGTCACCACGCTGTTTGACTTATACGCGCTACCGGACGATTTTCCCGGTAAGAGCAGTGCGGCCTATCCTGCTGGGATGAGTGGACAGCGCAAGGCAGAGTTTTTGGAAACAGAACTTGCCAAGAGCATCGGGCAACGCAACTTCATCCCCAACCTGCTCGTTCACGAGTTCGAGGCGTTACTGTTCGTCCAGATTGAAACCTTTGAGCAGTGGACCGATGATGATTCCGTTCTGGAACCGTTGCGTGCAGTGCGGAGGACAACTTTGCCGGAGGACATCAATGACAGTCCCCTTACAGCTCCTTCCAAACGCATCCTGTCGGCTTGGCAGGGTTATCAAAAGACGTTCCATGGACCATTGATTGCGTGCGACATTGGGCTGGACACCATGCGTGCGGCTTGCCCGCATTTTGATGGGTGGCTGCAGAAGCTAGAAGCGCTTCGCGTGGTGGCTCCCCTTTCCTAGAGGTCGTAGCGGTCGCCGTGCCATTGACTGCGCTATTTATGCTGTAAGCGACAGGGGCGTAGTTGTTCCGCGAGGCTCAGCGGTGGGGTGTTATTGGAGGCATAGCCATATGCCCCCTTGCCCCCGTGCAGCGCACTTAGTGGGCAAAAAGCAGAACCGAAAGGTCTATTCGGGACGCGTTCAACTTTTTTCTTCTTCCCGCGCACACTTAGGACAGGTAGAAATCAAATCCTCAGAGATTTGATAGTAGTAGGGGATCCAAAATGTCAGCCCGTCTGATCTGATGGCGTCAAAAGCATTGCGTTTTATGGCCACTACGCCGGATTCGCTGTTCATTTTCTGATCCATGACCAAAACGTCGCTGAGTGGCAAATCGTTAGGGTTGTAGATTAGAACCTCCCCTGGCTGACGCTTATATGCCTCCTCATTGTCTCCGGGTCGACCATAGGCTATATCTATCGCGCGAATCCAATTTGTCGGCTTTGATTTTTCTTTGCACCAGTTAATGACGGACTCTAATTTTTGCTCAGTGAATTTTCTCTGAAAATCTCCATGCTTCTCACATACGTCATATTCAACAAGACTGCCGAATTCATACTCGTAGGAGTACGGACCTGCGGTCAAAGGAAGTCGGAAATATTGTTGGATGGGGGCGGGTTCAACAGCCGTTCCGGCCAAAAGCTCCATCAGAATGCTGTAAAAGCCATATAGGCACGTATCATCACGATCAGGCCTTTCATGGACCAAGGGCTCAGTTAGGGCTGTCAGCGACGAATTTGAGAGCGCCACCTGCTTGTCGTCACCAAAGAATAATATTCCCTTGGTTAAAATTACAACGGCATTACATAAATTCTTGCTGGGTGTTTCGCGAGCAAAATCGGTGAGTTCAGCAACAATCGCAACCCAATCCAAATCAGTGTCAAATGCAAACAGAATGCCAAATCCGCTTTGGCATTTTGGCATACCGATTTGGATTTGATGCAGGTGCGAGCTGTGACGTTTTAAGCTTTTAAAAGATGCAATGTTAAGGAGTCCGTCGCGTATATCTTTTTTTGTAGCCTTTGATTTAACTTGAATCGTCCCGTATGCAACTTCCACGGGAAATACATCGTAAACTCGATCCTCACGCATCAAGGAAATGGAGTCGAGCGAGTCAATAATGAGAAGGTCAAGCTCTTTACTCAGATGCCCGGTCGTCGATGCGACACGAACGCTAGTGTCGGAGACAGCATATCTAGCGGGAAGCAGGCCGGTTCGCGTCAGAAACGTTCGGACAATTTCTTCTCGTGCAGTACCCACATCACGAGGATGCTTGATTTTTTTTGTCTTCTCGAAAGCCTCAATCACGTTCTTCTGAGCATCCTTAAGTTCACGCTCTAAGCCGTGAAACTCCCGATCTTTAGATCGAAGTGCGATCGCTCGCGCAGACCTGTCTGCGAAGTAGGCTTTTAGATTTTTCTCTCTTTCGGCGAAGGCTTTTTTCTCTTCACGTTCCTGCGCAGTAAGCCTTTTTCGTGTTTTTCTTGCTGTTTGCATGGGTACATTCTCGCGATCTATAAGGTGGCTTTCCGGTGGCACTTGGTTTCTGAAGGTCCGGCAAGTAGATGCTGACATCTTGAAGCATCGGCCAATGGCTGAGAAGCTGAACGAAAACCTTATTGCTCATCTAGGCTTCGATGATCGAGAACAAGCCCCAGACGACAGCAGCAGAGACGGGCAAAGCGCGGCATCTCGCCAGTTCACTTTCAATCGCCCCTGTGGCGACTACCGCTCGTATGTTGAGGGAGCGTAGTATGCTGGGCCGCCCACAACGTATGCATGCGCAAAGTGCCTACGCCTGCATTCCGAGGTTGCACGCAAATCCTCCCCGGAGCGTCCTTTACCCCTCTTGCTTACAGAAATTCGCCGATGATCAAAATTCCGGGCAAGGTTGGGCTAGAGGCGTTGAAATCACCACTAGAAGGGCTTGCCAATGTCGCTCGAAGGCATTTCCACCTATTCATAGGCGAGATTGGGAAAAGCGCTTCAACAAAAAGCCCACGAGCCTCTCAGCATCGCGGGCTTTTCCACATCTAGGCCGCATCAAACCATCAGCAACCCCTCACCTCACTCCCCAGCCACCTCCTCGACCGTCTTCCGTGGTCCCCGACTAAACCGCGCCGACAACGTCCGCCGCGCCGAATCCAACCCTTCCCCTTTGCCCGCAACCTTCAGGTACGTGTAACCCTCCAGCGCGGCCGTCATCAGGTCACTGCCCATCGCCAGTTGCGAATCCTGCATCCTTTCCAGCAACTTCTCCACGCGGGCGAGGCGAGGGCGCAGTGTGTCAAAGCCCACCAAGTCACGTCGCATTTCCTGCAGGTTGAAATTGGCGGGAAGCACGCCGGGGTTGTTGCTCAGCAGTTCCACTGCCTGGCGGCAGAACGCTTCGGACTTGTCGCCCATCTTCATGAGTGTGCTGCGCTGCTCGACTGACAGGCCAATCAGGCCGACGAGCTTTTCTTCCAGTGTCTTGAGCGCACCGTCAATGGCGGTCAGGTCGGTGGCGCTGGGTTGAAACGAGATCAAGTTCTGAGACATTGCGTTCCTTCTAAAGCGGATATCAACGTCATGCCGATTGGCACAACCCGGTGAGGTTGGCTACCGCTGCGGCGTATCGCAATGCTGTACACAACTTTTGACGGAGAGCGCCCGCACATGGGGCGAGTGAATCGCCCCGACTTTCCTAGACACCCACGAGCCGTGGGGAATGGCGTTGTTCGAACTCTACCGGCGATAGTCCGTTGGCGCTCGAATGGCGCCGTGTTGGGTTGTAGAACATCTCGATGTAGTTGAAGACGTCGGACTTGGCCTCCTGCCGTGTGGCATAGATCTGTCGGCGCACCCGCTCGCGTTTGAGCAACTGGAAGAAGCTCTCCGCCACGGCGTTGTCGTGGCAGTTGCCGCGCCGGCTCATGCTGCACAGCAGGTTGTGCTCGCGCAGGAAGCTTTGCCAGGTGTGGCCGGTGAACTGACACCCCTGATCCGAGTGAATCAGCACCTGCTGGTGCGGGCGGCGCCGCCACAGCGCCATCAGCAAGGCATCCAGCGCCAACTGGGTATCGATGCGCTGCCCCATGGACCACCCGACGACCATGCGTGACCACAGGTCGATGACCACGCTCAGGTACAGCCAGCCTTCGTGTGTACGGATATAGGTGATATCGGTCACCCAGGACTGGTTCGGAGCGTCGACTGTGAACTGCCGCTGCAGATGATTGGGGGCGACCACCGCCGGCTTGCCGGCACGCCCGGCAGGGCGTCGGCGGTAGCCTGATTGAGAACGCAATCCCTCGGCCTTGAGCAGCCGCGCCACGCGGTGTTTGCCGCAGCGCTCACCCAAGTCGCGCATGTCCAGGGTGAGCTTGCGATAGCCATAGACCCCGCCGCTCTCCAACCACGCCTGCTTGAGTAGTCCAAGCAGGCGCTGGTCGTCCTTCGCACGCGGGCTCAAGGGCTGCGCCTGCCACGCGTAATAACCGCTGGGATGCACCGCCATCGCTTTGCACAGACGGCGCACGCTGTATTGACCCGCGTGCGCCTTGATGAAGGCGTACCTCACCCGGACTGCTTGGCAAAGTACGCTGCGGCCTTTTTTAGGATGTCGCGCTCCTCGGTCACCCGTTTGAGCTCGGCCTTGAGCCTACGTACCTCCTCGGATTGCGATACCTGCCCTTGCGGCTCTGCCACGGGCTGGCGTCGCTGTTTGATCCACTGGTACAGGCTGTGCTGGCTCACGCCTAACCGCTGCGCGACCTCGGCCACGCTGTGGCCTCTGTCCAAGACCTGATTGACCGCCTCAACCTTGAATTCTTCGGTGTATCTCTGCGCACTCATCGCAACTCCTGTCTAACCTCTAGTTTGAGGCTCACAGGTGTCTACTGGGGCCGGGGCGATTCACCCTCAAACAGTGAAACGCCAGTGTTTGACCCTCGCGTTCCACTCTCTGAGGGTGAAGCGCCACTGTTTGAGGGTGAAGCGTGACCTGCTGACAGTGGCTGCCCGCGAATCAAGAATCCAACTTTCGCCGCTGCCCCCCTCGCTATAATCCATTCCGCTGCCGCACCAACGGCAGCCGGGTTTGGCGACCTGCATAAAGTTCTTAGAGAGGCTATCGCGCAAGCGATGGTCCGCTTCTGCTCGCTTGTGTCTATGGCGGGCCGGGCGGGGAGACCTTCGGGTCTGCCGGTCGTTCTCTAAGGGCCGGTTCGCCAGCCCCGCCGTCAGGCCCGCCACCCCTCGTCTGGCGACGAATGGCGTGCCTCCACTGCAACTTAGAGAGGCCGACATGCCACCTGTCGAAAGCGGGCACCGCCCCGCATCGTACCCATCTCCACCCGCATCACCCAGTCCACCGCCCACGTCCTCCGACACAGGCAGGCTCACCAAAAACCGCACCTACCTGAACGGCGCAATCGCAGCGCAGGCGTATCTCAAGCGCACACGCACCGCCATGCGTACACACGGCCAATGCCGCCCGGGCATGCTGCGCGAGCAGCTTCAGCATCTGTCCGCGCACGCATTCCCGCCGGCTTTTATCAAAGGCTTTGTGGACGCGATTGACGCGTACGTATCGATGTCGCTCGGGGGCCGCGATGTCGATCCGCAGACGTGGGACGTATTAGCCGCCATAGAGCGGCGGGGCTACAGCCAATAACAACAGATTGACGCATTCCCGTGACGGGCGGGAATGCCTGTGTAGGGTCGGAGTTGCAGTTGCAGTTGCAGTTGCAGTTGCAGTTGCAGTTGCAGTGGCGCGTTGGCTGCTGGAGCTGCCCGCTTGCGGCCAGAAGGCGACATTCACCGGACATTCCCGCCCCAAGCGCGGCGGTGCTTTCCCGCTCCGGTTAAGCTGGGAATTCCCCATTTTTTGCAGAACGTTGCGCCGCTATAATCGGCTACCCTCGTAGTCCACTTTTCCATGTCCTTCGCCCGCCGCCTTTTCGTATGGCTTGCGCTCCTCGGTATGGTGCTGCATGCGCCATTGCCGGCGATGCCGCATGGGCAACAGGTGGAATGGCTGGCCAGCCAGACCATTTGTAGTGCGAGTGGCATGCACAGCGAGGGGATGACCACGCAGTCATCCGGCAATCAAGACGACTCCGGCGCCGGCCACAGCGACATGCTGTGCTGCCTGGTTTGCGCGGACCTCGCTTCCAATCACGCGGCACCTCCGGCCGCTTGGGCTTTCGTTGAGCAACGCGGCTTGCATTTTGCCGTGCCACCGCTTCCTCCGTCGGGCTTCTACCGACATCCTGGCAGGTTACTGGCGGCCGCCCGGGCACCGCCGGTGGCGTAGCGCACGTCGTCTATATGACCCATGGCGCGCTGCCTGCGCACCATTACGCCAACGGCGGAGACTCCGCCCGTGCCTTGCCAGGACTTTCATGAATCCGATTCTTCGCGCCGGAGCCGCCGGCGCAGCCTTGTTGTCCCCTGCGTTTGCTTTTGCCTGCGCCACCTGCGGCTGTTCGCTGAGCACCGATGCCGCCATGGGCTACTCCGCCATCCCCGGCTGGCGCATCAGCCTTGATTACACGTACATCCCGCAGAACCAGTTGCGTCACGGCACACGCTCGGTCACGCCGGCGGAGGCCGCGAGCATCAATGCCGCCGGAGGCAACCAGGAGGTGGAGCGCCAGACCATCAACCGCTACACCAACCTGAGCATCTACTACAGCCCGAACAGCAGTTGGAGCTTCGGCGCAATCGTGCCTTACGTCAACCGCAGCCACACGACATACGGCTCAGCCACGCCCGACCAACTCACCCCGGACAACGTAAGCGGCGCCACGGCCAGCGGCCTGGGCGACATTAAGCTCATCGCCAACTACCAAGGTTTCCTGCCGACGCACAATCTGGGCGTTCAATTGGGCGTGAAGCTGCCGACCGGCCGCTACGGCGGCCAGGACGTGAACACCGGCGCCACGGTGGGGCGCAATCCGGTGTTCTTCAACAGCGGCCCCAACGCAGCGGGTGGGCAGGCGCTCGATACCAGCCTGCAACCAGGTACCGGCAGCACCGACTTGATTCTCGGCGCCTACTACTACCAACCCGTCAGCCAGGATTTCGATGCCTTCATCAACGGTCAATTCCAAGCGGCCGTGACCCACAGGCTGCGTGATGCCGGCGCCGACTTCCGGCCAGGTAATGCCGCGACAATGAGCTTCGGCCTGCGCTACGAGGCCAATCCGCACATCGTGCCGCAGTTGCAGTTCAACGTGACGCGCAAGGGGGCTGACAAGGGGGCGCTGGCTGACACCACCAATACGGCCGGCACGGTGGTTTATCTGTCGCCGGGCGTGACGGTCAGTGTGGCGCACAACCTGCAGGTCTATGCTTTCCTGCAGAAAGCGCTGTACAGCAACCTGCAGGGCTATCAACTCTTCCCGCGCTGGTCGGGCACAGTCGGAGCGAGCTATGCGTTCTGATGCGGACATGAACCCGATGCAAGGGCCCGGGCCGAGGCGCGCCTGGCTGCGTGCCGCAGGCGCGCTTGCCATGGGAGCCGGGCTGGGCGGCCGACAGGCGGCGGCGCACGCGGCCACTCTGGAGGTTGGGCGCCCCGCACCACCCCTCGTCCTGCACACTCTGGACGGGCGCAGCATTGCGACCGATGATCTGCGCGGTCAGGTGGTAATCCTGACGTTCTGGGCGACGTGGTGCGGTCCTTGCCGCACGGAGCTTCCGCTGCTATCAGCCTACGCCGCACGCCATGCCGACAAGGGCTTGCGCGTACTGGGCTTCAGCCTGGACGAGCCAGCGGAGCTGCCGGCCGTGCGCGAAGTAGCGGCCAAGCTGAGCTTTCCGGTAGGCCTGCTCGGCAGCGCTTACGCGGGCGGCTACGGCCGCATCTGGCGCCTGCCCGTCAACTTCACGGTCGACCGCAAAGGCCTGCTGGCCGACAACGGCTGGGACTCGCGCGAGCCCGCCTGGACGGCCGAGCGCCTGGAGCGCGTTGTCACACCTTTGTTGCGTTGAGGGTGGGCGGGCGATTGAGTAGCGTTCGCGCCGAGCTACTCGCCGTCACCGGGTAGTGTCGCGTCGGTGATTTGGTAATGGACATTCGACGATAGGGAGCGACAGGTGGCCTTGGGTCGGTAGCGGGCGTCGACCGATAGAGTTTCGGCTGGCTGCTACCGGCCAAGAGCAGCCATTCGGTACCGGCCATGAGGTGACATTCAACTATGCCATCCCCCAGTTTTCGTCTTACAGCAATGTATGCCGAGGGCGAAATGCAGTCCGTCGCTCGGCGTTATGTTCCAGCTTGCGTTGTGGAGGCGCTTCACCTTGAGCCGACCGCGCCATGGTTCTTGGTAAAAACAAAGACAGATATGGAGCGTGACCTGCTGAGAATGACTGAAACGCTCCTGAGCGAGTTCCAGGCAGTGTTTCGGGCATGCGGGTGCCCTGATGACATCGTCCGACGGCTCGCGTTTACGTTCCAGTCACTTGAGACCGTAGAGCGAGACTATGGGGGCAACTGGTATTGGGCGTTGAAGTAGTCAACGTTTTGCCCAACACACCTACCCTCGAAACCTCCCGCCGCCCCTCAGCCCCTCAGCCAAACTTGCGCGCCGCATCGCGCGCCAGGCCAGAACCGATCCCGCCGAACAGGTCGCCCTCGACGCGCCGCGCCGACGGCAGCACTTGCGCCAGTTGCTCGCGCAGCAACGGCACCCCGCTGGAGCCGCCGGCAAAAAGAATGGTATCGACCTTTTCCGCTGCAACGCCCGCCGTCTTCAGCATCGCCTGCACCGTCGAGACCGTCTTGCCGACCAGCTTCCCAATCGACTGGTCGAAATCCTCGCGCGTGACGGGCTGCTTCAACTCGGGCGCGATGCGGTGCAGGTCGATCTCCGCCACCGGGGCGTCCGACAGCGCGATCTTCGCGGCTTCCACCTGAATAGCGAGCCAGTGGCCGGCGCGCTCGCGGATCAGGCGGATGAGGCGGTCGAGTTTTTCGGTGTCGGCGACATCTCGGTAGTTGTCCATCACCACCGTCCACGCCTTGCGCGTGTACACGTGGTTGATCGTGTGCCAGCTCGCCAGGTCGAAATACTGGCCGGACGGCATGGCCTTGCCGTTGCGCAGCGTGCTGTTCAGGCCCAGCAGCGGCATCACGCTGGCCAGGCTGAGGGCGCGGTCGAAGTCGGTGCCACCAATGTGGACGCCGCCGTTGGCGAGGATGTCGTCGCGGCGGTCAAGGCGTTTCGCGCGGTCGGGCGACAGGCGCACGAGCGAGAAGTCCGACGTACCGCCGCCAATGTCCGCCACGAGCACAAGTTCTTCACCGCTGATGCCGGCTTCGTAGTCGAACGCGGCGGCGATGGGCTCGTACTGGAAGGCGATCTCGTCAAAGCCGGCGTCGCGCGCGATGTCCGCCAGCGTGTCTTCGGCAAGCTGATCGGCCTTGGGGTCTTCGTCGATGAAGAACACCGGGCGGCCCAGCACGGCGCGGCGGAATTCATGGCCGGCGGCATGCTCGGCGCGCCGCTTGAGTTCGCCAATGAAATGCGCCAGCAGCTTGCGGAAGGGCATGGCCTGGCCCATGACCTCGGTGCTGTCGTCCATCATCGATGTGCCGAGCAGGCTCTTGAGCGAGCGCATCAAGCGGCCCTCGTAGCCGGCAAGATAGTCGGCCAGCGCGGCCCGCCCGTAGCTGACCGTCGGGTCTTCGGCATGAAAGAAGATGACGGAAGGCAGGGTCGCCTTGCCGTCTTCGAGCGGCAGCAGGGTGGGTGCGTCCGGTCTCAGCCAGCCGACGGTGGAGTTGGACGTGCCGAAATCGACGCCGCAGGCGTTTGACATCATAGGATTTGGGGCTTCTGGAGTGCAGCTGGAGGCATGCGCCTGCACGGGTGTCAGGAACAGGCGCCACCGGCGAAGGGCCGCTATTGTAGTGGCTTTGTGCGACGGATCTGCACGACGGTGGATGCCTTGGTTGCCACGCCTATTTGGGCTTCCAGGATGGGCTGTTTCATGCGGCTAACGTTGCAGACCAAAACACAACGCAACACGCCCACCGCGTGCAAAAGACACGGGCGGGCGCATTGCTGGTTGTCCAATGAACAGTGAAGGCGGCGAAGGCGGTGAAACAACCCGCCCACCCAATTACTTCAAGCGCGCCTTCAGCTCTTCACTGGCTTGATGCAGCGCTGCACGCGTTGCAGGCACGCCGGCCAGCGCATTGAGCAAGCCGAAGTCGTGGATCATGCCGTTGTAGCGCGTGGCGGTCACATCCACACCCGCTGCGTCGAGCTTGCGTGCGTAGGCTTCGCCTTCATCGCGCAAGACATCCTTCTCGGCCGTGATCACCAGTGCCGGCGGCAGCCCCTTCAACTGAGCGGGCGTGGCCAGCAGCGGCGATGCGTAGATCTGCTGACGCTGTGCCGGATCAGTCGTGTAGGCGTTCCAGAACCACTGCATCATCGGCTTGGTCAGGAAGTGCCCCTGCGCAAACTCGTCGTACGACGCGTTCTCGAAGCTGGCATTCGTGACCGGTCAGAACAGGACTTGGGGGAAGGGCGTGCGGGTCAGACCAGGCTCAGGCGTACGTCGATGTTGCCGCGCGTTGCATTGGAGTACGGGCAGACGATGTGCGCGCGGTCGATGAGCGTTTGCGCTTCGGCCGGGTCCATGCCGGGCAGGCTGATCTTCAGGTCGACTTCAATGCCAAAGCCGTTCGGAATGACGCCGATGCCAACGGTGCCCTGTACGGACACATCTGCCGGCACGCGGATCTTGTCGCGCGCGCCCACAAACTTGATGGCGCCCAGGAAACACGCGCTGTAGCCGGCAGCAAACAGCTGTTCGGGGTTGGTGCCTTCGCCGCCGGCACCGCCGAGTTCGGTCGGCGTGGTCAGGCGCACGTCGAGCCGGCCATCGTCGGTGATGGCGCGACCATCGCGGCCGCCGGTGGCGCGAGCATTGGCACGGTAGAGGACGTTTTCGATCGACATGGTGGTTCTCCTGTGAGAGGGGTGGTGGTACGCGCATCGGCTGTCGAGGCCGCTCCGCATTGCTTACTATTAAATAGCGCGCTACTTAATCGATTTAAAAAACGGACGCGATCAGGCGCCCGTCGGCGATACGTATGTGCTCAGGCGGCGTTCTTGAAGAGCCGCCCCCGCAATGCATTCAACTGTGTGCGCAGTTCTTCCAGCTCGCCGGGCGCGCACTCTATGGCCGCAGCCATGCATGCCGGCACTTTCTCGGCCCGCTTCTCCAGCGCCTTGCCTGCCGCCGTGAGCGAGATGATCACCCGCCGCTCGTCCTCAGCCGAGCGCTGCCGCTCGATCAGCCCCGCCGCCTCCAGCCGCTTCAACAGCGGGGTGAGCGTGGCGGAGTCGAGGAACAGGCGCTCGCCAATCTCCGACACCGTTTGGGCGTCCTGCTCCCACAGCACCAGCATGACGAGGTATTGCGAATACGTCAGGTCCAGCGCCTTGAGCAGTGGCCGGTACGCCTTGTTGATCCCGATCATGGTCGAGTACAGCGCAAAGCAAAGCTGCTCGTCCAGGGCGAGGTCACGGCGTGCGGAGGAAGGCTTGCGTGTGTTCATGGAGGAGAATATATATAGTGTGCTATTGAATTGCAAGCTAATTTTTTTGATGGGCTGTTCGGTGCGGGCGAGGCGTGATCAACGCACGCAAAAGCGGGCCGCTAGAATGGGCCGCACACACGTTGCCAGCACTCCGAGAACTCAGCGGTTTCCTAGTCTCCAATTCTGGATATGGGCGGGTCATGACCACATTGATTCTTATCGCACTGTTTCTGGTTGCCCTGCTATGGGCAGCGTTCCCTGGAACGAAGTTGCCTGCACCGTTCAGTGGCCGCAGCTGTCAGGGGAAAAACTGGCGCAGAGCTTTCCCGTCAGCCTCAAAGCTGGAGATTCGAGAATTTCTGCTGCTGTTTGTCGGCGCGTTTGCGTTGCGCGACGGGGAGAAGCTGATGCTCAGCCCGGATGATGAAGTTCTGGCGATATATCGGGCCTTATATCCACGGCAATGGACTCCAGACGCGCTTGAACTAGAAACCCTGGCAAAGGATGTTGAGAAGCGGTATGGGCTGGAGTTGTGCCATGTCTGGAACGAAAGGCTAAGCCTCGGTCAGCTGTTCGCACACGCCCAGCAGCACGCCCGCGGAATGCCGGTCGGCCACACAAATTTCTCCTGACCAGTAACCCTCATATGGAAGAGCAACCATGAAGCGCCGCTACGTGACAGCCGACGTGTTCACCGACATCCCGCTCCAGGGCAATCCAGTCGCGGTGGTGCTGGATTGCGAAGGCTTGTCGACCGAGCAGATGCAATCCATCGCAGCTGAATTTGGTTACACCGAAACGACGTTTGTCTTTCCGCCCCGAGACCCATCGCATACCGCATGGGTACGGATATTCACGCCGTCGCGAGAGATTCCGTTTGCCGGCCATCCCAACATCGGAACGGCTTTTGTGCTGGCCACGAAGGCCGCAGAAGCAGGCGAGCCGTTACCGGACACCCTGGTCTTTGATGAAGCGGCAGGCGTGGTGCCGGTTCGGCAGCTCATGGAAGGCACCACCGTTGTCGGCGGTGAACTCGTTGCGCCGGAGCAGCTGTCGCTGCGCTCTGAAGTTGCCGCCGAAAGCGTTGCCGCCTGCCTCTCGCTTGATGCCAAAGACATTCAAGTTGACGTCCACCGGCCGATCGTCGCATCGGTGGGGCTGCCCTTCCTCATTGTTGAGCTGCGCTCGCGGGATGCCCTGCGCCGCTGCGTACCGAACCCGGTTGCGTACAAGGCCACCTTGCCGCTCGATGGCGCCGTCTCTATCTACGCGTACACGCGGGACGTCGGAGACGACGGCATTCAGGCGGGGTGTGATTTGCAATCGCGGATGTTTACACCGCGCATGACAGAGGACCCCGCAACGGGCAGCGCAACGTGCGCCACGGTTGCGCTCCTGGCTGCAACGCGCTCGGTGCCCGAATTGACGTTGCGCGCGCGGCAAGGCGTCGACATGGGGCGCCCCAGCACACTCGTCGCATCTTGCGAGAAGACAGGCGACACATCGACAGTTCGCGTCGGCGGAAAATGCGTAGCCGTCATGGAAGGTACATTCTGGCTGCCGGTGTTGCACTGACTCGCCTGCGGCCACCGTTGAGTACCGGCCAGAAGCGGACGTTGCCTCGCTGGAAGAGGAACACCAATACCCCGCAATCCGCTGTTGGCAAGCCATTGCGCCGCTTGTGGCGCCAAATGGATCGCTGACGTGTGCGCGGGTTCATGTCGCCACCAATGAAGACAAGGAGAACCGCATGATCAAAGTGACCGTGATGTACCCCTACGCCGAAGGCGCACGCTTCGACCACGACTATTACCGCGAACGCCACATGCCGCTGGCGAAGGCGCGACTTGGCAATGCCTGTGCGTATTACACCGTCGATAAAGGCCTGGCCGGCGGAGCACCCGGCACGCCACCTGCCTACGTGGCGATGTGCGCGTTCATCTGTGAATCGGCCGATGCGTTCCAGGCGGCCATGAAGCAGCACGGCGCGGAGATCCTGGCCGATATCGTCAACTACACCGACATTGCACCGGTGCTTCAGATTAGCGAGGTCGTCGTCGAGCGCTCGGATCGTTGAGTCCGGCGGGCCGCCAGCGAGATCGTGTATCCGGCGGGGCGGCACCGTGATTTACGGGCGGGTCGCCGGCAAGCCGGAAGCCGCCCTGGGCCGCCCTAGGCCGCGCCCTCCTGCGGCTTAGAGTGGACCGAGCCGTCTTTGCTCGGCGGGCTGGGACAGGGACCGGTCGCTCAATCAACGCCATGCCATTCCGGTTAGCGAGGTGGCAGCTTGGCTCACTGCAAACCTCACGTCGCGCCGCAGCGCGTAAAGCAGGCGCGGTCGCGCTTTGCGGCGCTTCGACCTATAGCGACCTGAGCCAGGCCACCGATTGCGCCAGCGCACCCTTGCCGGCGTCGGTGTCCAACCGGAACTGATATTCGTGCCCGAGCGGGGGCTGGTAGTCCTTCGGGAAGAAGAGGCTCGTTACATTCACTCCCTGCGCCTGCAGCGCGGCTGCGAGGGCCACCGACTGCGGCCCAAGCGGATCGGCATTGCCCGCACTCACAAACGCGCGAGGAAAGCTGCGGGAGATGTAAGGGGTGATCGACATGGTGTCGAACCCCGGCACCTGATGCCAATCTCGCTTGCCGCTGTACGCCCACGCGGTCGCCTTGACGAACCAGGCACCCAAGCCGCCGCTTTGGCCCATCTGCGTGATGTCGTACACGCCGCAATAGAGCAAGACGCCGGCGATCTGATTTGCCAATGGCTCGGGTGAGATTCGCAGCGCTTGCGCATAGCGCTCGTTCGTCACCAAGGCCGCCGTCTGCGCCGCGATTTGCGCCCCCGCACTGTCGCCCGCCAAGACCATCTTGTTTGCATTGATCTTCAATTGCGAAGCCTGCGCGGACAGGAACGCAAGCGCCCTGTTGGCCTGCCGGATGGGCGTGGGATAGGTCGCCTCGGGCGCGATGGTGTAGTCCACATTGACGACCGTAAAGCCGTTGCCTGCAAGGATCTTCAGATAGTTGGCGAGATCGGCCCGGCGTCCGGAAACAAATCCGCCGCCATGAAACCACACGACGACAGGACCGTCCGGGGTGGCCGCCTTGCCGCGATAGATGTCCAGGCGCCCATCCGGATCGCTGGGGTCGTAGACCAGGCCGGTTTGCACAGCCACATCGTCGGGAACAAACGGCTCCAATGCGTTGGATGCCTGCGCGGCGCCGTGATCGAAGATGGCGCGGATGACCAACACGCTGGGCCATGGCGATGCAAGGACAGCGATCACCACAATCATCAACAGAAGCAGGGCAGAAAGGACAAGGCGTTTCATGGCCATAGCGCAAATCCTCCCGGGTGAGTCGTATTGACCTTTTTGCGGCTGGTCGATGGTGGCAGTTCGCGCGATTCTAGCTTCCCATCGCCGGCGGGTGGTTGGAGTCCATGGCGTGACCGCCTTGCCGGGAGCGAGCCAGCGTGCCTCATAGGGTGAGAGCGTCGTCGCTGTCGCGGTATGTGCGTGAGTGTCGACAAACGTAGCCGCTTCACGGCTGAAACATTCCATTTGGCATGCCTGACCGGACGATCCCTTGTCCGGGCAGGTTTGCTTCCCTCAATTCAGTGACTTGCCTGTTTCAGCCATGACACAAAAATGCGTGCTGCAGGGGTGCATGGTCTCTCCTGACGGGTGATTTTCTAGACAAATCAGGCGGTTAGTCGTCATGGCATGGATGTCGCTCTAGGGCCCCCGGGGAGGAGCGAGCCATGCCGACAATCACCTCACAGCGCCATGCTTGGCGTTGGGCGACCTTTTGCGCGATAGAGCCGACCGCACTGGCTGCGTGTCTGGCGATGGCGCTTGCTTTGGCGCCGGCACATGCCGACGAGGGCGACATCATCGTGCAGCGCGATGTCACCCCGCGCGTCGCCTATCGGGGCGTTCAGACCGATGCACTGCCCATCCGCACGGCGGTGAGCCCGTTTCCTACGCAGGCGTTCAATCAATCCGTCGGGTCGGTCATGTCGGTGCTGTCTGACGGCGAACTCGGCGCATCGCGCGCCGCTTCCGGCAACGCAGCGACAGGCCTGCAGCGCGCCCTGACGTCATCCACGGGAACCGGATTGCAACCCACCGCGGGCGGGCTTTCCGTCGGTAATGCCGTGAGCGGCGCTGCCGTTGGCGGCGTAGGCGGGCAAGTGGTGCAGGCCACGGCGGGCATTGCGTCGCAGATCAGCGGCGCACTGGCGCCGCTCTCGCGTGGCGGGCAGCCGTGAAGTCTCTAACGTGGCACTTCGTAGTGGCGGTGCTCAGCGCCGTGCCGGCTGGCGCGGCGTGGGCCCAAAGTGCGCCGGTGTCCGCCGTAGTGGAGGGCGATGCCGCTGCAAACACGGCCGGGCGCGTGGCCGTCAATCAGGCCTCGGGGGCGGGCAACGTGCAGGCCAACGTGGCCGCCGTGTCGACCGATGAGGCCCGCGTCGTGTCATCGCAGTTTGTCGGGCGGGTACGGTCGGGCGTATCGGCATCGAGCCGGCTGGCGGGCGCGTCTTTCAATGGTGCGGCGGGTCTGGTGTCGATCAATCAGGCCAGCGGTGCCGGCAACGCACAGGTCAACGTCGCGGTGATCGCCCCCACTGCGTCGGTTGTGCAACAGCAATCCCATCACATCGAGCCACTTGCCGACAGTGCCCTGTCGGGCGTGGCTTCACAGTCTCGTCGTCAGGATGCCGCGCCCGCGGCGGAGGGCAGGCAAGACGCGTCGATTGCATCGACGGCGTTGCGCAATACCTCCGGCGTTGTGCAGGTCAACCAGACGGCAGGAACGGGGAATGTCGTATCCAACGTCTTTGTGCTCCGTCCCCCGGCGGGCACTCTTTTTTAACAGCAACAGAAGGAAGGGAGATCACCATGAAAGCCAAACTGACTGCCATTGCTGTACTCGCCCTGCTGGCTGCAGGTGCAGCCCACGCTCAGGGACGAGACGACGGTCCGCGCTCCTCCGGGGCGGTTATCAGCAACGTGACCGAAATCAGCAATGACATCCACGTGCAGGGCTACGGCCTCGCGCTGGGTTTTGTGCCGTTCAGCTCGGAATCGTCGGCGGTTGTCGATTCCACGCAATCCAGCAACAACAACTCGGTCGACCTGCGGCGTGGCAGCAATACGGCGACGGTTGATGGACAGGCGCTCAAGGGCGCGCAGGGCGCAGTCGGGGTGAACGTGACGTCCGGCGCTGGCAATGTGCAGTCCAACGACGTTGCGCTGGCGGCCGTGGATGCCGGCAAGGTGTTCGCTTCGGCCCAGGTGTTCAACAACCAGGCGGACCCGGGTGAGTCGCTGTCCATCGGCAATGCTCTCAACAAGGCATCGCTGGGCGGTAGCGCTCTGAACGGCGCCAAGGGCACCATCGGCGTGAACATCGCTGCTGGCGCGGGTGAGCTGCAAGAGAACGGTATGGCTGCATCGACCAACACCTCGGGTCGTATCGCCAAGGCCACCGACTACAACAAGCAGTCGGCTGACAACAACTCGCTGCGCCTGAATGGTTGCGATCCGACCAATGTTGCATCGCTGAACGGCACTGCACTGATGAACGCGATGGGCAACATCGGCGTCAACATCGCGGCTGGCGCGGGCAACCTGCAGCACAACGGCCTGGCAATCGCCACGGCCAAGGCCGCCAACTAAGGCTGGCGTCCAAACTCCCGGCCGCTGCTCCGGCGGTCGGGTGTCCGTTCCCCAAGGGGGGGATTCATGCGACTGAACCGTCAATCGGTGGGCAGGATGGTGTTGTGTCTCTTCTGCGCAGGCGGCTTGTGGGCAACGCAGGCCAGTGCCCAGGAGGGCGCGATTGCGTTGCGCGCCGACAGCGAAATGCCACTGAACAAGCCGGTCAAGAGCATGGCGGAGCTGCGCTATCGCAGTGTGATGCGACAGCAGCAGGATTTCAGTTGCGGGGCGGCTGCGGTTGGCACGTTGCTGCGCTACGGCTATGGCTTGGACATCGATGAGCGCCGCGTCATTGCCGACATGATGAAAGTGAGCGACCCGAAGCAGGTCGCCGAGCAAGGGTTCTCCATGCTCGATATGCGCAACTATGTGCAGACACTCGGCTTTAGGGGCCGTGGCTACCGTGTGGACATGGCGGCATTGCGCGATCTGGCGATCCCGGTGATCGTCTTGTTGAGCTTGAACGGGTACCAACATTTCGTGGTCGTCAAGCGCGCGGCCCAGGGCAGGGTGTTTATCGCCGACCCTGCACTGGGCAATCGCATCATGCAGGAGTGGGAATTTGCGCCTGCGTGGAATGGCCTCGTATTTGCAATCGTCGGCGACGTGTCGGTCCAGGCCGATTCCGGATTGCTGCAGACGAATGCTCCCAGCTTGCGTGCGCGTGAGAACGCCGCGTTCTCGGGAGGGATGCTGCCGATCCAGATGGAATTTGGACCTGCCCGGTGGGACCTGTTCTGATGAAAACCAAGACACTCGCATGGATGCTGCCGCTCGCGTATGCCGGCTGGTGTGCCGGAGCCAGCGCCGGGCCGCTCCCTGATCCTTCCGCGCCGGCCGAAGCGCACGACAGTGCCGTGCTGTTTCATTCCGGCACCGCAGTCGAGCTGGCCGATGACGGTGAGCTGGCCCAGCAGCGCGGCAAATACCTCGGCGCCAGCATCGTCAGCGGATTCATGATTGAAATGGCCTCGCAATGGCGCAACGAAGCAGGGCAGGCAGCGGCCGAAGCGCGGCTGCTCGCCACCAACCTGCGCACCAGTACCGCCAGCGTCGCAGTGAGCACACTGGCGTCGGTGCAGATGGGCATAGGGGCTCTGGCGGGCGCCACACCCGGGGCGGCAGCCTCCGGCGGGGCCGGTGTACAGGTCAACGGTGTCGGCCAGGTGACACAGGTGGCTGGCAACAACAATCTGGCGAGTAACACCACATCGATCTCGATGCAGTCCGCTCCATTGCCTACACTGCCTTCGGGCAGCGCGTTGGCAACGGCGGCGCAGAACGGATTCACCGCCCAGGCCCAGGCGGGCGCGGGCGGCGTGCAGGTTGCCATCACCAGCCCGATGGGCGTCGTCTCGCAGTCGGTGACGCCCAATCTGGCCGGGGCGGCGGGGAGCGTGATGCAGGTGGCGCAAATGGCGGGCAATGCGCAGTTGATTGCCAACCAGTTGTCGATCCAACTGCAGATGCAGACGATGTCGCGTCAGCAGCTGGCTCAGATCGGCGTGGCGCAGGCATTGCAGGCGGTGGCGGGTTTACGCCGCTAGACGTGCCGATGCAGAATTTCCTATAACGACGCAATAGAAGAACACACAGGCAGGCAGTGAGAGGCGGCGCTCGGCAATAGGGCCGGTGCGCTGAAATGGAGGCTCTTTAGCCTCCGCCTTGCTTTCCGGGGGGAAACATGGGACACCGACGCACGGCAGTGGCGTGGGCAGTGGCATGTTGGTCGTTGCTTCCTGCGGCGGCCGAAGCGCAATCGGCGCCGTCTGCCGAAGACTCCTTTGACGCGCGCCTGGCGCGTCTGCAGCGCATCATCGAGCGGCAGCAGAAGATCATTGATGCATTGGAAGAGCGCGTCGGCGACCTGGAACTCGTGCGCGTGCGCGGGCGTGGCGTCGGTGCCAGCAACGCACAGGCATCCGCTGCGGGCGCAACCACGGCAACACAATCGCCGTCGTCTGCGCTGGTCGCCCAATCCGGCAACACGGCGCCAGCGTCGGAAAGCACAACCGCCGCGCGCCCCGACCCCAACGACAAGCCCCGCATCCAGAGCAAGGACCTCGTCTTCCAATCCGAGCACGCGCCGCTGTTTGAGCGACGTTTCACAATCGATACCGGCATCAGCTACAGCTACTACGACCGCCGCAACCTCGCGCTGTCGGGCTTTCTGGCGCTGGATGCGATCTTTCTCGGGCAGATCAACCTGGTCCAGACCAAGGCCAATGTCACGACCTTCGACGTCACCGGCCGCTATGGCTTCAGCGATCGGCTGAGCGCGGATTTCACAGTGCCGGCCGTGTATCGCTCCAGCACGTTCTTCAGCGGCGGTGCGGGTGGGGCATCGAGCACCGTCAGCGAGGCAGACAAGACGTCCGCGGGCTTGGGCGATGTGAGTGCCGGCATCTACTATCAGCTCGTCAAGGAGTCAGCGGATTTGCCGGACATTGTCGGCAGCTTTCGCGTGCGTGTACCGACCGGGCGTTCACCGTTCGGCATCAAGCTGATCCATGCCGACAGCAATAACAACAACCTGATCATCGACCAGCAACTGCCGACCGGCAACGGTGTATGGAGCGGCACGCTGGGCATGTCTTTCCTGAAGACGTACGACCCGGTGGTGTTGTTTGCCAATGCCAGCTACACATACTACGTGCCGCGCTCGTTTGCTGACATCTCCTCGACCGAAGGCGTGGTGCAGCCGGGCAAGGTCAAGCTGGGCGATACCATCACCCTGGGCGGAGGCCTTGCATTGGCGCTGAACGACCGCACGGCGCTGACGATGGCTTACAGCACCGCATTCTCCGGCAACACGCGCATCACCCCAGAGGGCGGCGCCGAACAGTCGGTGGTGGGCAGCAAAACCAACGTAGGCACGATGACGTTCGGCATCAGCCATGTGCTGACCAAGAACTTGTCGATCAGCGCCACGCTGGCCATGGGCCTGACGCCGGACGCGCCGAACTACGTCTTTACGCTTCGCTTCCCGTACACGTGGTAGCGCAGGGGTCGTGGCGCCCGGCAGACGGCAAGGCGTGGCGTAGGTGGAGCGAACGGCAACGCAACGAACGCGCCTGAGCGCGGGATGTTCTGCCCTGGATCGAGAGGTGCGCGTGCAAAGCCACAGGCTAGTCGGCGTCCCGGCGCGCGGATCCCGGTGTAACGCGTTTTTGACGATCGACCGCATTCAACGCCCGCAGCACGGAGCGTCCGGTATCGGTCAGCCGCGCACGGCGGCGGTGCCCTTCGGCGGAGCGTTCGAGCATGACCAGTTGCCGCTCCAGCAACGCGTCCAATTCAGCGCGGTTCATGTCGACCTGCTCGGGTGACTGGCAGATCAACATCAGCGTGGCAAATTCGTGTGCACTCAGCATCTTTGTCTCCTAGTAACAAACAACCGTAACCAGGGGGCACGGTGCCAAATGCAGGCGCGCAAGGAGCGCGCCCGCCTGCAAGGCAAAACGACGGCCGGTGATGGGCTCAGCCGGCCTGGACTTCAATACGCCGCGGCTTCGCTTCATCGCGGCGCGGGATCGTCAGCTTGAGAACCCCGTCGCGCAGTTGAGCGTCGATGCGCGATGCGTCAAAGTCCGGGCTCAGCACAAAGGTGCGCGAGAAATGCGGGTGTCGGACTTCGCCATGCTGCAGCCGCAGACCCTGCGGCGTAGGCACCATCAGCTCGGCATCGACCGTGAGGGTGCCATCCTGTACGCGAACATCGAGCTTCTCGCGCGGCACGCCCGGCAGGTCGGCAAACAGCGTGATGCCCTGGCGGTTTTCGAAGATGTCAACAGGCGGTGCCAGATGCGTCTGCCGTGCGGCGGGCTGTTCGCCTGGCTGCTTTGCAACCGCGGTCTTACCCGGCTGCGCCTGGGTCGCCAATTGTGTGGTGTCGTTCATGATGTGCTCCTTGATGCTTGCGCAAGCTGTGGCTCAGCCTTGCACTGTGATCTGACGCGGCTTCGATGCCTCCGACTTGCCGACGCTGATGGTCAGGCAGCCGTTGACGTACCGTGCATTGACCTTGTCGGGGTCGACATCCTGTGGCAACTCAATCACGCGACGGAACGCGCCGGTGAAACGCTCGTCGGCATACACGCGCGTGTCGTCGGTCATCTCGAAATCCGGGCGCTTGCGCTCGCCGCTGATCGTCAGCAGCCCCTTGTCGATCGAGACGTCGATTTGCGCGGGGTCGAGCCCCGGGGCGAATGCGACGATCTCGACCGAGTCATCGGTGCTGCCAATGTTGACGGGTGGAAAGGTGCCCAGGCGTGTGGCGCGCAGGCTGGCGGGTGCACCCGCAAAGAGAGTGGCCATCTGCCGTTGCAGGCGATCAAATTCGCCCAGCAGATCGGTGCCAAAAAACAGATCGCTCATGGCTGGCTCCTGAAGGGCCCGCACGGAGACTGAACCGAACTACGCGCTCCAGTTCATCCGTCCGTGGCGGGCCACTGACAAATAAATCGAAACACGCAGCGCGAGAACCGCGACTGCATTGACGACTCCTAAAATAAGGAGCCAAGCGGAAATTTCAAGAGGCCATTCGATACGTCATTCGGAGGTTTCATGGACCTTTTCAACGCAGTGCACGAACAGATGGATGCGGTGCGGTTGCCGTTGGTCGCGGTCACCGTGACAGCGGCCCGCCGACCGAATACGCCGCTCGTGGCGATCCTGCATTGGCATGGATTTCGCCGCGCCAGCCCGCTCGTGTTGCCGGGAGTCGACATTCCACCGCGCTCCGTCCCGGGCTCGGCCATTCAGCTAACGCACGCCTGGCAGAGCGTCGAAGCCGTTGACGAGGCGCTGCTCGACGCCGCCTGGCAGCTCGGCGCATGGGATCTTGAGCGCGTCGAGCGACGCGGTTGCAACGTGGTGGGCGCATCCGCAGGTGAAGCGCTGGCATGCCGCCAGGCATTCGGCGATTACGAAGGTGCCTCGGCGGACGAGGCACTCATCGATGGCGCCCCCGATCGTGCCCAGCTGATGCAGATTGCCGCGAACGAAGGCTACCTGCGCTGGCTGTTCCGGCCCGTCAAGGGTGGCGTGTGGCAGGCGCTTGAGGAGCCGGACGATACGCTCGGCCCGGATGGCGGACGCGAGCCGCCCTGTCCTGTCCTTCCAATCCCCCGCCAAGTACCGCGCCACCGGCCGGTCCGCAGCCGAACGGTCTACCGCCTGGGAGCCGTCCGGCGCATCCTGTTGCCGTGAAACATTTTGTTACAAACTCGCCGTTTTTTCACCTCTTGAACTCGCGGCGGTGCGCTTCTATTTTGCAATCCGCCAAGTATTCGGCACGGCTTGCTCGCCCTGCCTGGCGCCCTGCTTGAATGGCGCGCAAGCCGGATTCCCTTTTTTGGTGATCTATCGCTCAGGAGATGGAAATGAAGATTCGTCCCCTCTACGACCGGGTTATCGTCAAGCGAATCGAACAGCAACGGACGACGGCCTCGGGCATCGTGATTCCTGATTCCGCCGCAGAAAAGCCCGAGCAGGGTGAAGTCATCGCGGTCGGCACGGGCCGCCTGCTTCAGGACGGCACGCAGCGCGAACTCCAATTGAAGGTCGGTGACCAGGTGCTGTTCGGCAAGTACGCCGGGCAGACCGTCAAGGTCGATGGCGAGGAACTCCTCGTCATGCGTGAAGAAGACGTCATGGGCGTCATCGAAACCCACGCCGAGGCGGTTGCCAAGGCCGCCTGAAGCCTCGAGCCGCTCGCGGACACTGCCGGACAGGACACCGCAAATAGGCCGGTTGTTCGCGACGTGTTGAGTCAACGACTTATCCGGAGCAACAAACATGAGTGCAAAAGACGTCAAGTTCCACGACAGCGCGCGCGTCCGTATCGTCAAGGGCGTGAATGTTCTTGCCGATGCCGTGAAGGTGACGCTCGGGCCCAAGGGCCGCAACGTGGTCATCGAGCGCAGCTTTGGCGCCCCGACCATCACCAAGGACGGCGTGTCGGTCGCCAAGGAAATCGAGCTGAAGGACCGCTTCGAAAACATGGGCGCGCAGATGGTCAAGCAGGTCGCGTCCAAGACCGCGGACATTGCCGGTGACGGCACCACCACGGCCACCGTGCTGGCCCAGGCCATCGTGCAGGAAGGCATGAAGCACGTGGCGGCCGGCATGAACCCGATGGATCTCAAGCGCGGTATCGACAAGGCCGTGGCCGCCGTGCTTGATGAGCTTCGCAATCTGTCGAAGCCGATTTCGACCAACCGCGAAATCGCCCAGGTGGGCTCCATTTCGGCCAACTCGGACGAAGCCATCGGCAAGATCATCGCCGAGGCCATGGAGAAGGTCGGCAAGGAAGGCGTCATTACAGTCGAGGACGGCAAGTCGCTCGACAACGAGCTGGACGTGGTCGAAGGGATGCAGTTCGACCGCGGCTATGTCAGCCCGTATTTCATCAACGACCCCGAAAAGCAGGCGGCCTATCTGGACGACGCGCTGATCCTGCTGCACGACAAGAAGATCTCGAATATCCGCGACCTCCTGCCGATCCTGGAAGCGGCATCGAAGGCCGGTAAGCCGCTGCTGATCGTGGCGGAGGATGTCGAGAGCGAAGCCCTGGCCACCCTGGTCGTCAATGCAATGCGCGGCATCCTGAAGGTCGCCGCCGTCAAGGCGCCCGGATTTGGCGACCGCCGCAAGGCCATGCTCGAAGACATCGCCGTGCTCACCGGCGCAACCGTCATCTCTGAGGAAACCGGCAAGCAGCTCCAGAAGGCTACGTTGGAGGACCTCGGCCGGGCCAAGCGCGTGGAGGTCCGCAAGGACGACACCATCATCATCGACGGTGCCGGCGACCAGGTCAGCATCGATGCCCGCGTCAAGTCCATCCGCGTGCAGATCGACGAGGCCACAAGCGACTACGACCGCGAGAAGCTGCAGGAACGGGTGGCGAAGCTTGCCGGCGGCGTTGCGGTCATCAAGGTGGGCGCAGCCACCGAAGTCGAGATGAAGGAGAAGAAGGACCGTGTCGACGATGCCTTGCACGCCACCCGCGCGGCTGTGGAAGAGGGCATCGTTCCGGGCGGTGGCGTGGCCCTGCTGCGCGCCCGCTCTGCAGTGCTGAACCTGAAGGGCGCGAACAGCGATCAGGATGCCGGCATCCGCATCGTGCAGCACGCGCTGGAGGCACCGCTGCGCGCCATCGTCGCCAACGCTGGTGAAGAGCCGTCCGTCGTCATTGCGAAGGTCGCCGAAGGCAAGGGCAACTACGGCTACAACGCGGCCACCGGAGAGTACGGCGACCTCGTGGAAGCGGGTGTCGTCGACCCGACCAAGGTGACGCGCACCGCGTTGCAGAACGCCGCGTCTGTCGCCGGGCTAATCCTGACCACGGATGCGACCATTGCGGAGGCACCGAAGGAAGACAAGCCCGCGCAAGTGCCGGCGCCTGAGCTGGACTACTGAACCACGCAGTTGTGCTGCCATCGACCGGCCGGTTCGCCGGCCGGTGCAACTGCATTCCGGCGCCGCTAGTCCCCGTTGCGGTGCCGGCTTTTTGAGGTTCGATCACGCCCATGAAGCTGCAACTCACCATTGACGCGAAGCACCTGGACGTTGAGATCGATGACGTCGTTGCCGGCCTGTTGGCTGCACGCCTCAGCCTGCCTGAAGGTGCCGACCACCGCGATGCGATCGCGCGGCATCTCAGCGAGGTCAGCGCTCCGTGGGTGCTGGACGAAGGGCACATGCGCAAACGCGTGCTACGTCGTCTCATTCTCGAGATCGCGGACCCGACGCTGTTGATGCGTCATCTCATGATGGATTAGCGCTCGACTTACCAACTCCGGCCCGGAAGACGCCACGCCTGCCAACGAGGCCATGTAGAGCGCGAGAACGCCGCTGCACGCCCAACCATGACGGCCATCCTGGCCCCGTATCGACCCAGCTCAAAAGGGGATAGGGGCGCGCGCATGTGCTGCCCGGTCGATATTTTCAGGCTTGGCTCGTTCCGAGCGTCTTGGCCATACAGAGCAAAGGCTTGCCAGAACCCACGTCCACGACACCGCTCCAGCCCAGAGACGCCCCTATTGCCCGCCTATCCGGCACAGGGTAAAAATCGGTCTATTGCACCCCAATCTCGACTGGGAGTCGCGCATCCATGGACCAACCCGCCAAGCTCAATGCCGATTCCCTGGGTATCGTTGAATCGGTGATCATGGGCATCGCCGGTACTGCCCCGGCCTACAGCATCGAGATCACGACTTCCACCATCATCGGGACGGCCGGCACGCAGTCGCCGGCCAGCATCCTGGTGTGCGGGCTCATCATGTTTGGCATCGCGTACGCGTTCATCAACATGAACCGTGCCCTGGCGAGTGCCGGCACCTCGTATTCGTGGGTGAGCATGGTATTCGGGCGCGCGCTCGGCTTCTTTGCTGGGTGGGCCCTGCTGGTGCTGTGCTGTGTGTTCATGGTGTCCGCCATGATTCCGGCGGCAAATGCCACGCTGCTCATCTTTGATCGGCCCATGATGAACAACGTGCACTACGTGACGTTGATCGCGGCGGCATGGCTCACGTTTGTCAGCGTGGTAGTCGTCAAGGGCATCAAGCTCACCAGCTACGTGCAGGTGCTGATGACGATTGTCGAGGGTGTCATCCTGCTGGGGATCATCGTCGCGAGTTTCATGGTGTTTCCGCGTACGCCGCAGCACCCGTTCTCGTGGGTCTGGTTCTGGCCTTTCGCGTTCACACCCAAGCTGTTTGCCAACGGCGCGTTGGTGGCGATCTTCTTCTTTTACGGCTGGGACGTGACGATGAACCTCAGCGAAGAGACGCGCGACGCGAACCGTACGCCCGGCCGTGCCGCGTTCTGGTCGATGGTGTTCTTGATGGTGTTCTTCCTTGTCTTCATCGTCATCACGCAGCTTGCGCTGTCCGATGCCGAGATCCAGCACTACAACACGAACATCATCTTCGCCATTGCAGAGAAGCTGTTTGGGCCGACCTGGGGCTACGTCGCGATCGTCGCGGTCTTGCTGAGCACGGTGGGCACGGTCGAAACCCAGATGCTGCAGTTCACGCGCACGCTCTTTGCCAAGAGCCGCGACGGCGCACTGCACGCACGCTATGCGCGCCTGCATCCGGTTTGGCGCACGCCGCACATCGCCATCTTCTTCATCTGGCTGACGGGGCTCGCACTGCTGTTCGTGTCGTCCTATCTGCCGACGATCAACGTCATCCTGCACGATTCGATTACCGCCATCGGCTTCCAGATCTGCTTCTACCTGGGGCTCACGGGGCTGGCCTGCGGCTGGTACTACCGCAAGGTGCTGACGCAGGGGCCATGGGTCGCCATCACCCATGTCATCTGGCCGGTGGCTAGTGGGCTCTTCCTCTTCTTCATCGCGCTCTACAGCATCCCGACCTTCGACTGGGTCACCAATATGGTGGGCATGGGCGGCATCGCCATCGGTGTCATTCCGCTGCTGCTGAACCGTAAAAAGATCTGGTCGGCTCGCTCCGCCTGAGCCAGTCCGATGCACCCATTGCCATTCACCCGGCGCCAACCTGGGGCGCCGAATGCTGTCAGGCTGCACTGACAGCGCCTGCCGTATTGACCTACAGAAACAAGGGCGTGCCCGGACAACACAATGAGCGCCCGCTGATGGCGGCAGCCGGGCGTCACACCGATACTCAAGTCGGTGACATCCAGCTCTCGATAAAGGTCATTGCCATGGACGACTATTGCACGCTGTGCGGGCGGCGCGGGCATTCTGCGTCGCACTGCCCATGGGGTTCGTATATGCGAATCCGTCGCTATTCTCCGGTCGTGTTGAAGAACGATCGTTCATTGACGTTTCGAAAATTCCCCACCTGATGCGCCAAGCGCGTAACGTGGTGGGCTTTATATTCGGTCGCGCGGAAGACGCCTACTGACCGGATGGCACATCGAGGGCAATCGCTTTCCGCGGAATCGAAAGCTGGATACGGTAGCCGCCCTGTGCGAGTGGCCCCGCCGCGAAAGTCCCTCCCAGGCGGCGCACGCGCTCGCGGATGCCGGCGATCCCCGATGACGGCGGCCGCCCGGCTGCGGGTTTGGTGGAGTGCGTGACGACGGCGCCATCGTTGTGAATCGCCAGCTCGCAATTTGCCCGGTCGCATCGGAGATCGACCACGACTTTCGTTGCCGACGTCGCATGCCGGGCAACGTTGGTCAGACCTTCCTGCACGATCCTGAACAGCGCGGTGGAGGCGGCGTCATTGAACGCCACCGTATGCGTATTGCAGATCAGCGCGACCCGCAGGCCGGTATGTTGTCCGAAATCGGTGACGAGCCAGTCGAGCGCGGGCAGCAGCCCCAGGTCGTCGAGTATGGTCGGCCGCAGGCCCGCGGCAAGACGCCGGACCGACGCGAGCGCGTGGTCGATAGCATGGCTCATCGCCAGTGTTCTTTCGCGCGCGTATGCCAGGGCTTCCGGCGTGGTGCTGTCATCTGCAAGCAGGCCGGTGATGATCATCTTCAGCGCAGTCAATTGCTGCCCGAGGTCATCATGAAGCTCGCGTGCAATACGCTTCTTTTCTTCTTCGCGAGTGGCTTCGACCCGGGATGCCAGCTCGCTCGCGTACTCGAGCTGCTTGAGCCGCTCGCGCTCGGTCAGGTCCCGGGTGACCTTGGCAAAGCCGATCAGGTCGCCGTCTTCATCCCGCAGGGCAGTGATCACCACGTTGGCCCAGAAGCGCGAGCCGTCCTTGCGGATGCGCCATCCTTCGTCTTCCCAGCGGCCAAGGGCGGCCGCACGTTTGAGTTCTTCGCCCGGATAGTTCTGCGCAATTGCCTCGGCAGGATAGAAGACCGAAAAGTGCTGGCCGATGATTTCGTCGGCGTGATAGCCCTTGATGCGTTGGGCACCGGCATTCCAACTTGCGATGTGACCTGTGGGATCCAGGAGGAAGATTGCATAGTCCTGTATCGCGTCGACCAAGGTGCGATAACGCTCCTCCACGGGCACGTGGGCGATGGCTGCATCGCTTGCCGGTTTTCGCAATCTGTCTGCGTTGGTATCCATATCAAGCCCCGTCGCAGCGGGTTCGGGCGTCTAAGGCACGCCAGTTGGAAGCCGTTTTCCGAGCATCTACCCAAGAATATGCTGCTGGAGGATGGCAATCAAAGGCACCGACCTGGAAGCGCGCTTGCGCGCATGGACATGGTCGCGATTGCCGCTGTGGATATGTGGATAAGCGCGTGAAGAACTTCAGGGACAACTGTGTTGGCTGCCCGG
This sequence comes from Ralstonia pickettii, assembly GCF_016466415.2. NCBI lineage: Bacteria > Pseudomonadati > Pseudomonadota > Betaproteobacteria > Burkholderiales > Burkholderiaceae > Ralstonia > Ralstonia pickettii. Next base: position 3,038,903 of record NZ_CP066771.1, on the reverse strand, counting down.
GGTCAGGTTGTCCGCAGCACGGGCATAACTTTGATGGTTGCCGGGAGGGTGGGGCGTGCCCTGCACGAGTCATCCACGCAACGGCACATACTGTCCGACGGGTTGTGCAATTCGCAAGCCGTTGACGCAAAAGCGCTTTCTGCAGCTATCCACAGAAACGGTCCACCGTTATCTACTACTACTATTTTTATATACAGAAGAAATAAAGAAGACAGCAAAGACGGGCAGGGCAAACGCTCACGGGTGCTTGATGTTTGATGTGCGTTACGTGAGCGCGCCCAGCAGAAACGCGGCGATGCTGGCCGTGGTGAACGTGGTCAGCGCGCACATCGGCATGAACGGGTTGATCCAGGCCGTTGCAAGCCGGCGCGTGGTGCAGCGACGCCCAGCGTCAACAAGATCAGCAGCGCAATCGCACCGGCAAACGTCGCCTGCCGGCGTGTGTCCCGCTGAATCAGAAAACTTTCCATTCATCCCCGGAGTTCGAGACTGTGCGTGTCCGACCTGCCCGCGTGTCGGTGTGCCTACATCCTAGGGAGCGTCAGGCGGTGGGAAAAGCCTAGGCGATGACCCGGGCAAGGAGGAGATCGCTACGGCTGGCCTAAGTCGGGTGGCCTAGGCTTGCCCACAGGCCGGTTCCAAGGGAATTGAAGGGAATCTTTAGTAGTGTGGGTCCGGCATCTCACGGTTGTTGAATCACTCGGGCCCTGGACCGACGCTGTATGGAATCACTCAATCACACGCTGTTTCTTTGGATCAACGCACCGGCCGACGCACCGGCTGCCACCGTCCGGCTGGCGATGGCCTTTGCCGAATACGCGATCTGGCTGGTGCCGCTCACGCTCGTCGCCGGCTGGCTGTGGGGTGAGCCCACCACGCGCAGGCAGGCACTGCAGACCGGCGTGGCTGCAGCGCTGGCGTTGTCGATCAACGTCGGCTTCGGCCTTGCGTGGTATCACCCCAGGCCGTTTGCGATTGAACTGGGCACGAATCTGCTGCCGCACGCGCCGGATTCGTCGTTCCCCAGCGACCACCTGACCGCACTGTGGACCGTGGCATTCAGCCTGATGTGGAACGCACGCCTGCGGCGCGTGGGTGTGTTGCTGGCGCTATTGGGCGTGCCGATGGCGTGGGCGCGCATCTACCTGGGCGTGCACTATCCGTTCGACATGCTGGGCGCGGCGGCTGTGTCGGCCCTATGCGCATGGCTTTGCAGCGGGCGTGTGGCGCATACGCTGTCGGAGCCGCTGCACCGGCTGGGGCTGGCCTTGCATGGCGTGGTGCTGGCGCCCTGCGTGCGGCGCGGCTGGGTGCGCAAGTAAGCCCGCTCAGGCGTGACGGCGCCACGCCCGCCAGAACAGCACGAACGACAGCACCGTCGCCGCCACGTTGTAGAGCGTGGCCAGCGCGAACGCGTGGCCATAGTGCGCTGCGTGGGCGGCAGCGTCCGCCGACACTGCGCCCTCTGCCCCCTCCACCTGACCGAGCAGCGAGAACAGCAGCACGCCCACCACCGTCACGCCCACCGCATTGCCCACGGCCTGCATGGTCGTAACGGTACCGGCGCCCATGCCGGCCTGGGCTGTTTCCACGCCGCTCAGGATGGTGTTGAGCGACAGTGGAATGACCATGCCCTGCCCAAAGCCATTGAGCATCAGCGGCAGGATCAGCCAGGCGGTACCCGCGCCCAGCTGCGCCATGGTGGCCAGCACGACCATGCCGACGGCGAAGGTGGCCACCCCCAGCAGCAGGGCACGCTGCCCGATGCGCTCAGCCAGACGGGGCGCTGTCAGCGAGCCGGTAAAGAACGCGATGGCCGCGGGCGTAAACACCAACCCCGCTGCCAGCGCCGACAGGCCGCGCCCGAACTGCAGCAGGATCGTCAGCGCCAGGAAGTACGAACTGATGGCCGTGTAGAACAGGAAGATCGCCAGCACGCCCAGCACAAAGCTGCGGTTGCGGAACAGCGCCATCTCGATGATCGGGACGCGGCCCGCCGTCGACAGCGCTTGCTCCACCCGCACAAAGTGGCGGAACACCAGCAGCGAGGCCAGCGGCAGCACCCACGACCACCACGGCCAGCCGGATTCGCGGCCCTGCATGATGGGCACCAGCAGCATCGCCAGCGCCACCGCACCCGCCACGGCGCCATGCACGTCCAGCCGCGCCGCCACCGGCGCACGCGATTCCGCCACGAAGGCGCGGGCCGCCAGGAGCGCCACAATGCCGATCGGCACATTCACCAGGAACACCGCACGCCAGCCGGATACGTCGGCCGCCAGCGGATGCGCGATCAGCCAGCCGCCAATGATTTGCGAGACCGACGCCGCCACGCCCTGCACGGCGCCCATGGTGCCGAATGCGCGGCGTCGCGCATCGCCGTCAAACAGTACGCGCAGCGAGGCCATCACCTGGGGCATGAGGATGGCCGCGCCCAAGCCCTGGCCGACACGCATGGCGATCAGCATCCACGGCGTGGTGGCCAGCCCGCACAGCGCAGATGCGAGCGTGAACAGCGCCATGCCTGCCAGAAACATGCGCCTGCGCCCAAACAGGTCCCCCAGGCGGGCGCCGTTGAGCAGGAACACCGCATACGCCGCGCTGTAGCCGACCATCACGAGCTGGATCTCCGCAAAACTGGCATGCAGGCCGGCCCGGATATCCGGAATCGCCACATTGACGATGAACAGGTCGAGAATGGTGACGAAGTTGCCGGTCAGCAGCGCCGCCAGCGCCGGCCAATGTCGTTTGGCTGACGAGGCGACGCTACTAGCAGAAAGGGATTCTGTTGACATGGGGGATCTCGGTTCATTAATATACGGTCGTACGTATACTAGAGAGCGATTGGCCCACGTCAAGGGCCGATTGTGTTGACCCCACTCATCGATAGGGCATTGCCATGAACGAAACCGACGGCCGCCGCCAGCGCGGCGAACGTGCGCGCGCCCAGGTGCTCGAGCACGCCACCGCCATCGCTTCCACCGATGGGCTGGAGGGCCTGACCATCGGTCGTGTGGCCACGGATGCAGGCGTGGGCAAGGGCAACATCCAGGTGCTCTTCGGCGACAAGGAAACGCTGCAGCTCGCCACCCTCGACGCTGGGGTCGTGCATTACCGCGCGACGGTGGTCGAGCCCGCGCTGGCGCTGGAGAGCCCGCTTGCCCGCCTGCGGGCGCTGACCGACGGCTGGTTCGACTACGTGGCCAGCGGCGCATCGCCAGGCGGCTGCTTTGTGTGCGCGGCCAGCTACGAATACCGGGCCCGCCCGGGCGCGATCCAGGATCGTGTGCGCGGACACCGCGAGTCGGTGCGTGCGCGGTTTCGCGAGACGATCACCGCCGCACAGGCAGCCGGAGAATTGCGCGCCGATGTCGACGTCGATCAGCTCGTCTTCGAGATCGAATCGTTTCGCTCCAACGCAAACGTGGCGTTTCTGATGGGCGATATGGCGGTGTTCGAGCGCGCGCGCCGCAGCACGCAGGCGCGCATCGACGCGGCGCTGGCCTGAGCGCGGCTGACCAGCGGCCGACGCGCGCGCACAACGCTGGTACTCAGGTCAGTCCCTCTCCTTCACCTTTGGTTACACTTCAGCGGCATCGAGCGTGCGTGCCACTGCGCTCGAAGAAGGAAATGCCGATCTCAGAAAAGGTTGCCTTTGGGGGGAGCGCATGACGCTCAGAATGACCGCCTCTTTGTTAGGAGGCGCTTTGTGGCTTGCGGGCTGCGCACAGCCGTATGTAGAACCGCCCGCGGGTGCCCGGACCGTGCCGGTTGAGTTTATACGGCCCGCCAGCGGCGCGGCCGCCGCATTGCTGGTCTTCGACGACGCCCGCACATGCACGGGGCAACGCGTGGCAATTGCCACGAACCAGCCAGCGCGCTCCGTGCGTGTGCTGACCGACGTGCCGACGACCATGGCCGTGAACTTCGTGCGTCCGGCAGGGAACCTGACCTATTTCTGCTCGGTTGCGGTGAGTTTCGTTCCGCTGACGGGGCACCGTTACCAGTTGCGTTCGACTTACTCCGAAAGCGAGCGGGGCTGTCGGGCGGCACTCATCGAATCCAGCAATGGGCTGTCATGGCGCCCGGTGGCTGCGCGCTATCGGCAATGGGCAACGCAGTCTGCTTGCCAGCCCTTGACCGACGCTGATATCGCGCACATGCGTGATCGCACCCGTTCGGAAGATGGATCGACCACGCTGAGCGACCTCAAAGATTTGCTGTTGCCCCAATGAGGCGACCCGCCTGACTAACATGCATATCGTTCGACTGGTTTCATTGCTGGTTGCCGCGTTGGTCTGCGCCGGCGTTGCAGAGCGCGCGGTCGCGCTGGAGCCCGCAGCGGTCTTTGCCAAGGTTTCGCCCAGCGTCTGGGAGGTCCGCGTTGCGGGTTCGGACGGGCGGCCGCTGTCCATTGGCAGCGCAGTCGTTATCGCCGATGGTGTGGCGATCACGAACTGCCATGTGCTGCGCGGCGGCAAGCAAGTCTGGCTCAAACGCGGCAACGCAAGCTACGGTGCTCGTTTGCAGTATCCCGACGTGGAGCGCGACCTCTGTCAGCTCCGGGTCGCGGATTTCCACGCGCCTGCAGTGATGCTCTCTCCGGGGAGCGCACTCGTGACGGGGCAAAAAGTGTACGCGGTCGGCAATCCGCTGGGGCTGGAGCTGACGATCAGCGAGGGCCTGATCTCGTCCTTGCGTACCGATGACGAAGGACGTCTCAAGAGCATCCAGACGTCTGCCCCAATCTCACAAGGGTCCAGCGGGGGCGGCCTGTTCGATGCAGACGGCCGGTTGATTGGCATAACAGACCATCAGGTCGTGCTCACCATGGGGCAGAACCTGAACTTCGCGATTCCTGCGGACTGGATTGCCGATGTCCCTGCGCGCGGGCAGAAATCGCTAGCTCAGGCGACGGCTGCACCGGCCGCTTACGCATCGAGCGCGCAGGCGGCGCCACCACGCCGCTCCGGCGAACTCGGGCGAAACCAACAGGCCGGCTTCGATATGTATCTGAAGAAAACGTGGCCGAAGATTTTTGTCGCCTCCGACGGCGATCATTACTCCTGGGCCGTAGGCCAGAACGCGGAGTTTCGGGCGATGGCTTTCTGTACCGAGCGATGGATCAATTGCCGCGTCTACGCCCGAGACGACACCATCGTCGAGGCCAAGTGAGCGGGGTCGCTGCGCGGGAATGCTATTAATATGTCGGCCTCTGCGGCATCTTGGGGCGCTGCTCTTGTGCCGCAAGTAATCCCCGTCGAATAGGAACCTGCCAACATGAATTGGACCGCGACCCGGCCGATCCGCGTGATCGTGCTCGATGACCATGCGGTTGTCCGCCATGGTCTGGCTGCGCGCCTGAAACAGGAGACCGACATCGAGGTTTCCGGCATGTTCGCCTCGGGTCGCGAAATCGTGCAGGCACTCAAAGACAAAAGCCTTGAGGTGGATGTCCTGCTGATGGACTACTCGCTCGGACCCACCGAGATTGACGGGCTGAACCTGATCCGCCTGATCCGCGTGCGCTATCCGGACTTGAAGATCCTGGTGGCGTCGGCGCATCACAACATGGCGACGGTGGGCATGGTCATGCATGCCGGCGCACGCGGTTTTGTCGGCAAGGAAGAGGATCTGTCGGAATTGGTACGCGCCATCCGCACGGTGGCCGCGGGCGGCAAGCGCCTGAATGCCGCGCTGGCTGCCGAGATGGAGCGCGGTGCGCTTTCCGCCGATGCGCCCGCGCCCGTCACCAATGGCACCAAGCTGTCCGCCCTGATCGACCGCTCCGAACTCAGCCCGCGCGAGCGCGAGGTACTGCGCTGCTGCCTGGACGGCATGTCGGTCACGGACATTGCCGAGAAATTTGCGCGCAGCATCAAGACGATCAGCTCGCAAAAGCAATCGGCCTATCGCAAGCTGGGTATCCGCACCGATACCGAGCTGTTCAAGATCAAGCACGAGCTTGAGGGGCAGTGAGCGCTAAGCGGCACCCGCCCGAGCCCCGGCGTACCGCCAACGCTGACGGCTGAGACTGCCCACCCGAAAACGCCTGATCCGATCAGGCGTTGTGCAGCACGCGCAACAGCAGGTTTTCCAACTGCTTGACCTCGGTCTGCGAAAACCCGCGCAGCAGGTGGTTCAGCACGTCGATGATCAGCGGCCGGATCTCCGGATACAGCGCGCGGCCCTGCTCGGTGAGCGACACCACCACCGAGCGGCGGTCCGCATCGCTGGGGGCGCGCTTGACGATGTTCTTCTTCTCCAGCCGATCGATCAGCCGCGTCATCGCGCCCGGATCGTAGTGCAGCAGGCGCGAGAGTTCGGCCGGCGTGGTGGCCAGGTCTTCGGCCAGGTAGATGACGACCGTCCATTGCGCGGCTGTCAAGTCCAGCGATGCCAGGGCACTGTCGATATGCGTCACCAACGCGTGTCGGACCCGGTGCACGAGCCGACCGATGTTGGTATCGCGGTCCATAGTGTCAAGCTGGTAGGCGCCTTCACTGGTGCTGGTGTCGGCGGCCTCAGGTGTCTGTACGTCGATGCTCATGGTCGTGCTCCCCGTTCTGCCGGTGATCCGGCTTGTAAGGCGCGCCGCGTTCCCGTAACGCTGGGCGTACTTCATTGCACACTAATCGTCGCTTGCCCAGGCCGTCAAGCCGGGATCGATACCAACGCCGATCGTCAAATCTCGTTGGATACCGCTGCAAAACGATTGCGGCTGCCAAGGGGCGAGGCGGTTCGTATCATGGTTGAAACGTCGACGCCGTGACCAACTTGCACCATGTGGCGCGGCGTGCTCGTCCTCCTCCATTTTCCTTTTTTGAATGCCATGAACCTCCACCTTCAGAACAAGCTCGCTCTCGTGACCGGCTCGACCAAGGGCATCGGGCATGCCATTGCTGTAGCACTGGCCGCCGAAGGCGCCCGCGTGATCGTCAACGGCCGCACCGAAGCGTCCGTGGGCGACGCGATTGCACGCCTGCGCACCGAGGTGCCCGACGCCCAGGTCGAGGGCTTTGCCGGTGACCTGTCCAATCCGGCCCAGGTCGACGCGCTGCTCGGCCGCTTTCCCAAGGTCGACATCCTCATCAACAACCTCGGTATCTTCGACCCCAAGCCGTTCGAGGAAATCGACGACGCCGAGTGGCAGCACTTCTTCAACGTGAACGTGCTGAGCGGCGCGCGGCTGTCGCGCGCCTACCTGCCCGGTATGCGTGCACAGAACTGGGGACGCATCGTGTTCATCAGCAGCGAGAGCGGCGTGCAGATTCCGGTGGAGATGATCCACTACGGTGTCACGAAGACCGCGCTGCTGGGCCTCTCGCGTGGATTGGCCGAGCTGACGGCGGGCACGGCCATCACGGTGAATGCCGTGCTGCCGGGGCCGACGCGTTCCGAAGGCGTAGACGCGTTTGTCGAAAAACTCTCGGGCGGGCAGAGCTTCGAAGCGTTCGAGAAAACCTTCTTCGAGACGGCGCGGCCGACCTCGCTCATCAAGCGCTTTGCCACCACGCAGGAAGTCGCCAACCTGGTTGCCTACGTGGCCAGCCCGCTGTCGTCGGCCACCACAGGCGCTGCGCTGCGTGTGGACGGCGGCGTGGTGAAGTCGGCGTTCTAGAACGTCGGCCCTGACGAACGCACCATTCCGGCGCGCGGCCCCGGCTTTTACGCTGGCCGTGTCGCTGGTGCATGCCGACGGGACCCGCCGGCAGCGCGTCTGTTCGCCCGTATCGTTGAGAATGCAGACCAGGCAGACCGCGCGTGTCCTCGCCCGTGCGTCGGCGGCATTCCTTCCACATCTTCGGAGTGATTGCCATGTCCCACTGCAAAGTCTACGGAACCAAACCTGATAACGGCCCGGGTCAACTGGCGGCCCAGGCCGCACGCGATCGCGTCAACCAGGCGCATGCCACCTGGGCTGTCACGCTGGCCTACGACAGCGGCTCGACAACTGCTGTCTACACGTCGGCTGTCGCCAGCGTCGACGACCTGGAGAAGGCGTTCGAAGCGGAATTCCCGCAGTACACGGTGGTCGGTTACTGAGCCGGGTTCCCGCCATGTGCCCCCAAGGGGCATCGCGCCGGGCACGCCCCGGCCCACAAACATTGCAATCGGATGGCCGCCCGGCACAATGCATGTCGGACAGACTTTTCGAGGACCGGGATGCAGGACAGGCAGGCAAAGGGCAGCAAGTTATCGTGGCGGTGGCCGGTGTGGCTGGGTGTCGTGGCGTTGGCGCTCGGCGTTGCGACCGTTCGTGCACAGCAGCCGACGACGTCCGCTTCGGCAGAGCCGCAGATCGCCTTCTACTACGGCCGCGATGTCCCCGTCGCTGAACTGCAAGCCTTCGACTGGGTCGTGCTGGAGCCGGCCACGGCCGGCAGCTTCGATCCGAAGCAGCCATCGCCCACGCTCTGGTTCGCTCGCGTCGACCTGACGCAGCAGACCGACGCAATGCGCACAAGCGCCTGGCCTGCCAACGTGATCGACCAGGTCTTTGCGCCGCTGCTCGCGCAGGGCTACGCGGGCTTCCTGCTGGATGGGCTGGACGCGCTCCAGCGCGGCGCGCCCGATGCCGCCAATGCCGTTGCGGCACTGGTCCAGGCGTTGCATGCACGTGCACCGCAGACCAGGCTGCTGGCCGGCGGCACGGCGTGGCTTGAGACGCTCGCACCGCAGTTGTCCGGCGTGGTGACGGCCGGGCTGGTGCGCGAGCGCACCGGCGGGGAAGGCTTGCAAGAGGTGACCGATGCCGACCGCGCCGCACGCGTTGCCACGCTGCGCAAGATCGGTGCGCAGTACCGCATACCCGCCGTCGCACTCGATTACTGCCCCAACTACAACCGTACCTGTCTGCGTGAGACCGCCAATGTGGCGCGCGCTGCAGGCGTTACCAGCTACGCCACCACGCCCGGCGCCGACTTCATCGGCATCGGCCGGCTGGAAGTGATGCCGCGCCGTGTCCTGCTGGTCGAACCCCAGGAGCCCGGCACCAGCCGCAACACCGCGCCATCGGTGCTCTATCTGGCCATGCCCATCAACTATCTCGGCTATCGCACCGAATTTGCCGACGCCAACAAGCCGTTGCCGACCGTCACGCCCGACCGCTATGCCGGCGTCGTCACCTGGTTCGACGGCAACGCATCGCGACCGGGCACGTGGTCATCGTGGCTCAGGCGCACGATGGGCGCCGGTGTTCGCGTGGCGATGTTCAACCAGTTCGGGCTGAACATGGATGCCACCACGGCGCGGATGCTGGATCTACAGACCGTGCCCGGCACGCCGGCGGGGCCGCTTGACATCGTTTTGCGCGATCCCATGGTGGGCTTCGAGTTGCAGCCTCATCCCGACCGGCGCATGGCCGTGGGGGTGAAGGTCGACCCCAGCGTCGCGGGGGCGCAGTCGCTGCTGCGGCTCTCCGCCGGCAGTTACGCCTACGATGCGGCGGCCATCATGCCGTGGGGCGGTTATGTGCTGCAGCCGTTTGGCGTCTTCCGCATGCCCGATGTCGACCAGGCGCGCTGGGTGATCCAGCCGCTCGATTTTCTGCGCCGCGCGCTGCAACTGCCCGCCATGCCGGTGCCTGACACCACGACGGAAAACGGCCGCCGGCTGATGACCGTGCACATCGATGGCGACGGCTTCGCCTCCCGCACTGAGTTTCCACCGAGCGAGTTTTCCGGCCAGGCATTGCTGCGCGAGATCCTGGACCGCTACAAGGTGCCGACCACCGTGTCGATCATCGAGGGCGAGGTGGCGGCCGACGGCGTGTACCCGAAGCTCACGCCGCAGCTCGAGCCGATCGCGCGCACCCTCTTTGCGCAGCCCTACGTGGAGCTGGCCAGCCATACGTTCTCGCACCCGTTCAACTGGCTGCGCACCACCAACCCGCCCGATCCGGCCTCCGCCGCCACGGCCGAAGGCACCGACACCGCCTTCTCGTTGAACATTCCCAATTACCGCTTCAGCTTCGATCGCGAGATCGCGGGTTCCATCCACTACATCAACACCAAGCTCGCCCCGCCAGGCAAGCAGGTAAAGGTGCTGCTGTGGAGCGGCAACGGCCAGGTGCCGCCGATTGCCGTGCAAAAGACCGTCGAGGCCGGTGTCCTGAACATGAACGGCGGCGACACCTACATCACGCGCTCCAACCCGAGCTGGACCGCCGTGGCGCCGCTGGGCGTGGACAAAGGCGATGGCCTCTTCCAGGTATTCGCGCCCGACCAGAACGAGAACATCTACACCAACCTCTGGCACGGCCCGTATTACGGTTTCTCGCGGGCCATCGAGACGTTCGAGCTGACCGAAAAGCCTTACCGCTTCAAGCCGATCGGCATCTATTACCACATGTATTCGGGCACCAAGCTGGCCTCGGTTACGGCTCTGCGGCAGGTGTATGACTGGGCGGTCGCGCAGCCGGTCATGCCGGTCTACGCGTCGGACTACATCCGCAAGGTGCTCGACTTCCGCACCCTGGCCGTGGCGCGTGACGGCGATGCCTGGGTCGTGCGCGGCAATGGCGACCTGCGCACCGTGCGCTGGTCCGGACCCGGCGTGCCGCGTCTTGCCGATGCACGCGACGTGGCGGGCTACACGGCGGGTCCGGGTGGTTCCTATATCCATCTGACCAGCGGCTCGGCACGCTTTGCGCTGGACAACGATGGGCCGACGCTGCCTTACGTGCGCGATGCCAGCGGCCGCCTGTCGAACTGGCGGCGCAGTGCGGATGGCCGCTCGCTGTCGGTCGATGTTGCCGGCTATACGCGACCGTTCATCCGCTTTGCCAATGCAACCCGTTGCCGGGCGACCGTGGACGGCCGTGACGTGGCCGCCTCGCACGGGGCTGACTGGCGCATCGAACTGGGGGCGGGCAACCCCGCCAGGCTCACGCCTCAGCACGTCGAGCTGACCTGCGACAGATGACGTCCGAGATTGCGGAACCCTGTCTGGCCTGCCAGACATAAGGAGCTGTAAAACGTTTGCGCTCAAGCTTTTCTGGGTTGATCCGTTGTTAACTTGACTGACGACCCCCAGGAAAAAAGCATGAGAGCGTCTGCGCCCCTTTTTGCGGTTTCACAACCTCCAACAAGCCTCGGTACCAGGCTGGCCGTGATTGGCCTGATCGCCCTGGTGCTCGTGTTCGGCATGTTTGCCCTGGCGAACTCGCAATCGAGCCTGCGCATGCTGGAGGCCAGTACACAATCGGCCATGCATAACCAGGAGGCCGCCATGCGCGACATGATCGGCCTGTTCGACGGCACCATGCGCACCGAGGCCGACCGCTTCCTGACCGCTTTTGCCGACGCCGCGCCCGGGCCGTACAGCGTAGATCCGGCGCAGACCGTTGAAGTGGCCGGCAAGCCGACGCCCACGTTCAAGAGCGGTGACACGGTGCTGAACCTCAACTTCACCGTGCCGGACCAGTTCTTCGCGCGCACCGGCGGCACGATCGCCACCGTGTTTGCCCGGGCCGGCGACGATTTCGTGCGCGTGACCACTTCGCTCAAGAAGGAAAACGCCGAACGCGCGATCGGCACGCTGCTCGACCGCGCGCACCCGAGCTACAAAGCGCTGATGGCCGGCGAGCCGTTCCGCGGCTTGGCGTGGCTGTTTGGCGTGCCCTACATGAGCAAGTACGAGCCCGTGCGCGATGCGTCGGGCAAGGTCATCGGCGCGCTCTACGTAGGTGTGGACGTGCGCTCGGAACTGGCGCTGCTCAAGGACAAGATCCGCTCGCACGGCATCGGCAAGACGGGCGGCTATTTCGTCATCGACGGCAAGCCCGGCGCAGACCAGGGCAAGGTGCTGATCGACCATGCGCAAGACCGGGAGGGCAAGAACCTGCTCGACGCCAAGGACGCGGCCGGCCAGACCTGGGTGCGCGAGATGATCGCGCGCAAGGACGGCACGTTGCGCCACACACTGGCCGACACGGAAGCTGGCACCGCGCGCGAGCGGCTGACCGTCTTCACCCAATACCCGGATTGGCAACTGGTGATTGCCGGTACGGCCTATGTGGATGAACTGGACGCCGATCTGGTGGCTGCCCGCAACCGCTTTCTGCTGTTGGGTCTGGCACTCGGCGCACTGCTGGCCGGCGGCCTGTACTGGATGCTGCGCCGTACCGTGAGCACGCCGCTGGCCGAGGTGGTGAACGTCGCGCAGCGTGTGGCTGCGGGCGATCTCACGCACCGCCTGCCCACCACGCGCAGCGATGAAATCGGCCAGGTCATGCGTGCTGTCAACGGCGTCGGCGACGGCCTTTCGGGCATCGTCGACAAGGTGCGCGCCAGTGCCTCCACCATCGCGTCGAGCACCGGCCAGATCGCCGCCGGCAACGCCGATCTTTCCGCACGCACCGAAGCGCAGGCCGGCAACCTCGAGCGCACCGCATCCAGCATCGAGCAACTGGCCGCCACCGTGCGCCAAAACGCCGAGAGTGCCCACCATGCGCACGACATGGTGCAATCCGCCAGCGAGGCGGCCAATGCCGGCGGGCAGACCGTGGAGCGGCTGGTCGGCACCATGTCGGGCATCCATGCCACGGCGCAGAAGATTGCCGACATCACCGGCATCATCGACGGCATCGCGTTCCAGACGAACATCTTGGCGCTCAACGCCGCCGTGGAAGCCGCCCGCGCAGGCGAACAGGGCCGCGGCTTCGCTGTCGTCGCCGGCGAGGTGCGCAGCCTCGCCCAGCGCAGTGCAGCCGCCGCCAAGGAGATCAAGGAACTGATCAGTCGCTCGGTCGAAGAAGTACAGGCCGGCAACGAAGCCGCCCGCGGCGCCGGTGACGCCATGCAGGACATCGTGACGCGCGTGGAGCGCATCGCCGGCCTGATGGGCGAGATCAGCCACGCGTCGCGCGAGCAGTCGCAAGGCATCGAAGAGGTCAACCGCGCGGTCACGTCGATGGACGAGGTGACGCAGCAGAACGCCGCGCTGGTCGAGGAAGCGGCTGCTGCGGCCGAAAGCCTGCGCCAGCAAGCCCAGGAACTGCGCGGCGCGGTGGACGTGTTCCGGCTCGCCTGAAGCGGCGCGTGGTTGGCTGGATAAAAAACACCCGGGCTTAAGCCCGGGTGTTTCGTTGGCGTATCCGCCGCGCGCTGCAGCTTAGTGCAGCATCACGCGCCGCACCACGGCCACCAGGGGGGGGCGGATCGAGCGCTCGAACCCCGGGCGCAGGTGCAGCGGCTTGAGCAGCATCTTGGCGGCCATGTCGAGCGGCAGATAGGAGCGCACCAGCGCGCTGACGCGCGAGTTCAGGGCGCGCACATCGGCGTCAGGCACATCTTCCTGGCCGCGCTCGATGCGCAGCACATTGCGCAGCGCGATCATCGAATCTTCATTCTTGATTTCACGCAGGCGCGAGGCGAGCGCCCTGAGCACGCGCGCGCGGCCCACCCCCTCGCTTGCGTTGCACTCGTTGAAGAATCGCAGGAAGTGTTTGTAATGCCGGACTTCATCGGCCGAGATGCGGCTGGCGAGGTCGCGCAGCACGGGTTCATCGGCGTCGGCCGCCGCCTGTGCGATGGCGCGATAGAAGGTTGCCGTGCCCATTTCGACAACGCAGCGCGCGACCATTTCCAACGCCTGCGTGGGCTCGAACTGGTCGACGGAACAGGTGACCGAGTATTCCTCGAAGAAGCGGGCGTAGCCGCGCTCCCAGTCGAACTCGGGCCACACCGCTTCAACGTAGCGGCGCAAGGCGCGGCCGTGCTGCAGCTCTTCGCGTTCCCAATGATGGGTCAGCCAGTGTGCGGTTTCGGGGCGATCGGCGTAGTACTGAGCGAGGTTGCCGGCGTAGAGATCCGAGCCGCTCTCGACAAACGAGGCACTCGTAACCAGGTAGAACAGCGTGCGGTTTTCTCGCACGCGGGCAACGTCGATGCTGTCGTAGCCGATCTCTTGGATCGACCACGGCATGCGCTCGCTCGCAGATGACGTTTCCAGATGAACCTGTGACAAGGCGTTTCCTCCGTCGGCGATCTCGCAAAAAGCGGGCCGTCATCCTATGAGAATGAAACATCACGTCCCATGTTTCAAGACAGATGTGCGCTTGCAAAGGTTCCGAAAAGCAATCTTCTGTCCACAAAGTGGCGAAGGCGTCATGACAATTGCGTCATCTCGGGACGCGACGCAGCGTTAGGCACGCTCAGGAAGCGTGCGCGTCCATCAGCATCCGCAAAGCTGCCGCGTCGACGATTTCGACCGTCCGGTAATGGCAGCGGATCCAACCTGCGCGCTGCCAGGCCTGCAGGTATTTGGAAATCGTCTGCCGCGAGCGGGCCAGCATGCGGCCCAGCTCTTCATTGCTGGCCGCCACGATGCGGCCGTCGCCCGCGCGGGCGAGCTGCAGCAGACGTTGGGCGAGGCGCGCATCGGCGGGCATTTCGCTGGCGTGTTCGAACTCGTCGAAGATCAGGCGGATGCGCTGGCAGAGTTGCTGCATCAGCGCCCACATGCCGGCCGGGTAGGCCGACACCACCCGCGCAAACGCCGCGCTGCCCAGCAGGATGAGCGTGGTCGGCCCCTGCGCGTGGGCGCTGTGCGTGCGGCCGCCGCCGTCGATGAGCGCGATCTCGCCAAACCATTCACCCGCGCGCAACATGCCGTAGACCAGTTCGCTGCCGCCGTCCGTCGTCCGGCTGATGCGCACGCGGCCGCGCAGGATCAGGAACATGCCCTGCGCCGGGCCGCCGTGCGGATGGATGCATTCGCCGTCGGGGTAGGTGATCAGGCGTGCGCTGGGCGCGATCTCGGCCAGCAGGTCGGCGGGGGCGTCGCGCAGCCAGCCCTGGGCGAGTTGCGAGGGCGTGGGAGCAGGGGCGGTATGGGAGGCGTCTGCGGGCATGGCGGCAGGATGCGGCGAGGGCAGTCCGATCATTGTCAAACGCTTGACAGTCTGCACGCAAGCGCCGGGCAGAGAATGGTCCGCTAGCCGCGCATCCAGCCATTCAAGAACTACGACGCGGCACCGACGCGACCATTCCGGCGACGAAGGAGACACCCCAATGACCGATCCACAACATACCGCCCCGCGTGCAACGTTTTCCCACATGGAGCACGGCACGCGCGAGGACTGGGCCGCCATCTCGGCGGAATTCATGCCGTTTGCCCGCGCCTTGCCCGACCGCGTGCTCGCGCACCTGAAGCTGCTCGACGGCGATTGCGGCGGCTTCCCGATCGACCGTCTCGCGCACTCGCTGCAAACCGCGACCCTCGCCCACCGCGATGGCCGCGACGAGGAATACGTGGTCTGCGCGCTGCTGCACGACATTGGCGACACGCTGGGCAGCTTCAACCACCCGGACATCGCCGCGGCGATCCTCAAGCCGTTCGTGAGCCCCGAGAACCTGTGGATGGTCGAGAAACACGGCATCTTCCAGGGCTACTACTTCTTCCACCACCTGGGGCTCGACCGCAACCTGCGCGAGCAGTACCGCAGCCAGCCTGAGCTGTTCGAGCGCACGGCCGAGTTCTGCGCCAAGTACGACGCCGCGGCCTTCATGCCCGACTACGACAACCTGCCGCTCTCGTTCTTCGAGCCGATGGTGCGACGCGTGCTGGCCAAGCCGCGCAACTCCATCTACGTGAAGGAAGGCGAAAGCGAACTGTCGCAGCCAAAAGCCGCGGCAGCTTGATCGGCCGGCCTAAGCCGGCACCACATTGACGGGTGCGCCTGCCGCCCACGCCGCCACGTTGGCGAGCGTGGTGTCGGCAATGCCCGCCAGCGCCTCGCGCGTGAAGAACGCCTGATGCGCGGTCACGATGACGTTGGGAAAGCTCAGCAGGCGCGCCAGCACGTCGTCCTGCAGCACGTCGGCCGAGCGGTCTTCGAAGAACAGATCGGCCTCTTCTTCGTAGACATCCAGCCCGAGGTGGCCGAGCTGGCCGGTCTTGAGGGCGTCGATCAGCGCGGGGCTGTCGACCAGGCCGCCGCGGCTCGTGTTGATGAGCATCGCGCCCGGCTTCATGCTGGCGAGCGCGCTGGCGTCGATCAGATGGTGCGTGTCAGCGTTGAGCGGGCAGTGCAGGCTGACGATATCGGCTTGCGCCAGCAATTCCGGCAGCGGCACGTAGCGCGCGCCCAGCGCCGCCAGCGAAGCCTGCGGAAACGGATCGAATGCCAGCAACTGGCAGCCAAAGCCCGCCATGATCCGGGCGAACACCTGGCCGATCTGCCCCGTGCCGACGACACCGACGGTCTTGCCTGCCAGGTCGAAGCCCAGCAAACCATCCAGTGAAAAATCGCCTTCGCGCGTGCGATTGCAGGCGCGGTGCAGCCGCCGGTTGAGCGTGAGGATCATGCCGACCGCATGCTCGGCCACCGCGTGGGGCGAATACGCCGGCACGCGCACCACCGTCAGCCCCAGGCGTTGTGCGGCCGGCAGATCGACGTGGTTGAAACCGGCCGAGCGCAGCGCGATCAGGCGCGTGCCGCCTGCAGCCAACGCCTCCAGCACTTCCGCATCGAGGCAATCATTCACGAACGGACATACCACTTCAAAGCCGGACGCGAGGGACGCCGTCTGCGCTTCAAGGTGCGCGCGCTGGAAGACGAGGTCGAAGCTGTAGCCGCCGCGTGCAAGTGAGGCGCGGAAGCTGTCTTCGTCGTAACGGTGGCTGCTGAAAAAAAGAATGCGCATGGTGGCGGCTCGGGCGCGTCGGCGCGTCAGGGAAGGTGGGCAACGGCATTAGCTTACTCTGGCACCATCCCGCGTTTGCGCGGCGCTGGCGGCAGGCTGTTAGCATGCCGGCATCTTCAGTGTTTTCCAGCGAGCCGCTGCCTTGCCTGTCACTCCCACCTTTCTCTGGCACGACTACGAAACGTTCGGTGCCGTGCCGCGCCGTGATCGCCCCGCGCAGTTTGCCGGCATCCGCACCGATGCCGAGCTGAACGAGATCGGCGAGCCGGTCGAACTGTTCTGCCAGCCTTCCAACGACTGGCTGCCCGATCCGGTGTCGTGCCTCATCACCGGCATCACGCCGCAGCAATGCGCCCGGCAAGGCATTCCGGAATACCGTTTCGCCCAGGCTATCGAGCGCGAACTCGGCACGCCCGGCACCATCGGCGTCGGCTACAACACCATCCGCTTCGACGATGAGGTGACGCGCCACCTGTTCTGGCGCAACCTGATCGACCCGTATGCACGCGAGTGGCAGAACGAATGTGGGCGCTGGGATCTGCTCGACGTGGTGCGCACCACGTGGGCCCTGCGCCCGGAGGGCATTCAATGGCCCACCCACGAAGACGGCAGGCCCAGCTTCAAGCTGGAGCATCTGTCCAAGGCCAACGGCCTGGTGCACGAGGCCGCGCACGATGCGGTGTCCGACGTGCGTGCGACGATCGCGCTGGCGCGTCTGATTCGCAACGCGCAGCCGCGCCTGTTCGATTTCTGCCTGGCGCTGCGCAAGAAAGACCGCGTGGTGGCGGAGATTGGCGATGCGCCGCGGCCGTTGCTGCACATCTCCGGGATGTACGGCGTGGAGCGTGGCTGCATGGCCGTGGTGTGGCCGCTGGGCGGTCACCCCACCAACAAGAACGAACTGATCGTGTGGGACTTGGCGTTCGACCCGTCCGAGCTGTTCGACATGGACGTCGCCACGATTCGCGAGCGCATGTTCACGCGCACGGCCGATCTGGCCGAAGGCACCACGCGACTGCCGATCAAGTCGATCCACATCAACAAGTCGCCCATCGTCATCAGCAACATGAAGACGCTGCAGCCCGCGCAGGCAGAACGCTGGGGCATCGACTTTGCCACGATCGAACGCCACGCCGCCATCGCCCAGGGCGCGCCCGACATGCGCGAAACCTGGCGTCAGGTGTACGCCCGCGAACTGGAGGCGATTGAAGACGTCGACCAGAACCTCTACGGCGGATTCGTCGGCAACGAGGATCGCCGCCTGCTCAATGAGCTGCGCACGCTCAGCGGCGAACAACTCGCGCGCCTGCATGCGGAATTTGCCGATGCGCGCCTGCCGGAGCTGCTGTTCCGCTATCGCGCACGCAACTTTCCCGATACGTTGAACGAAGAGGAATACGAACTGTGGGAACAGCTTCGCGCCGAGCGGTTGTTCGAAGGCCGTGACGGCTACATGACCTTTGAGACCTTCGGCGAGCGGCTTCAGCAATTGGGCGCGGAAGCCGAGGAGAACGGCGACACGCGCGCGCAAACCATCCTGCAGGATCTGTACGACTACGCGCAGCAGATCGTGCCGGGCTGACGTAGCGGGGGCGCACAAAGAAAAACGGAGGCCGAAGCCTCCGTTTTTTATTGGCGATGCCGAACGCTTGGCGCTGATCAGGCCGCCTGCTGTGCCGCAGCCGGATCGCGCCACTGGGCCATCAGCTTGTTCCAGCGGATGCGCGCCGCCGCGAGGTTGGCCTCCTTCACATGGCCGAAGCCGCGGATGTCCTCCGGCAGGCGAGCCAGTTCCACGGCTTGCGCCAGCTTTTGCGCCGTCAGGCCTTTCGCCAGTTCATCGACCAGCGCGCGGTATTCGCCGATCAGCGCGCGCTCGGTGCGGCGTTCTTCGGTCTTGCCGAAGATGTCGAACGCCGTGCCGCGCAGGCCCTTGAGCTTGGCGAGCACCTTGAAGATGCGCATCGTGTTCGGACCGAAGCGTTGCTTGACCAGGTGCCCCTTCTCGTCACGCTTGGCCATCATGGGCGGGGCGAGCCAGAAGTTGAGCTGGTAGTCGCGCCCCGGTTCGCCTTCGAACTGGGCGCGCAGCTTGTCGAGGAACGCCGGATCGGTGTACAGGCGGGCGACTTCGTATTCGTCCTTGTAAGCCATCAGCTTCGACAGATTGCGCACCACGGCTTCCGTCAGCGCCAGCGGCTGGCCTGCACCGACCACGGCTGCTTCCGCCGCGCGCACCCGTTCGACCACAGCGCGGAATTCGGCGGCATACGCGGCGTTCTGGTAGGCGGTCAGCAGATCGACGCGGCGGGCGATCAGCGTGTCCAGCGAGGGCAGGGCGACGACGTCGGCCTTGGCACGGGGCGCATCGCCAGCGAGCTTGAGCACCGCGTCGCGGTCCTGAGCAAGGTGACGGCCCCATTCGAACGCGGTCTTGTTTTTCTCGACGGCCACGCCGTTCAGTTCGATCGCGCGGACGAGCGCGTCGTGTGTCAGCGGAACCCAGCCTTTTTGCCACGCAAAACCCAGCACCAGGGGGTTGGTGTAGATGGCGTCGCCCAGCAGGCGCACGGCCAGCGTGCTGGCGTCTTCAAACGCGCAGGCATCGCCGATGGCCGCACGGATGTCCGCTTCGGTCGAGCTGCCCGGGAAGCGCCAGTTCGGGTTCTTGATGAAGTCGGCCGTGGGCGATGCGGTGCTGTTGATGATGGCGCGCGTCTGGCCGTGCTGCACCTTCGACAGCACTTCGTCCGACGCCGAGACAATGGCGTCGCAGCCGATCACGAGGTCCGCCTCGCCCATGGCGATGCGCGTGGCGTGGATCGAATCGGGGCGCTCGCCGATCTGCACGTGCGAGAGCACGGCGCCACCTTTCTGCGCCAGGCCCGCCATGTCGAGCACCGTCACGCCCTTGCCTTCGATGTGCGCGGCCATGCCGAGCAGGCCCCCGATCGTCACCACGCCCGTGCCGCCCACGCCGGTCACCAGCACGCCGTACGCGCGCTGGATGGCGGGCAGCTCAGGATGCGGCAGCAGCGGCAAGCCTTCCATCGAAACGCCGTGCGACTCCGGCTTGCGCACCTGCGCACCTTCTGCCGTCACGAAGCTCGGGCAGAAGCCGTTCACGCACGAGAAATCCTTGTTGCAGGACGACTGGTTGATCTTGCGCTTCGTGCCCAGCTCCGTTTCCAGCGGCTCGACCGACAGGCAGTTCGACTTGACCGAGCAATCGCCGCAGCCTTCGCACACGGCGTCGTTGATGAACGCGCGGCGGGCCGGATCAACCATCGTGCCGCGCTTGCGGCGGCGGCGCTTTTCCGTCGCGCAGGTCTGGTCGTAGATCAGCACGCTGGTGCCTTGCACTTCGCGCAGCTCGCGCTGGATGGCATCGAGGCGATCGCGGTGATGCACCGTCACACCTTCGGGCAGCTTGATGGCGGCGTTGTACTTCTCGGGCTCGTCCGTGACGATGACGATGCGCGACGTCCCTTCGGCATGCACCTGTGCGGCAATCTGCGGCACGGAGAGCGGGCCGTCGACCGGCTGGCCGCCCGTCATGGCCACGGCGTCGTTGTAGAGGATCTTATAGGTGATGTTCACCTTGGCTGCAATCGACGCGCGAATCGCCAGCAGGCCCGAGTGGTAATACGTTCCGTCGCCGAGGTTGGCGAACACGTGCTGGTCGCCCGAAAACGGCATCTGACCGATCCACGCCACGCCTTCGCCGCCCATCTGGCTGAAGGTGTCGGTGCGGCGATCCATCCACACGGTCATGTAGTGGCAGCCGATGCCGGCCAGCGCGCGCGAGCCTTCCGGCACGTTGGTCGACGTGTTGTGCGGGCAGCCCGAGCAGAACCACGGCTTGCGCTCGGCGGTAACGCGCGGCTTGGCGAGCGCCTTCTCTTTGGCGTCGATGATGGCGATGCGCGACGCGATGCGTGCGCGCACGTCCGACGGCAGCTCGAACTTTTCCAGGCGCGTGGCGATGGCGCGGGCGATCAGCGCAGGCGACAGCTCGTAATGCGCCGGCAGCAGCCAGTTGGCCATCGGCACGGACCATTCGCCGCCGGCGTTGTCGCGCTCGTCAAACTTGCCGTACACGCGCGGACGCACGTCGTCGCGGTAGTTGTACAGCTCTTCCTTGAGTTGGTATTCCAGGATCTGGCGCTTCTCTTCCACCACCAGGATCTCTTGCAGCCCTTCGGCAAAGGCACGCGCGCCGTGCGCTTCCAGCGGCCACACGCAGCCGACCTTGTACAGGCGGATGCCGATGCGGCGGCAGGTTTCCTCATCCAGGCCGAGATCGACCAGCGCCTGGCGCACGTCCAGATACGCCTTGCCGGCGGTCATGATGCCGAAGCGTGCCTGCGGCGAATCGAGCACCACGCGGTCCAGCTTGTTGGCGCGCACGTACGAGAGACCGGCGTACCACTTGTAGTCGAGCAGCCGCGCTTCCTGCACCAGCGGCGGATCGGGCCAGCGGATGTTCAGGCCGCCCTGCGGCATGACGAAATCTTCGGGCAGGATGATCTGCGCGCGGTGCGGATCGACGTCGACCGAAGCCGACGATTCCACCACGTCCGTCACGCACTTCATCGACACCCACAGGCCGGAGTAGCGGCTCATCGCCCAGCCGTGCAGGCCGTAGTCGAGATATTCCTGCACGTTCGACGGATACAGCACCGGAATGCCGGCCGCCTTGAAGACGTGCTCGGACTGGTGCGCCAGCGTGGACGACTTGGCGGCGTGGTCATCGCCTGCCAGTACCAGCACGCCGCCATGCGCGGACGAGCCCGCCGAGTTGGCGTGCTTGAACACGTCGATCGTGCGGTCCACGCCCGGCCCCTTGCCGTACCACATGCCGAACACGCCGCTGAACTTGGCGCTCGGATACAGATTGACCTGCTGCGAGCCCCAGACCGCCGTGGCGGCCAGGTCTTCGTTGAGCCCCGCCTGGAAGACGATGTTGTGCCCGGCCAGATGCTTCTTGGCCTTCCACAGGGCCTGGTCCAGGGCCCCCAGCGGCGAGCCGCGGTAGCCGGAGATGAAGCCTGCCGTATTTAGCCCGGCGGCGCGGTCGCGCTCCTGCTGCAGCATCGGCAGACGCACCAGTGCCTGCGTGCCGCTGATGTAGATGCGGCCACGCTCGAGCGTGTACTTGTCGTCCAGGGAAACAGTTTCGAGCGCGCGGCGTAGCGCGTCGTTCAGAGGGGCATTCATGCGTGCTCCGTGTGGGTGTGCCGGGATCACCGACAGCAGGTCTCTTTTGGTGCCGCCTGCGCCGCTTCTTGTGGAAACTGGCAGACAGCCATAGGTCGAGGCATCGTAGCATCGCGTGACATTCGGAACACCGTGCAACGCAGCAAGAATGGGGGCGGGTTTTCCCTTGGTTGTGGTGCCTGATGCACGTGTGCACGTCGTCGGGGGACGGGGTCGCACCGGTTGTGCGGTGCATGCAACGTTTGCGGCAAGGCCATGCAGCGCACGGCTGCACTGGCGGGTCAGCCGCCCACGCTTTCGATGACGTCCCGCATGCGCTTCACCAATCCGTCCATCGCTTCGGCCGGCACGTTGCCGTAACCGAGCACAAGGCCGTTGTATTGCGCCGTCAGCGTGCCCGGCAGGCAGAAGCGCGACAGCGGCCGCAACACCATTCCGTGCGCACGGGCGGCGCGGCTGACTTCGGTGTCGGGCACCGGGGCGTCGAGCCGGGCGGAAAGATGCATGCCCCCCGCGCCGCCCGATACGGTGACGATGCCATCAAGGTGGCGCTCGATCGCGGCCTGCAGCGCATCGCGGCGCTCGCCATAGAGGCGACGCATGCGCCTAAGGTGCCGCGTGAAATGTCCTGCCTCGATGAACTCGGCCAGCGCCAGCTGCTCAGCCACGCGCCCGCGCAGCATCAGCGCACCGGCCGTCTTCTTCAGCGCGGGCACAAGCGCAGGCGGCACCACCATATAGCCGAGGCGCAGTGCCGGGAACAGCATCTTGCTGAACGTGCCGAGATAGATGACCGGCGCATTCTCAGTCAGGCCCTGCACGGCGGATAGCGGCGCACCCGTGTGGCGGAACTCGCTGTCGTAGTCGTCTTCGATGATCCATGCGCCAACTGCGCGTGCGTGCTGAATGAGCGAGAGACGGCGCTCCAGGCTCATCACCGCGCCGAGCGGATATTGGTGCGACGGCGTGATGTAGATGAGCCGGGGCGGCGTGTCGCGCCAGTCTTCTTCGCGCGGGGCGAGACCGTCCACATCGACGCTGATCGGCATCAATCGCATGTCTGCGGCCTGCAAGGCGGCGCGGGCGCCGTAATAACCGGGGTTTTCGATCCACGCGGTGTCGCCTGCATCGGCCAGCGTGCGCGCGCACATGTCGAGGCTGTTCTGCGTGCCATCGGTGATGAAAACCTGCGTCGCGTCGCAGCGCACGCCGCGCGAAACGCGCAGGTATTCCGCCACGGCTTGCCGCAGCGCCACGTTGCCTTCGACCGGGCCGTAGCCCATCTGCCCCGGACCGATGCGGCGCCACCCGCGCTCCATGCAGCGGCGCCATTGCGCGAGCGGGAACACATCCAGCGCGGGCGTACCGGGCAGGAAGGGCAGCAGGTCGTCCATGCCGCCGCGCGGGCGTTCGAGGTCTTTCACTCGGCGCGAGAGCTCGGGCGCGGCTTCGGGCGCTGGCGTGGGCGTCTGCTGCAGGCCAACGCGCGCCACCACCGTGCCTTGCCGTCGGCTGAGCACGAAGCCCTCCGAGGCGAGTTGCTCGTAGGCGTAGAGCACTGAGTTGCGCGCAATGCCCAGCTCTTCGGCCAGCGTGCGCGATGGCGCCAGGCGCGTACCTTCCTCGATCTGTCCGCTCAGGATGGCGGTACGCAGGCACGCATACAGCCGTTGCTGCTGCGAAGTGCGCGTTCCGCCTTCGCCGTGCATCGATGTGCGTTCGTAGTTCGACAGCAGGACCCCGTAATCCATCGTGGCTCCAGGAATTCTGGCTCTTGTGGGTCTACCCATGGTGCCACGGTTTTCTTACCGTCGGCCTATCCATTGACGATTCGGAGCCCCACATGTCCACCACAGAGCCCACATCGCCCACCGCACGGACCCGCGTGCGCCGCGTCGCGCACCGCGGCCACTACGACCGCACCACGCTGCATGCCATCCTTGACGAGGCCTACGTCTGCCACATCGCCTTCGCCGACGAGCATGGCGTGCATTGCATCCCCACCGCGTGCTGGCGCGAGGGGGATCACCTCTACATCCACGGTTCCAACGGCAGCCGCATGCTCAGGTTGGCAGGTAGCGGCGCGCAGGTCTGCGTGACCGTCACGCACCTCGATGGCCTGGTGCTGGCGCGCTCGGCGTTCAACCATTCGATCAACTATCGGTCGGCCGTTATCTATGGCGCGTTCGAAATCGTGCCGGATGCGCAGAAGCCTGCGGTGCTCGATACGTTCATGGAAGTACTCGCGCCTGGCCGTTCGCAGCAGGCACGGCCCGGCAATGCCAAGGAACTGGCCGCCACGACCGTGCTGCGGATTCCGCTGGATGAGGCGGCGTGCAAAGTGCGCACGGGCGGGCCGAAGGATGATGCTGAAGACCTTGAGTTGCCTGTGTGGGCTGGGGTGCTGCCGATGGCGCTGTTGCCGTTGCCGCCGGTGGTGCAGGCTGCGCCTGCGGGGACGCCTGACTATGTGCGGGAGTGGAGGGATAGTGCGCGGGTGCCGGTGGGGGATGTGGTGATGTTGTGATGGCTGCGGGGGTGGAGGTTGATTGGTTTTGGTTTGGTCTTGGTGGTGCATCCCTTGTTTCAGCCCCGGCAGGGGATGAAACAAGGGATGCACCAAAGCCCAAAAAACAAAACCCCTCAGTGCACCAACTGATTAATCTCAATAATCGGCATCAACACCGCCAACACAATCAACAACACCACCACACCCATCGTCAAAATCAGCGCCGGCTCCAGCAAGCCCGTGAGAAACAACGTCCGGCGCTCAAGCTCCTGCGCCTCGCCCTGCGCAGCCCGCTCCAACATCGCAGGCAGATTCCCCGTCGCTTCACCCGAGCGGATCAAATGAACCAGCACAGGCGGAAACTGATTCTGCGCTGCCAACGCCCGCGCCAGCGAAGTTCCTTCCCGCACGCGCGTGGATGCATCCTCGACGTTGGTCTTGAGCGCAACGTTGTTCAGCGTTTCACCTGCTGCCTGCAACCCACGCAAAATCGGCACACCGGCACTGGTCAGAATCGCCAGCGTGCTCGCAAACCGCGCGGTGTTGTAGCCGCGAACGAGCTTGCCGAACAGCGGCGCTGTCAGCAGCCACTTGTGCCACGACAACCGCAGCGCCGGCTGCTTGAGCAGATTGCGGATCAGCAAGCCGATCGCCACCAGCACGATCGCTGCGAGCCACCCCCAGTTCCGCACAAAGTCCGACAGCCACAGCATGATGATCGTAAGCGTCGGCAGCTTCTGCTTGGTGTTGGCAAATACGCTGACCACCTGCGGCACCACGTACGACAGCAGGAAGATCACGATCGCAAACGCCACCACCGTGACGATGGCGGGGTACGTGAAGGCCAGCTTGATCTTCGATGTGAGCGCGTTGCGGCTCTCGATGTAGTCGGCCAGGCGTGAAAGGACGAGGCCGAGGTTGCCGGAGTGTTCGCCCGCTGAAACGAGGGCGCGGTAGATGTCAGGAAAATCTTTCGGATGCTGCGCCAGCGCCACCGACAGCGAGCTGCCGCCCACTACCTCGGCGCGGATGGCCGCGAGCAGTTCGCCGACGTACGCGCGTTCGGCCTGATCGGCCAGCGCGGCCAGCGCTTCATCGAGCGGCAGGCCCGCCACCAGCAGACTGGCGAGCTGGCGCGTGACGAGTGCGTTTTCCTGCGCCGAGAGCCGCTTGCCGAAGCTCGACCCGCCGCGCTTGGTGGCCTGCGCACCCAGCGCGTCGACCAGCAGCGGTGTCAGCCCGCGTGCCCTCAGCAGCGTGCGCGCCTGGCGGGCGCTGTCGGCTTCGATGACGCCCTTGTCGGTCTTGCCGGCGGCGTCGGCGGCTTCGTAACGGAAGGCTGGCATGCGCTATTCGTGTAATCGCGCCTTAGTCGCGTGTGACCCGCAGCACTTCTTCCAGCGACGTAGCGCCCGTGTCGATCCAGCGCTGGGCATCCATGCGCATGGTCTGCATGCCCTGGCCGATGGCGAACGCCTTGATCTCGGATTCAGCGGCCTGGCGGTGGATCATCGTCTGAATTTCGGGTGTGACGGTCAGCAGTTCGTAGACACCGGTCCGGCCCTGGTAGCCGGAGTTGCTGCAACGCTCGCAGCCGACGTGATGCCAGACCGATTTGCGTGCCGGTGCCGCCGGTGCCACGCCGTCTGCGATCGGCGTGCCGGCCACGGCTTCCACTTCTGCAGGCGTGAGTTCGAGCACTTCTTCGCGGCGGCAATGCACGCACAGGCGGCGTACCAGCCGCTGCGCCAGCACACCGAGCAGCGATGAAGACAGCAGGAACGGTTCGATCCCCATGTCGATCAGGCGCGTCACGGCGGAAGCGGAATCGTTCGTGTGCAGCGTCGCCAGCACCAGGTGGCCCGTCAGTGAGGCCTGCACCGCAATCTGCGCGGTTTCCAGGTCGCGGATTTCCCCGATCATCACCACGTCCGGGTCCTGGCGCAGGATGGCGCGCAGCGCCTTGGCGAACGTCATGTCGATCTTCGGATTGACCTGCGTCTGGCCAATGCCGTCGAGGTCGTATTCGATCGGGTCTTCCACCGTCATGATGTTGGTGGATGCCGCGTCGAGCCGCGACAGCGCCGCATACAGCGTGGTCGTCTTGCCCGAACCCGTGGGGCCGGTGACGAGCACGATGCCGTGCGGCTGGTTGATCAGGTGGTCGAAGCGCGCCAGCGTGCCGGCGCCCATGCCGAGCTTGCCCAGGTCGAGCCGGCCGGCTTCCTTGTCGAGCAGACGCAGCACCGCGCGTTCGCCGTGGCCGGTGGGCAGGGTGCTCACGCGCACGTCAACCGGGCGACCGCCCACGCGCAGCGTGATGCGCCCGTCCTGCGGCAGGCGTTTCTCGGCAATGTCGAGCTGCGCCATGATCTTGATGCGCGAAATCAGCGCGCCGTGCAGCGCTTTCTTCGGGCGCACGACGTCGCGCAGCGTGCCGTCGACACGAAAGCGCACGACGGATGCATTCTCGAACGGCTCGATATGGATGTCCGAGGCGCCTTCGCGCGCGGCCTGCGTGAGCAGGGCGTTGATCATGCGGATGATCGGCGCGTCGTCTTCGGATTCGAGCAGGTCTTCCACGGCAGGGATGTCCTGCATCAGGCGCGACAGGTCGACTTCGCCTTCCACTTCGCCCACCACCTGGGCCGCACTGCCGTCTTGCGCGTTGTAGGCCGTCTGCGTGGCGGTGGACAGCGCCGCCGTGTCGAGCGTCACCAGATGCAGCGCGCCAAACACGCGGCCGAGTTCAGCCAGCGCCGTGCGCGAGGTTTCAGGGCAGACCCACACCTCCAGCGTGTCGACGTCCTGGCGGGCGACGAGCAACCTGGCGTCGCGCGCAAACGCATACGGCACGAGCCGCACGGCCGACTGCGAGGGCGGCTCGAGCGTGCTGACGTCGGTGGTGGAAGCGTGCGTGGCCATGGTTCGTTGTCCGTTGTCAGCCGCCATTGCGCGGCGCGTTGCCGTCGTAACCGCCCGAGGTGGGCGCCGCGAAATTCTGCAGGCGCGGCTGGCTGCGCGTGGTGCCTTGCGGCATCGGCATCGGGGCGCCCGGGGGCACCTGCGTACCGGCCGGGCCCTTCGGCACGATCGACACATCGCCGTAGTTGTCAGCCGGGCGCATGGCCTCGGGCGTGGGTAGCACCGGCGTGTCCTTGTCAGACGTGGTCGGCAGCATGTTCGGCGAGACAAAGCCCTGCTGCGTGTCGCGCATGTAGTTGTAGCGGTTGTCCGACAGCGCGCCCGTGGCATCGGCCGTGCGCAGGATGATGGGGCGCAGGAACACCAGCAGGTTCGTCTTCACACGCGTCTTGTTTTCCGAGCGGAACAGCGCGCCAAGGATGGGGATGTCGCCCAGGCCCGGCACCTTCTGCTCGCCGTCCTGATAGTTGTCTTCCAGCAGCCCGCCCAACACGACGACCTGGCCGTCGTTGGCCAGCACGTTCGTTTCAATGGAGCGCACGTTGGTGGTCGGGCCCTGTGTCGCATTCTGCGTGCCCGGCACCACGGCCGACGACTCCTGGAAGATCTGCATCTTCACCAGCCCGCCGTCGGTGATCTGCGGCTTGACGCGCAGCGTGATGCCGACGTCCTTGCGGTCGAACGTCTGGAACGGCGTGACCGAAGCGGACGTGCCCGTCTGCGCATACGAGCCCGTGGTGATCGGCACGTTCTGGCCGATCAGGATCTTGGCTTCTTCGTTGTCGAGCGTGATCAGGTTCGGGGTCGACAACACGTTGACCGAACCGTCCGAGCCCAGCGCGGAGAGCAGCGCGCCAAGGCCCGAGGCCTTGTTGAACACGCCGAACTGGCCGCCGTTCAGTTGCCCTACGTTTACGCTCGACAGCGCCGTCTGCGCCGCCGTGCTGCCGATGCCGCCCGTGGTGATGGTAGCGATGGTGCCGGCCAGCGTGAGCAGGTTGCCCGAACCCGTGCCGAAGTTGGTGCCGCCGCCGCCGTACGTATTCGGGCCGCCTGCGCCCACCATCCACTGGATGCCGAGCTGCGACGCCTTGGTAGCCGTCACCTCAACGATCATCGATTCGATATAAACCTGGGCGCGGCGCGCGTCGAGGTCGTCGATCACGGCACGCAGGTTCCGGTAGACCGGCTCGCTGGCGGTGATGATGAGCGCGTTGGTGGCCGGATCGGCCTGGATGATGCCGCCGGTGGTGGGCGTGTTGTTCTGCCCGAACGAGGCGCGGAACGAGGAGCTGCCGCTGCCCGAACCACTGCCCGATCCTGAGCCGCTGCCGTAGCTGGTATTCTGCGTGTTCTGGTTCTGCACGTTGCTCACGCCGCCTGCCGGCTGCGAGGTGGCGCCTTGCGCGGCGCTCTGGCCGCCCGGGCCGGTCGATGCCGAGGCCGACAGCGTGGCATCGGCCGCGACGATCGCGCGCAGCGTAGTGGCCAGCTGCACCGCGTTGGCATTCTTGAGCGGCACCACCCAGATGTTGCCCGGGCGTGCATTCGGCACATCGAGCTTGGCGATCAGTTGTTTGGCCTGCGCCAGACGTGCCGCACTCGACGCACGCACCATCACGCTATTCGAACGCGGCTCGGCCACGACCGACGTACGCAGGCTCGGGTCCGACAGCGCCGCGCCGGCACCGGCCGCGCCGCCTGCACCGCCGGCCGACGGATCAAGCAGCTTCTGCAGCGTGGCCGCCACGTCGATGGCCACGGCGTTCTTCAGCGGAATCAGCTCGGTCTCGCCGGCCACGGGCGTGTCGATCGACGCGATGATGCGGCCGATGCGGCGCAGGTTGTCGGCGTAATCGGTAATGACGAGCGTGTTGTTGGCCGGGTAAGCGGTGATCGTGTTGTTGGGCGCGATCATCGGGCGCAGAACCGGCACCAGGTTGTTGGCCGATTCGTGCTGCAGGCGGAAGACCTGCGTCACGACCTGTTCGCCGCCACGTGAGCCTGCCGCGCCTACGCTGGTGGGCGAGCCCTGCAGCTTGGCGTCGGCTTCCGGCACGACCTTGGTGAAACCGTTGCCCTCGACAATCGCATAGCCCTGCATGCGCAGGATCGAGCCCAGCGATTCGAGCGCCTGGGAGCGCGTCACGGGCTTTTCGGTGACGAGGTTGACGGTGCCCTTCACGCGCGGGTCAACGATGAAGTTCTTGCCGGTGGCCTGGCCGACGGCCTTGACCACCGAGTCCAGATCCGCGTTGACGAAATTCAGCGAGACCTCATCCCCCGGGTTGCCGGCGGCGCCGTTCTGGGAAGATGCCGCGCTCGGCGGGGCGGCAAAGACTGGCATCGAGCCGGCCACCATTGTTGCGCAGCATGCCAGGACGATGGCGCGAACGGTGAGTCGGGAAGAGGCGTTGTACATGGTCTCGTTCATGGTTGTCGGCACGCTGGCTCGCGCGCCGGCTTGAGGATCAAAAGCGGAGTCGATGCTGCGACCCGTCGCGCGGGCCCAGCAGACTCAACAGGCCAATCAATTGCGGTTCCGACTCCGGCGTGGCACTCGCCACCCCGTCAAAATGCGCGCTGGGCCCAAGGGTGCCCTGGCCCTGCAGACTGAGCGGCCCGGCCAGCGTCGACAGCGACAACTGCATCGGCGCACCGCTCACGCCGCCAAACGACACCACGGCCTGGTAACTGCCCAGCGGCCGCACCCGGCTGAGGCTGGATGATACCTGCTCGAGCGTGACAGTCAGCGCGCCCTGGACGGTGCTTGGTTGGCCCTTTCCACGGCCGAATTGGCCCGAGAGCGGCGTCCATTGCGCCCGCAGTCGGCCGTCCAGCTTGAGCGTGTTGAACGGCGCGCCAATGCCCTCCAGCAACGATGCAGGCAAGGCGATCGTGCCGGCCTCTGCGTCCCAATGCCCCGGCGTCACTGTCAGCGTGACGGGCTTCTCCAGCGCGCGTTCGTGCGCCAGGTGCGCCCGCAGCGTGCCGGTCAGCAGCGGCAGCATGTCGATCGACCACGACAGGCGGCCCGGCAGCACGGTCGCATCGGCGCCGCCGTTGCCGGCGGTCAGCGCCAGCGTTGCGCTGCCGTGCCAGATAGTGCCCTGGCTGTCGGCCAGCAAGACACGGTGCCCCGTGGCTGCAGCGATGCGTTCTGCGGCCCACGCGGCCGGATACTGCGCCACCACGGTCAGGCCCACGGCCAGCAGCGCCACGCCGCACCACAACACGCGCCATCCGAGGCTCGTGCGCTCGTCGGATTCGGCACGGCGGCGCAGGCGCAGCGGCGGCAGCGATTCAATCCCCATCGGCACGATCGGACCCGTCAGCGGCCCGGGGCGGCGGGGCCTTGCAGCGTCGCCGTCACGTTGACCAGGGCCGTTGCGCCCACGTATTTGATGTTCGTGTCGATCACCTTCATGCGCTGCGCCTGCCGCACCTCCTGCAGCCATTCGGCGATGGCGCCAAACGGGACCTTGTCCAGCTGCACCTGCACGCTTTCGCCCGACATCGCCATCCGCGTGGCCTTCAGCCCGTGGTTGGTGAGGCTCGCGTTGAGCGCCTGCTCCAGTTCCGCACCGCGCGGCACCGGCGCCGCGGCAATGGCCGACAGGCCGCGCGCTTCCTGGCCCAGCGTTTCCATCTCGGCGAGTTGGGTACGCATTTGCGGCAAGGCTTTCTCGATGCGGCGCTGGCCCTCGAAGGCCGGCTCCCACAGCACGAGATAGACGATCACGAGCAACAGCACCACGCCGCCACCGGCAAGGATGCGGCGTTCACGCGGTTCGCGCTGCATCCAGAACGTCGTGGCCGCATCGCGTACCGGGTCCGGCACGCCAATGCGCGGCAGGCGGCGGGATGACGATCGGGAGGAAGAGGAGGATGTCGCCATGGAAGATTCGCTATTGGGCGATGGACACCGTCCAGCGCGACCCCGGCACGGTGGCTTCAGCCCCGCGCGGCGCCTCGGCGGCGTCCATGTTCAGGCCGACATTGCGGGCGGCGGTGCGCAGGCTGGCGGTGTCGGTGCCGTCCTTGAGCGTGACTGTGAGCGCGCGGCCGTGGTAGTCGAGCGCGAGCAGCGCGTCGGGCGCAAGGCCGGTGGCCGCCTGGGCAAAGCGATCGGCCAGCGGCAGGAAGTCTTCCGGCGCCGATTTGCCGGCGGCCAGCCGCAGTTGTTCGACCTGGCGGCGCATCTGCGCGGGCGGGTCGAGGATCACCGGCGTATTCGGGAATGCCGTCTGCAACTGGGCGCGCATGGCGGTGTCGAGCCGCTTCTGCTCGGCGCGCAGCGTGAGCCAGCGCGCGTTCATGCCGATGAGCTGCACGACCACCAGCAGCACGGCCAGTGCGATCGGCAGGCGCCAGAGGCTCCAGTCCATGCCGGCCACACCGCCGCGTGCAAAGTCGAACTGGCAGAGATCGGCTTCGCCCGAAGCCAGGGCGTCACGTGCGCCGGCAGCCCAGGTTGACCAGTCCAGCGTGGCGGCGGTGGGGTCGGCCGACAAGCCGGGCGCCAGCTCGCGCAGTGCGGGCGAGACCATCAGCGTGGCCGGCGTGGGTGCAATCCCGAGCCAGTTGCCGACGTTGGCCGGCAGCACGCGCAGGCCATAGCCCTCGGCGCGGCCGGTGCGTACGGTGATGTCGATGGCGACAGGCGCGTCCGGGTCGGACGGCGGTGCCGCATCGAGCGCGATGGTTGCCGGTACAACCGTTGCCACGGCTTCGGCAGCGGGCGCTTCGGCTGCAGGTGCAGGCGCATCGGCAGCGTCGAGCGACGGCTCTGCACGTTCGCCCGCGTTTGTCGATTCCGCATGTGGGGTCGCCGCGGCAGCAGGCGTTTCAAACGGCACGCAAAGCTGCGCGGGCAGCAGATGGCAGGTGCGGTGTTTGTGGCCGGCGAAGGTATCGAGAATGAAACGGACCCAAGCGCGGTCAGCGATCATCAGCGCGCGCGACTGCGGCTCGCGGGGCGCGCGCCAGTTGCGTGCGGGGGCATCACCCAGGCGGGGCCCAAGGGCGATATGACACTGCTGCGCATCCTGCACGAGGCGCTCTTCCACCAGGTTGGGCAGCGCCAGACGCAGTTTGGGCAGCGCCAGCGGCGGCACGTTGGCCGGCACCAGCAGCACATCGGCGGCGGGCAGCAAAAGGATCAGGCGATCGGCCGCCGGCAACTCGTCGGTGCGCGACGTGCCTTCGCGCTGAACGCGCTGCGGCCCTTGTGCGCCTTCTTCGCGCACCAGCGCGAAGGGCACGGAGGCAAGCGCGCCCGCCGACCAGCGTTCGGGCGATTGAATGGGCCGGTGCGGCAGGCGCACGTACAGGGAGGTCGTCAAACCGCTCCTCTATTGATCTTGAGAGTGTGAATGCGAACTGCCAACGCTAGCGCCGGATTGCGCAAGACCCGCGATGCTGAACGATGCGGATGACAATACGGCGAAGGCCGGGGTCTGTCTACAAGCGGCGCGTACGCACGTGGAGGGGTGTTGCGCCGCCGTCATGACGGAATCTCGTCGATGCGGCGGACCCAGACGATGCGGGTCGCGTTATTGTTGACTGGGTCGCCACGTGAAACAAGCGCCACTTCTCCGATGCGGGCCCGCTCGTGACGCGCCATCCCGTAGACCAGAAAGTAGTGGGTCTGCACGTCCAGCAGATTGGCCGCAGCGGCGGTGTCGACCCCGGGCGCGATGCCGCGCAACTGGTTCGTGACATCGCCGATGTTGCGGAAGTACGCGCGGTCGCGCGCCTGCACCAGCGAGCGGGCGCGGTCCAGGCTCAGGTTCGGGATGACGGCAGCCAGCACTTCGGCGCTGGCCGTGTTGGCGTTGATCTGCGTGCGGGTGGGGAGCACGATCACGTAGGAGCGCAGCTTGGCGACCATGTCCGCCGTGTAGCCCGGGATCGTCAGCAGGCTGGCCACGTCGTCGAGCGGTCGCGGGCCGTTGCCGGTGCTGCCGGCGCTCCCGCCCCCGCCGCTGTCTTCGCCGCCTTGCTGACCGCCCTGCATGCCTTCGATCGACTGGAAGCCGCCCAACATCTGCGCCAGGTACGTCGCCGTGACATTGGCCAGGCTCGGGTCGATGTTGAGCGACTGCAGCAGCAGGCCGTACGCCTTGATGGCGTTCTTGTCGCGGCCGGTAATGATCATGCGGCCGCCCAGCGTCCGCGCTATCAGCAGGTTCATCAGGTTGAAGCGCGCCTGGGCATCGAAGATCCGGCCGGACAGGTAGGACTCTTCGCCGGCCGTGTCCGTGCGCAGCGAGCTGCCGAGAAAGTCCGACAGCTTGGTTTCCTGAATCGGCACGGCCCAGATTTCGCCCAGGTGGTCTACCGCCCCGGTGCGGCGCTGGTCGTCGCGCAGGATGAGGCGCGCCCAGTCGATGCCCGCCCGCGCGATCCACGTGGCCTGCGATTTCAGGCGCTGGTTTTCCACCGCGCGGATCTCCACCTGCTGGCGCCACAGCATGCCCGACACGATCACCACGGCCAGCGTAACGACGAGCAGCGCTGTAATGATGGCCGCGCCGCGCTGGCGCCCGGGCTGCGGATGACGTTGAGACAATCGACGGGAGCATCGCGCCATGTCAAAGCCCCGTCATGCAGATGCGCGTGAAGCGCTGCGGCGCGCCCTGCGGCGTCATGCGCACGAGCAATGCCAGTTCCACCGCGCGCACCGAGGCGACCGGCACCACCACGCCGGGGCTGTTGGCCGAGGGCGCCGACGCGCTGGGCGTGGAAGCCGACGGCAAGCCGGTGAGGGTGGTGGTGTTGCTACCGGCCGGGAACAGTGCCGCCGACAGCGCGCCCGTGCTGTCCATCCAACCGCCGGGTTCGATCCAGGCGCGGGCGCCGATGCTGTCAACGTTGGCGGCGAGCAGGTAGCGCGCGGCACCCACACCGCCCTGGCGCAGGTTGTCCATCGCATTGCGCAGGTCGCCGCGGTTGGTGATCGGTTGGGTCTGGAGGCGCTCGAGCCGGCCGTCGACGATGCGGTAGAGCACCACCTGCCACGCAGGCGGTTGGCCATCGTCGCGGCGGTCGCGCACCATCAACACGCGGTTGGCGTCTACCTCCACCGGTGAGCGCGACAGCGTGTTCGGATCGGCCAGTTGGGTGCAATCGGCATCGAACTGGGCGTAGGCCGTCTTGAGTGCTTCGATGCGTTCATCGCGTTGGGCCAGCGCCTCGTGCGTGCGGGTCATGCTGTCGAGCCCGCGCCAGGCGATCACGGCCAGGATGGCCAGCAGCGTGATCGCCACCAGCAGTTCGAGCAGGGTGAAGCCGCGCGTGCCGATGTTCGCGGAACGATTAGAAGACATTGCGCGCATCGTTCGGCAATAGAGTTACAAGCCAGGCCAGTCGCACGGATTTGGAGGCATCCGGATAGACGGACACCTCCACGCGGCGGAACACCGGGTTGGGGGTGCTGGCGATGGTTTCTTCGCACCACAGTTGCGTATCGCCTTGCGGGCACGGAAAGCCGCGCGCACCGGGGTCTGGGAAGACCCGTGCCAGGCGCAGGTTGGCCAGGTGGTTCTCGGCGCTCCAGGTGGCGATCATGCGAGTCTGCAGCGAATCGCTGGCGGTGGTCATGCTGCCCATGGCGCGCATGGTGGCGGTGAGCGCCACGGCCACGATGGTCAGCGCCACCAGCACTTCGAGCAGGGTGAAGCCGCGCGTGCGCGTGGGACGATGGCTGCGCGTCATTGCGTTTGCATCTCCATCAGCACGCGGGGGCCGCCGTCGGATACCACGTCGACGCGCGATCCTTGCGAGGTCAGCGCCACGCGCCACGGCAAGCCGATCGCCTCGCGGCCGAACACGAGGCGCTGCGGCGCGCCCGGGACCGCAGCGGCACCGGCGACGATCTGTACGTTGTCCATGCCTTGGCGCCAGTGGCCCGGCGCGAGCACGTCGCGCGTGAGCAGGCGCCAGCCGTTGGGGGTCGATTCGTAGAAGCGCCAGCCCTGCGCATCGCCTTCCCACGCCACAGGGCGCGATGTGAGCTGCGCCTCTTCCTGAGCCAGTTCGATCAGGCGGGCGAGCTTTTGCGCATCATCAGCCAGCTGCGAGCGCGGGTTGGGCGTAGCGTTCACGGCCACCACGGCCAGCACGATGCCGATGATGACCACCACCACCAGCAACTCCAGCAGCGTAAAGCCGCGAGGGTGCTGGTGGCGGCGTGATTGGCCGAACATGGTGCGAGGGTGGCTGAGGCGACTGCGGCGGCTTAGTTGTCCCAGTTGCCGATATCGGCGTCATTGCCCGTGCCGCCGGCCTGGCCGTCGGCGCCGAAGCTGAAGACGTCCACTTCACCGCGCACGCCTGGGTTCAGATATTGGTACGGATGGCCCCACGGGTCTTTGGGCAGGCGTTCCAGATAGCCGCCGCCTTTCCAGTTGTTGGGGATCGGCTCGGTGGTCGGCTTGGTGACCAGCGCGCTGATGCCCTGCTCGGTCGTCGGGTAGCGGCCGTTGTCCAGGCGATAGAGCTTGAGCGCCTGCGAAATGGAAGCGATGTCCTGTTTGGCGGCGATGATGCGCGCCTCGTCGGGGCGGCTCATGATCTTCGGCACCACCAGCGCGGCGAGGATACCCAGGATCACCACCACCACCATGATTTCGATCAGGGTGAAGCCACGCGCTGCGTGTCGAGCGAGGGCGCGCTGGCGGAAAGAGGAGCGAAGTTGGCCTTGCATCATGGCGACAGAGTTGGCAATAAGGGTAAGAGACACAGTATATCCGTCAGAGATGACCATATATTGCGCAGCGGGGTCATGCTGCGTTGGCGCTAGAGCCGCCCCTCCAAGCTGTTCACCGAACCGGCATGAAGGGCGGATAGAATCGGCGTATTCCTACGGTGCCTCGCCCATTTCATGAACGCTCGACAGTCGTCCCGCCTGCTCAGCCTTGTACTGTTTGCTGCCCTGTGTGCGCTGCTGACGCACTGGGTGCTGACGCTGTCGTCGCTGCGCTCGCTGGGCGCGCCGCGTGAGGCGCGCGTGGCGCAGACCGATGCCCTGGAGACCGGCGCCGCCGTCACGCTCTTCGGCGGTGGCCCGCAGAACGGTCCGCGCGATGTGCAGATCATGGGCGTGGTGGCGGATCTGGCCGATGGTTCCGGGGCAGCCATCGTGTCCATGGACGGTGGCGCACCGCAGGCCGTGCGCGCCGGCAAGTCGTTGTCGTCCAGCATCAAGCTGGTGGAAATCAAGGCGCGCTCGGTGGTGATCGAGCGTAATGGCGCGCGCCAGGAGATTCCGCTGCCGGCCAGCGCCGTGGCGGGCGTCTCGCCGGCCAATCGCAATACGCCGGCCATGCCGCTGCCCCCCGCAGGCGCCGCGGCACCGCTGTCCACTCCCGCAATGCCGCCCGCACCGTCAGTTGCCAACAACCCGGCCAACACCGCCATGCCGGGCGCCATGCTGCCCATTGCACCCGCGCAGATCAACACGGGGGACGAGCCTGTCAGCCAGGGGGGCGGCATCGTCGGCCCGCGCCACCGCGCAGCGGCCGCCGCACGCAAGGGCGATACCCCCCAGCCCGGCGCCGACCAATAGGCATGTCGTGCCTGATGCGGCTCGCCATGCGTTGGCGGGCGCATATTACAGCGCGTGTCATCGGGGTAACAGCGTGTAAAAGCCGGCAACGCGCCGGGATCGTCGGGTTCTAATCCGCTACACAGTCCATGTGAAAAGGAGCTGACCATGACCAACAAACGTGCTGTACAAGCCTTCCTCGCCACCTCGGCCCTGTTCCTCGCCATGTCGGGCATGAACGCCCGGGCCCAGGATGCCAGTGCCCCCGCTGCCAGCGCGCAAGCGCCGGCCGCCGCCACGGCACCGGCTGCGCCGCAGAGCGACGCCCGCGCCGGCAAGCCTGGCCACCACGGTGGCTTCAAGGCCATCGACACCAACGGCGACGGCCAGGTCTCGCGCGACGAGGCCAAGGGCCACGCGTGGCTTGAAAAGAACTTCGACCAGATCGATACCAACCACGATGGCCAACTGAGCAAGGACGAGCTGGCCGCCTGGCACAAGGCCCACAAGGGCGAGATGCACGAAAAGATGGCGCAGCGCTTCGACGCCAAGTTCAAGGCGGCCGACAAGGACAACGATGGCAGCCTGACCAAGGACGAAGTGCAGGCCGGCATGCCGCGTCTGGCCAAGAACTTCGACCAGATCGACGCCAACCACGACGGCAAGATCACCGAAGACGAGATCCGCGCCTACATGAAGGCCCGTCACGACGCCCGCAAGGCGCAGAAGAACACCCCGGCGGCCGCGGCCATGCCCGGTGGCCCGTCGGCGACGAAGGGCGAGTGACGCCTCGTCTGAATCTCCGCACGCAAGCGGCGCCTTCGGGCGCCGTTTTTTATTGCCTGCGCCCCTCCGATCCTCAATGCATTGCAAGACCGGTGCGGGTTGGTTTGGTTACGGGGCCGTGTCAGTGCCGCATGCGCGCATGCCGCAACGCCCATGAAAAACACCCCGATGGCGAACCATCGGGGTGCGGGGTCAGCACGCCTGAAGCTTGAGGGTCTTCAGGCCGGCTGGTCGTCGGCCTTGAGCACGCCGCGGCGCATCTGGTCGAGTTCGATCGACTCGAAGAGCGCCTTGAAGTTGCCCTCGCCAAAACCTTGGTTGCCCTTGCGCTGGATGAACTCGAAGAAGATCGGACCGAGCTGGTTTTCCGAGAAGATCTGCAGCAGAAGGTCGCCCGGCGCGCCGTCGATCAGGATCTTGCGCTTCTTCAGTTCCGCCACGTCTTCGCCATGGCCGGGGATGCGCTTGTCGACCAGTTCGTAATACGTGTCGATCGTGTCGAGCAGCTTGATGCCGTTGCTGCGCAGCGCATCCACCGTGTTGAAGAGGTTGGTCGAGCCGAGCGCGATGTGCTGGATGCCCTCGCCGTGGTACATGTCCAGATACTCCTGGATCTGACCGGCCTTCTCCGTTCCTTCCTCGTTGATGGGGATGCGGATGTTGCCGCACGGGCTCGTCATCGCCTTGCTCTTCACGCCCGTGACCTGGCCTTCGATGTCGAAGTAGCGCACTTCACGGAAGTTGAAGAAGCGTTCGTAAAACTCGGCCCATTCCTTCATCCGGCCACGGTAGACGTTGTGCGTCAGGTGGTCGATGTAGGTCAGGCCGTGCCCGGTGGGGTTCGGGTTGGCGCCCGCGATGGGCACGAAATCGACGTCGTAGATGCTGATGTTGCCGATGTCGCCGGCCTTGGCGTCGTTCTTGCCGGTCCAGCGGTCGACCAGGTAGATCAGCGAATCGCCGATGCCCTTGATGGCCGGAATGTTCAGCTCCATCGGGCCACTGTGCGTGTCGAAGCCCCAGGCGCCCAGCTCCAGCGCTCGCTTGTAGGCGAAAGCGGCGTCTTGCACGCGAAACGCGATCGCGCAGATCGACGGGCCGTGCAGGCGCGCAAAGCGCTGCGCGAACGAATCGGGCTCGGCGTTGATGATGAAGTTGATCTCGCCCTGGCGGTACAGCGTCACGTTCTTGTGACGGTGCTTCGCGATGGCGGTAAAGCCCATGTTTTCGAACAGCTTGCCCATGGCAATAGGGTCCGGTGCGGCATATTCGATGAACTCGAAGCCGGCGGTGCCCATCGGGTTTTCCCAAGGCGTGAATTGCATGGCGATCTCCTGCGGGGCGGGCGCCGCTAGGGCGCTCAGGTCTTTGACGATCCTCGCAGTGTAGGAGTGTGCATCCAAGCAAAAATTGCGAAGTTGTGCCCACCTTGCTAAATTTGCGCAAGAAAATTGCCGAATTAATTGGTGCGGAGCAACAAAATGAATAAAGTGGAACTCGACAAGATCGACCGCAAGATCCTGGAAGTCCTGCAGAACAACGGCCGCCTCACCAATCTGGAAGTCGCCGAGCGGGTGAACCTGTCGCCCAGCCCGTGTTTGCGACGCATCCGCCGCCTGGAGGAATCCGGGGTGATCCGCCAGTACGCCGCGCTGCTCGACCCGTCCAAGATCGGGCTGGGGCTGTCGGCGTACATCAACGTGCGGCTGGAGAAGCAGGGCGGTGCGCCCAAGGGGAAAGGCCCGTCCGATATTTTTCGCGCCGCCGTGGCGACGTGGCCGGAGGTGGTCACGTGCTACGCCATGACCGGCGAGATGGATTACCTGCTCAAGGTGTTCGTGGAAGACATGGAGCACTTCGCGCGCTTCATCCGCGATCAACTGCTCGCCCACCCGGCAGTGATCGATGTGAAGAGCAGCTTTGCGCTGGAGCGGATCAAGGATACGACGGCGTTGCCGGTGGTGGTTTGAGGGATTGGCTAGTTGCGCCATAAAGGCATAAACCGCGAATCACGCACCTCAGCGGTCCGATCGTGGGCCTTCCTTGTTCGAGCCTGAATCGCTGCGGGCGGCACGCGAGTCTCAAACACTCGCATTCCGCAGTCAGAGGTCGAATTTTTCGGCCCTTGACGGACGGCTTCGACCCTCTGACGGCGGGACGCCAGCCTCGCCTCGATGACTTCGTATGTTTGATAGCGAGGTGTGGGCTTCGGTGGGCCGATGGGTCGGATGTCTTTGGGCGGAGTGCGGACCTTTGAGCCCCGAGCGCCGCTGTTTGACGGCGAGGTGTCACTCTCATGCAAGCGAATTCAGGTGTTTGAGCGCGACACATGAGGCCAAAACTGCGGCGCTTGGCGGTCTATTGGGTAACCGCGAGCAGCATAGGGCGGCGTT
Organism: Ralstonia pickettii; assembly: GCF_016466415.2. Classification (NCBI taxonomy): domain Bacteria; kingdom Pseudomonadati; phylum Pseudomonadota; class Betaproteobacteria; order Burkholderiales; family Burkholderiaceae; genus Ralstonia; species Ralstonia pickettii. Next base: position 2,998,868 of record NZ_CP066771.1, on the reverse strand, counting down.
CCACTCTACGCCGCAGGCTGGGTCGGTGGCGCCACGCGGCGCTTGATGAAAACCGCCGGAGATAACACCGGGATATGCCGGGCCCGCAGCGTGACCAGCCAATCGCCCGCGGCGTCTTCGCAGGTGAGGCGGAAGTGGTTCGCGTCAATCCATTCGACGTCGTCCAGCCAGAACGTGTAGTACGCCGCACCGACGGTGCCGGTGCTGATCGCGCGTGAAAGATCGGGGGCGACGAGGGTGATGGAGACGGCCTCTTCAAACGGGCAGTCGTAATTGGTGATGAGGACGAAGCCGAGGTCCGTCTGGTATTGCCGCAGCAGTTCGTAGCCGGGGATGGCGAGCGTCGGGTGCAGCACGCCGTCGACAATCACGCGCGTGCGCATGGGCCATTGCTCATACGGGCCCCTGTGTTTCTCCAGGGCGAAGCGTTGGAGCGGCTGCATGGCGGCGGCGCGTTCGCTGCGCTATTCCTTGCGCATGCCGCACAGGGCGATCTGGCGGGCAGGGTCGGCGGAATCCTTCCAGCCGGGTTCTTCGCGCTTCTGGTATGCCTCCATCGTTGGGTAGCCCTTTACGCTCCACGAGAACTCGCTGTAGCGCGAGACCTCGATGACGGCAAGACCGCAGCGCTTGCGGCGGTCTTCAATCTTGAACGCCGCGTGCGGGTGGTCGCCGGACAAGTCCTGCTCGATTACCTTGTAGCCAGTGGGGCCGCACTTGAAGAAGCTGGCATTCCATTCGATGGTGTTCGAGCGCAGGAACAAGGCGCCGTAGCAGGCACGGCCGTCACCGCGGAAGGTTCCGGTCAGCGCATCTGCGGCCATGGCCGATTGTGCGGTCAGCAGCGATACGGCGACGAGGAGGCGTCCTACTTGCATGCGGCGGTTCCGATCTTCGGGATGAGCGTAAGCACGTAATCGAGTTTCCGGATGTACGCGGCGTCGCCGTGGTTGTACAGCGCGGCGATATTCTGTGTCGTCACCGGCCGCCAGCCGGTTATCACCTTGCGCATGGCGGCCTTGCGGTATTTGACCACCTGCCCTGATTTGAGTGTGGCGGCATTCGGATTGAGCGCGCGCATTTCCGCCAGGGTCGCCCCCTGAGCGCGGGCGATCTTGTCAAAGCTGTCGCCCGCCTTGACGGCGACTTCATAGACCTTGTCGTCGGCATCGCGCACGCTCCGAACGTCGAACTTGGCCATACGCGTGAGCAGGTAGCCGACGCCGGCGCGAATGTTCCACGCGGGCACCGTTCGGGCCAGGCCCGCGTTCAACCGGGTGCGGATGGCGGGCGGCACGATCAGGTCGCTGCCTTCTTCGCCGCGCAGCAAGGTATTCAAGGCGGGATCGCCCAGGTTGCCGATCTGCATCGGCCTGGTGGCCCACGCTTCTGAATCGGCTCCGGTCTCGACCCACACCATCGCCTTGACGACGTGCCAGTCCAGCGGCAGATAACCCGCGTTGCCCATCAGGTAACGGTTGTATTCCGCCACCGCAGCCTGGATATCGCAGTCGTAGCCGTTCCAGCGGTCGGGGTGCTGGGTGGAGGTGTTGATGTAATCCTGCCAGCGCTCGAAATCGGTTTTCGGTCGGGCCTGGGCCTTGGTGACCATCTGCCCCTCCGTGGTTGCTTGACCTGTGGAGGGGCATGGTAGCCAGCGCCCGTCGGCGGCGTGTTAACGGCTGTTGATGTACCTTGCCGATGGCTGGCAATTGGCATCGGTGGCCTGCCAGGCTTCACTGCTTGGGCGAGGGATCGTCCTGCGGGTTGACGTATTTGATATCGAGCGGCCCCGTGCCATGAATCTGCACCACCGTCGCCGCCCTGGTGAAGGCGTAGTGGTGCATGCCTCCGGGCAGGTTGTGAAAACCGCCGGTCTTGAGCGCGTGCGCGGCGCCCATGTCCATGGTGTCGCCGCTGCCCAGGTACAGCGTGCCCGAGATCACCGTGAGGTTCTCGGTCTCGGTGTGCCAGTGCGGCGGCACCTTGTAGCCGCCTGGCGTTTTCAGGCGTACGACGTAGGGGCCGTCCTTGCCGGGGTCGCCGTAGAGCACGGCAAGCTTGGCGCCTTTGGGCAAGCCGGGCGGCGCGTCGACCCACTTCAGGGCGGATGGGTTGATCATGGTCATGTCGCCCATGGCGGCGTCTTGGGCGGCAGCGGGCGCGGCGCCCAGGCACAGCAGCATGGCCGCTGGCAGCAGTATCGATTGCGCGGATGGTGTCTTCATCGTCGTCTCCTTCTTGCCTCGGCATCGGCTCGCGGGCGACGCTGATGGCCGCCGCTGGAGAGCGAGAGGTGCCGCATCCTCATCGTAGGGAAAGCACCCGCGCGGATGACAAGCGCGCAATTGCCCTAGGCGAGCGATTGCGAGCAACGCCCAACACCAAACAAAAACGCCCGGTGGCGAGCCGGGCGTTTGTTGCAGAGCGATGCGCTTACACAGCGCGCTTTTGCGGCACCAGCGAGCGCCAGAAGCGCTGGCCGAAACGGCGCACATCGCGCAGGTTGCGCTTGAGCATGTAGTCGAGATCGGCGACCTGTTCGTCGATGGCTTCGGTCAACAGGCTCATCGTGTCGGCGGGCGGCAATTCGAGGTAGGCATCGGCCTCGCCATAGGCGTATTGCACGCGCATGCCAGCCTTCTTGGCGATGTGCATCATGGCCGCGTTACGCGACAGGCAGTGCATGTACAGCGTACGCACCTTGGTGTTCTGGCCGTGCATGGCGGCACGCTGGAACAGCGCACTGCCTACGCCCTTGCCGCGCGCCGATTCCGACACCGACACGCCGAACTCCGCCACGCGCCCTTGCGGGTTGTCGCGCAGGTAGGCAAGGTGGCCCACGCCGGTCAGCTCCAGGCGCTCGTTGTAGACCCCGAAGACCTTGTCGTGGTCGAAATCGATGCTGTCGACGTACGCCTCGATGACGTGATCCCGCACCACCTGGCCGAAACGCAGCAGGCGGTCTTCCTCGCCCAGGGCGAGCAGGTGTTTGAGCAGGCGCGACCGGTGGTGCGCAGCAAGCTCGCGCACCAGCACGGTGGAACGCGGCGCACCTTGCGCGGCTTCCGTTTTGTCGATGTCGTCCTGAGTGACGACGCCGATGGCCTTGCTCAGTTCGAGCGGGTTCACGACACGATTCCTGTTCTGATCGCGCCTTTCAATGGAAGGCAGCGAAGTGATGAGTCGGAGGTTCGGATGGCGCCTCCGGGGCACTCAATCGGGTGCAACTGAGTGTTGTGCAATGCACCATGCTATTGTAGTGCAATCAGGGTTTCCCCGTAAGTCTGGCGTCAGGCTTTCCGCGGGATTTCCCGGTAAATCATTGATTTAGCGCAGCCGGGCGCAGCTTCCGCGGTTGTGGCGTGCTAACAACGTCGATGCTGCGTTGCGCAAAAAGCGCTCAGCGCAGCGCTTTCGCAGGTGCTTTGTCCGTGACGCCACCGTCCTAGCCGCCATCCCGCCTGTAACGCCGCTCAACAATAGCCGTGCGAAGATGCACCATCAAGCCGCCCCACCCTCCTGATTTTCCATGACGCCCTCGCGCATTCTTGTGATCTACGCGCATCCCGCGCCGCGCCGTTCACGTGCCAACAAGCCATTGGCGCGTGCGTTGGCTAATCTGCCCGGCGTGGCCATGCACGACCTGTACTGGCATTACCCCGATTTCGACATCGACGTGCGTGCCGAGCAGGAAGCGGTGGAAGCGGCGGAGCTGATCGTCTTCCAGTTTCCGGTGCAGTGGTACGCCACGCCATCGCTGCTCAAGGAGTGGATCGACGTGGTGCTCGAGATGGGCTGGGCCTACGGGCCGGGCGGCACCGCCTTGCGCGGCAAGCACCTGATGGTGCTTGCCACGACGGGCGGCCGCGCGCATTCCTACAACGCCGACGGCATTCACGGCCACACGTTCGACATGTTCCTGCTGCCGCTGCAGCAGACGGCAGCGCTGTGCGGCATGCAATGGCAGCCGCCGCATGTGCTGCACGACGCCGACGATGCGTCTGCTGACGTCATCGACGCCCATATCGCGCAGGTCCGCGCCGCGCTGCAACCCTGGCTCCCGACCGACGCCGACGCCGTCGCCTGACATTTCCGATCTTTTCCTTGCCCATGCAATCGCACGATCTGCTCGTCAATTTCGTCATCTACCTGGCAGCGGCCGTGGCGGCAGTGCCACTGGCGCGTCGGCTGGGGCTGGGCTCCGTGCTCGGGTATCTGCTGGCCGGGGTGATCGTCGGGCCGTGGGGCCTGCGGCTCATCACGAATGTGCAGTCGATTCTGGATTTCTCCGAATTCGGCGTCGTGCTGATGATGTTTGTCATCGGCCTGGAACTGGAGCCGGCGCGGCTGTGGTCGCTACGGCGCAGCATCTTCGGATACGGCGGGCTGCAGCTCATGGTGTGCGCGCTGGCCGTGGGGCTGGCAGTCATGGCGGTGGGCCACCCCTGGCGTGCGGGTGTGGTGGCCGGCCTGGGGCTGGCGCTGTCGTCGACGGCCATCGCGCTGGCGACGCTGACCGAGCGTAATTTGATGCGCACGCCGGCCGGGACGGCCAGTTTCGGCATTCTGCTGTTCCAGGACATTGCGGCCATCCCGATGATCGCGCTGCTGCCGCTGTTGGCGACGGACGCCGGCGATGCCTCCGGCGGCCATAGCTGGGTGGCGGCGGCCAAGGCGGTGGGCGTGGTGGCGGCCGTGATCTTTGGCGGGCGCACGGTGCTGCGGCCCGTGCTGCGCGCCATTGCCCGCACCAACATGCGGGAGATGTTCACCTCGTTCTCGCTGTTGCTGGTGGTGGGCATTGCCTTGCTGATGCACAGCGTCGGTTTGTCGATGGCGCTGGGTGCATTCATTGCCGGCGTGCTGCTGGCCGATTCCGAATACCGTCACGCGCTCGAAACCGACATCGAGCCGTTCAAGGGCCTACTGCTCGGTCTGTTCTTCCTGGCCGTGGGCATGTCGATCGACTTTGGCGTGCTGATGCGCCAGCCGTGGGCCGTGATCGGCCTGGTTGCGGTGTTCCTGGCCGTGAAGATCGGCGCGCTGCGCCTCCTGGCCACGCGCTTTGGCATTGCGCGCGGACAGGCGTGGCTGTTTGCGTTCCTGCTCTCACAGGGCGGTGAGTTCGCGTTTGTGGTGTTCGGCCCCGGCGTGGCCGGCAACGTGCTGGGCGACGAGACGGCCGCCGCGCTTAACCTCGTGGTGGCACTGTCGATGGCCGCCACGCCGTTGCTGCTCCTGCTGCACGACAAGGTGCTGGTGCCGCGCATGATGGACGGCAAGAAGCGCGCGCCCGACGCCATCGAGCCGCAGGACAACCAGGTCATCATCGCGGGCTTCGGGCGTTTCGGGCAGATTGTCGGCCGCATGCTCTACAGCCAGGGCTATAGCGCCACCGTGCTCGATCACGATCCGGATCAGATCGACATGCTGCGCCGCTTCGGCTTCAAGGTCTTCTACGGCGACGCGACGCGCATGGACCTGCTGGAAACCGCCGGCGCCGACAAGGCCAGCATGATGGTCGTCGCCATCGACGACATGGAAACCAACCTTGAAGTGGTCGACCGTGTGCGCGAGCGCTTTCCGCACCTGAAGCTGTACGTGCGGGCGCGCAACGTGTCGCACGTCTACCAGTTGCGCGACCGAGGCGTGGAGGTGATCGAGCGTGAAATGTTCGAAGGCTCGCTCATGCTGAGCCGCCGCGTACTGGAAGGCCTGGGCAAGGAGCCTTACGAAGCGCACCGCATCGCGCAGACGTTCCGCCGCCATACGCTCAATTCGATGGAGCAGGTCTACCCGGTTTATCGCGATCAGAAGAAGCTGGTGTCGCTTGCGCAGCAAGGGCGCGACGAACTGGCGGAAATGTTCCAGCGCGACCGCACCCAACGCAAGCGCCTGCGCGAATCCGCCATGCCGTGGGGTGAGGGCGACGACCACAGCGACGTGGAAGGCACACAGCCCGATAGCGATCTCGCCAACGAAGGCGACGGTGGCGACGCGGACACCCCGATCGATTGCCCCGCGCGCGCAGGTCTGCGCCGAGACGGCTGACCTCAGGCGCTGACCGCGAACAAAGAAATAGGAGCGCTGTGCGGCGCTCCTCGGGGCAGGTCCAGGGTCCGGGCGGCGCCTACACGGCCACGCTCACATTGCGACGCAGTTCGCAGGTGCTGAGCGAATTGGCCTCGCCGCGCAGCAGCAACTGTCCGTTGCCGACCAGTTCGCGGCAGCGCCAGAAGACGAACCAGTCGCTGGCGAGCAGCCCGTCGATGGCGCCCATGATGCTGCCGACCACGTCGCGGGCGCTGGCCCAGTCGGTGGGAACGTGCTCCAGGATCACTTCATCGACGGTGCCGTACGACACCGGCACCAGCGTGTTGCCCTTCCACAGCCGCGTGTCGGCGTTCTCGCGCACGGTCTGCTGCCATTCGTAGGCCAGGCGGCCGATGCGCAGCACCGACACCGGGGCGATGGTCGAAAACCGCCGCGCCAGCCGGGCGCCCGAATACATGCCGATGGTGGTCAGCGGGCCCTGACCGTTGGGGGCCTCAAGTTCGCGCACATCCATGCCGACTTCATTGATGCGCTGGGGCGATTGGTGCAGATGGAACGCCACCCGGCGCAGCATGAGCTGGTCCGACGCGCTTTGGCCGTGCCAGATGGCGACTTCCGTGGTGGCATCGCGCAGGTCGGCGAGCGACGCAAGTGCGTCGCGCATCTCGGCGGCGAAGTCGATATTGCTGTTGGGCGCCACGCGCTGCCAGAAGCCGGAGCGTGCCATGGCGACGCTATCGACGTCGACCAGCGGCCCGACGGCGAGATCGTCGCGCAGCACGACTACGGAATCGGGGCGGCCAGCCTGTGCGAGCGCCTGTTTGAGCGTGGCGCCGGCAACATCGCCGTTGACGACATGGATGTATTGCATGGCAGCAATTGTAGCGAGAGTGTCAGCGCCGCGCTTTCGTTTTACGCATCTCTATCAGTATTCCTTTGCGCGGTGTCATGTGCCTATCCGAAGGTGGGATAGCCCTCGGGCAATCCTCAGGCTGGCGTGAGAAAATCGCGGTTTTGTTGCAGACCATAACTAAGAACAGGTGAGGAAACATCCATGAGAGCCCCGTTGTTGCCCAAGGGTTTGCGCCCTGCCGTGCTCGCCGTCGTTGCACTGGTCGGTGCGCTGGCTGCCGGCCACGCTGCCGCCGTGCCGCCGGCTGAAATCTACAAGCGCGCCCAGCAGGAAAAACCCGCGCTGATCGACACCATGAAGACGCTGGTTTCGATCGAATCGGGCAGCAAGGACATCGAAGGCCTGGACAAGATTGCCGGCGTGATCGCCGAGCGCCTGCGCGGCATGGGCGGCGACGTCAAGCTGATCGACCCCAGCGACCATGCCTACCGCATGGCCGACACGCCCGAAAAGATCGGCAAGATGGTGCTGGCGCGCTTCAAGGGTGAGGGCAAGCGCAACATCATGCTGATCGCGCACATGGACACCGTCTACCTGAAGGGCATGCTCGCGCAGCAGCCGTTCCGCATCGACGGCGACCGCGCCTACGGTCTGGGCATTGCCGACGACAAGAACGGCGTGGCGGTCATCCTGCACACGGTGTCGATCCTGCAGGCCGTCAATTTCAAGCAATACGGCACGCTCACGGTGCTGATCAACGGCGATGAAGAAATCAGCTCGCCCGGCGCGCGGGCCATGCAGGCCAAGCTGGGCGCCGAGCAGGACGCCGTGTTTTCGTGCGAAGGCACGCGCGTGATGTCGGACAAGCTGTCGCTGGCCACCAGCGGCATCGGCGCGATCCTGCTTGATGTAAAGGGCAAGGCTTCGCACGCGGGCGGCGCACCGGAGCAAGGCCGCAACGCGCTGTACGAACTGTCGCACCAGGTGCTCCAGATGCGCGATCTGTCCAAGCCCGAAACCGGCCTGAAAGTGAACTGGACGGTGGCACAAGCGGGCACCAACCGCAACGTGATCCCGGCCGTCGCCACCGCGCAGGCCGATGTGCGTCTGCTGCGGGCCGCCGATGCCGACAAGCTGGAAGAGACCGTCAACGAACGCATCAAGAACAAGCTGGTCTCGGATACGCAGGTCACGGCCAAGTTCGAGCGCCGCCGCCCGCCGCTGGAAGCGACGCCGGCGTCGCGCGCGTTGGCCGAGCACGCCCAGAAGATCTACGGCGAACTCGGCAAGACGCTGGAGATTGACGACAAGGCAGAAGGCGGCGGCACCGATGCCGCGTTTGCCGCGTCCAAGACCAAGGCGCCTGTGATCGAGCGCTTTGGGCTGGCGAGCTTCGGCGCGCACTCGAACGACGCCGAATACGTCGACTTGAACTCCATCGTGCCGCGCCTGTACCTGCTGACGCGCATGGTCATGGACGTGTCGCGCGATCGCGTCGGCCTGACCAAATAACTGCACTGCAACGCGGCGCGTAAGCCTTACACGCGCCGCAGCACATCTCCTGCGCGAAGCCGCTGTCCTGCGGCTTCCCACCGCCCGGGTGCCGGGTATTCCGCTTGCTTTCCCCTGACGCATGTCCCCAGCTACGGCCCGCCCGGCCGGTGGAGCGTGCGTCATGTCAGAACATCCCTCCGCAGCATCGAGCGACCCTTCCCAGGCAACGGATGGATCACCCGCCCGCCCCAGCCGGCGTGGCTTTTTGCAGAGCGCGGCCGCCGCGGCGTCGGCGCTTGCGTTGCCGTACGAGTCGGCGGGCGCGCGCACTGATGCGTCGGCCCCGGCACGTCCGGCGGCGTTGGCACCGGCGCGGCCCGTGTCCCTCAATATCAACGGCAAGCCGTATGCGTTGTCGCTAGAGCCGCGTGTCACATTGCTCGATGCGCTGCGCGAGGTGCTCGGCCTGACCGGCACCAAGAAGGGCTGCGACCGCGGTCAGTGCGGCGCGTGCACTGTCCTCGTGAATGGTCGGCGCATTAACAGCTGCCTGACCCTGGCGATCATGCACGAGGGCGAGGCCATCACCACCGTTGAAGGGTTGGCGCATGCGCATGAAGGCGTGGTTGACCGCGCGGCGCTGCATCCGGTGCAGGCGGCCTTTCTTGAACACGACGCGTTCCAGTGCGGCTATTGCACGCCGGGGCAGATTTGCTCGGCTGTCGCCGTGTTGGAAGAGGCGGGCCGCGGCATGCCGAGCGCCGTCACGTCGCCCGCGGCGCTCGGCAATGACGGCGCCGTTGCGCTGACCGAAGACGAAATACGCGAGCGTATGAGCGGCAACCTCTGCCGCTGCGGCGCGTACCCCAACATCGTGGCGGCAATTCGTGTAGTGGCCGCCAAGTCGGGCAACGTTGCCTGAGGAGCCGTCATGCAATCGATTGCTTATGACCGTGCATCTTCCGTCGAGGCCGCCGTGCGCCTGGGCAACGAGCCGGGCGCGCGCTATATCGGCGGGGGGACGAATCTGCTGGACCTGATGAAGGGCGGCGTCGAGCAACCGCAGCGGCTGGTGGACGTGAGCCGCCTGCCGCTGGCGCAGATTCGCGCGTTGCCCGACGGTGGCCTGCGCCTGGGCGCGATGGCGCGCAATGCCGATACGGCGGCGCATCCGCTGGTGCGCTCGCGCTATCCGCTCCTGAGCGAAGCGATTGTGTCGGGCGCGTCTGGCCAACTGCGCAACATGGCCACCAACGGCGGCAACCTGATGCAGCGCACGCGTTGCCATTACTTCTACGACACGGCGTACCCGGCGTGCAACAAGCGGCAGCCCGGTTCCGGCTGTGCCGCGCGCGAGGGCTTCAATCGCATGCACGCCATCCTCGGCGCCAGCGAGGCCTGCGTGGCGACGCATCCGTCCGACATGGCTGTCGCCTTGGCCGCGCTCGACGCCACGGTGGTGGTGCACGGCGCGCGCGGTGAGCGGCGTATCCCGTTCGAAGCGTTCCATCGGCTGCCGGAAGCGCATCCCGAGATCGACACGACGCTCGGGCCCGGCGAGTTGATCGTCGCCATCGATCTGCCGCCGCCCGTGTTCGGCCCTCACGTGCATTACCTGAAGGTGCGCGACCGTGCCAGTTATGCGTTTGCGCTGGTGTCGGTGGCTGCGGCGCTGGCGTTGCAAGCGGATGGGCGGACGATCCGGGAGGCGCGCATCGCGCTGGGCGGCGTCGCGCACAAGCCGTGGCGTGCGCATGCGGCCGAGCAGATGCTGGCGGGGCAGGTGCTGGACGCGCAGTTGTTTGCCCAGGCCGGCGCGTTGGCCGTGCAGGGCGCACAGCCATTGCGCGACAACGGTTTCAAGGTGCCGCTCACACAGCGTGCAGTGGCGCGCGCGCTAACCGTGGCTTCCGACCCGACTGGAGGTGTGGCATGAGCAACGTCGGCCAACCGCTGGATCGCACTGACGGTCTGCTTAAAGTCACGGGCCAGGCACGCTACTCCGCCGAGTTTCAGGTGCCGCGTCTGGTACATGCGGTGCTGGTGCAAAGCACGGTGCCCGCCGGCCGGATCAGCCGGGTCGATGCGCACGTCGCGCAGGCCATGCCCGGCGTGCTGCTGGTGATGACGCACGAGAACGCGCCGCGCTTGCCAAACGATGGCAAGCCCGCGCTGGAACCACCGGCCGGACGCGTGCTCTCGTTGCTGCAGGACGATCAGGTGCATTACAACGGCCAGCCCGTCGCGCTAGTGGTGGGCGACACGCTGGAACATGCGCAGGCCGCAGCGCGCATGGTGCGCGTGGAGGTTGCGCAGCAGGCGGCGCGGCTCGATTTCGAAACCGCCCGCGCCGATGCGCACTCGCCCGGCAAGGTGCAGGGGCAGTCGGCCGATACCATGCGCGGCGATTTGGCCGCCGGCATGGCGCAAGCGGCGCAGCGCATCGAGGCCGTCTACGGTACGCCCATGGAAACGCACAACCCCATGGAGCCCCACGCGACCATCGCGGTGTGGGAGGGCGATTCCCTCACGTTGTACGACAGCACGCAGTACGTCTCGGGTGTGCGCCGCACCGTCGCCAAGACGCTTGGCCTGTCGCCTGACAAACTCCGTGTGGTGTGCCCGTTCGTGGGCGGCGGGTTCGGCTGCAAGGGCTCGGTGTGGTCGCATGTGGTGCTGGCGGCGATGGCCGCGCGCCAGGCCGGGCGGCCCGTCAAGCTGGTCCTGGAGCGGCCGCAGATGTTCGGCCCGGTCGGCGGGCGCCCGCGCACCGAGCAGCGCATCGCCTTGGGCGCCGGCCCCGATGGCCGCTTCACCGCCATCTCTCACGACTCGCTGACCACCACGTCGATGATTGAAGACTGGACCGAGCCCTGCGCCGTCGTGACCCGCATGCTCTACGACACGCCCCACCAGCGGACGACGCATCGGCTCGCGCGCCTCAACATCGGCACGCCGACGTTCATGCGGGCGCCCGGCGAAGCCACCGGTACGTTCGCACTGGAAGTGGCACTGGATGAGATGGCCTACGCGCTCGGTATCGACCCGGTGGAGCTGCGCCTGCGCAACGATGCGGTACAGGACCCGGAAAAACGCCTCCCGTGGTCGAGCAAATCGCTGGCGGCGTGTTATCGCGCCGGCGCCGAGCGCTTTGGCTGGGCACGTCGCAATCCCCAACCGGGCAGCATGCGCCAGGGCAATACACGTGTCGGGTGGGGCATGGCCACGGCCACGTACCCCGCAAACCGCAGTGCCGCGGCCGCCACCGCGCGCTACCTGCCGGACGGCACGGTGCAGGTCGAATCGGGCTCGCAGGATCTGGGCACCGGCACCTACACGGTGATGACGCAGGTAGCGGCGGATGCCATGGGCGTGCCGGTCGACCGCGTGCACTTCAGCTTGGGCGACACGCGCATGCCCGAGGCGCCGGTGTCGGGCGGATCGCAGAGCGCGGCCAGCGTCTCGCCCGCCGTGCAGGCTGCGGGCACGCAGGCGCGCGATGCGTTGATTGCCGCAGCCGTTGCCGATGCCAGCTCGCCGCTGCACGGGCTCGCTGCAGACGAGGTCACCGTGGCCGACGGCTTCCTCAGCGCCCGCAGCGGTGCGCGCGAGCCCGTGGCTGCCGTGGTCGCCCGCTACGGCCGTCCCATCGAGGTGACCGCCAAGGTGCAGCCGGGCGAGGAAAAGCAGAAGTTCTCAATGCACTCGTTCGGTGCGGTGTTTGTCGAGGTGCATGTCGATGCGGATCTGGGCGTGGTCCGCGTCTCGCGCATCGTCGGCAGCTACGGCGTGGGGCGGTTGCTCAATGCCAAGACCGGCCGCAGCCAGCTCATGGGCGGCATCGTCTGGGGCATGGGCATGGCGCTGTTCGAAGAGAGCCTGCTGGACCCGCGTTACGGTCGTATCGTCAACAACAACCTGGCGGAGTACCACGTGCCCGTCAACGCCGATGTGCCCGACATCGACATCCTCGTGCTCGATGAGGCGGACCCGCACATCAACCCGCTCGGCGCCAAGGGCATCGGCGAGATCGGTATCACGGGCGTGCCGGCAGCCATCGCCAATGCCGTCTATCACGCCACCGGCCGGCGCGTGCGCGAATTGCCGATCACGCTCGACAAGCTCATCTGAGCATATGAAAAAGCCCCGCTGGCGCATCACCAGCGGGGCCAGAGTGGGCCAAGAGGCGGAAAACGGAGGATGCCTGGAGACCGGCCCGTAACTGCTCAATACGCGGCGAACGCGGCGAATGCCGTTATGCCGTTGGGCGCATCAATTCGGAACCGGATACCCGTAGACTGTACCGCCGGCTTCGCGAGAGCGGCCGGCCGGGTCGCTGCGCATGCCGTCCGAATACGGATCGAAGCGGCCGCTGCGCGCGCCCTCGGTATACGTGTCGAAGCGTCCGGTGCGGGCACCATCGCTATAGACGTCGAACCGTTCGGCGCGTGCATCCTGCCCGAACACTTCCACGCGGGTGGCCTGCGCCCAAGCGCTGCCCGCCGCGAGGGCCCCGACCGCCAGCATGGCGGCCAACCCCATCTGCTTGAGTCGCATGGCGAACTCCTTCTTCAACTGATTTTCGGTACTGTTTTAGGCGTGGTCATTTGCTGTCTTGCCACGGTCTACAGCCTAGGTCAGAGGGCATACCGTATCCACGGTGGTGCGACGAACGGTTCGTTGTCGGCGCCGAAATGATGCAAGTCAGCGCGAACGGCGTTCAAAGGCGCGCCAATGGCGTAGCGCCTCCGTTCATTCCCCAACCTTTTTGTCTAAACAAGAGATCGGTTGAAAGCCCGTGCTCGGCTTTGATGCACCACAGCAGGGCATCTCCAGCCCGCAAGCCTTTCGATAGGCCGATTTGGTGCAGTGCATTAAGAGCGATGCGTGCTTACCACACTTGGTAGAACGATTCCGTGAATTGCTTTGCCGCGCATATGGGCTTTTGTTAAATTTGCGCGGCACTTCCGACACGGAAGTAAGGAAACGGAGGAGCCCAACCTCATGCACACGGGGTCGGGCGGTTTGAGACAACTCTTTTATTACGAGCCCACATGAAAAAGTCTGCCATTCTGGTTGCAGTTGGCGCCCTGTTCGCAGGTTCTGCCTACGCCCAATCGAGCGTGACGCTGTACGGTATTGTCGATACCAGCATTCACTACATCAACAACGCCAACCAAGCTGGCAACAGCGTGACCCAGATGGAAAGCGGCGCTGTGTCGAACAGCCGCTGGGGCCTGAAGGGCTCGGAAGACCTGGGCGGCGGCACCAAGGCTCTGTTCGTGCTGGAAAGCGGCTTCAACTCGGCCACTGGCAAGATGAGCAGCGCTGGTACGTTGTTCAACCGTCAGTCGTTCGTGGGTCTGTCGAACAAGGACCTGGGCACCATCACCCTGGGTCGTCAATACAACTTCGGCTTCACGACGGGCGGCAACTTCGACCCGCTGGGCGTGGGTAACTATGACGGCAACTCGTGGATGTACTACGGCCTGACCGGTCTGCGTGAATCGAACATGCTGAAGTACGAAGGCAAGTGGAACGGCCTGTCGGTCGGCCTGGCCTACGGCTTTGGCGAAGTTCCGGGTGCAGCAAGCCAGAACTCGTACGTTGGCGGCACGGTGGCCTATGAATTCGGCCCGGCCTACATCGGCGCATTCGCACAGCAGCACAAGGATATTGCTGGCAACAAGCAAACCGTTTGGGGTATCGGTGGTAACTACACCATCGCTGCGGCCAAGCTGTTCGCAGGCTACATCGACAGCAGCGACGCCACGGGTTGCGTGAACAGCTCGGCAAACTGCGTCGGCGGCAGCGCCTTTGGCCTGAACATCTACGGCAACGCCACCTCGGGCGCTGGCCTGACCCCGGGCGCCACGAAGCGTCGTGACCACGTCGGCATCCTGGGCGTGACGTACAACATCACCCCGGCCCTGGCTCTGACGGGCGCGTTCTACTACGACAGCATTAACAACGCTGCTCTGACCGCCGGCAACGACGGCAAGCGCTACACCGGTGTTCTGCTGGCCGAGTACGCCCTGTCCAAGCGCACGCAAGTGTATGGCACGGTCGACTACAACAAGGTCAAGGACGCAGCTCTGCCGGAACTGTCGGGTGGCGGCAACGCAACCGGCGTTGGCAAGTCGAACCAGACGAGCGTTGGCGTGGGTATCCGCCACATCTTCTAATCGACGCTGTCACTCGATTGGGAACGGAAAAGGCGCCTTCGGGCGCCTTTTCTTTTGCCTGCCGTTTTTGTACTTCGCCGGGGCGAGCTTGCCTGGGCATCGGCCTACAATGTTTCTTTCCGTTTCTTTCCTCCGACATTGCGCCATGACTTCCGCACGTACTGCCCGCCGTCGTCTGATTGCTTCTGCTGCGCTACTGTGCGCCGGTCTGCCGTTGCTTGCTGCTGCGCCGGTGCAAGCGCAGGACTATCCGGCCAAGCCGATCCGCATCATCGTCGCGTACCCGACCGGCGGCATTTCCGACAACGTGGCGCGTGCGCTCGGTGAAAAGCTGTCGGCGCAACTGGGCCAGCCGGTGGTGGTGGAAAACCGGGCGGGTGCCGGCGGCAGCATCGGCATGGACGCCGTAGCCAAGGCGGCTCCGGATGGCTACACGCTGGGCTTTTCGTCGGTGAGCCCGCTGACGCTCAATCCGCATTTCGGCAAGCTGCCGTACGACCCGCAGAAAGACATCGCGCCCGTGGCCAATGTCATGTACGCACCGATGATCCTGCTGGGCACGCCTTCGTTCACCGGCAAGAGCTTTGCCGACATGCTGAGCCAGTCGCGGGCCAAGCCAGGTTCGATCCGCTGGTCGACATCGGGCCTCGGTACGGTGGGGCATCTGGCGCTGGAGCAGATCAAGTCGCAGGCGCGTGTGGATATCACGCTCATCCCGTACAAGGGCGGTGGCCAGCAACTGACCGATGCGCTGGGCGGCCAGGTTGAAGTCATGTCGACCAACGTCGGCCGGACCCTGATGCAACACATCACGAGCGGCGAGCTGCGCCCGCTCGCGGTGGGTGCGCCGCACCGGCTCGATGCGCTGCCTAATGTGCCGACCTTCACCGAGCTGGGTTACGCCAAGGCGAATATGGCGTCGACCTTCGGCGTGTTCGCGCCCGCCAAGACGCCGGCCCCCGTGATTGCCCGATTGAACGCCGAGATCAACAAGGCGCTGGCCGCGCCCGATCTGCGCGAGCGCCTCACGCAGGCCGCCGTGGTGCCGGCGGGCGGCACCGCCGAGCAATTTGCCGCGGCCATCCGCGCGGAATACGACAGCAACGGCCGCATCGTGCGCGCCGCCGGCATCAAGGAACAGTGAGCCGGCTTACGCCGTAAACCGGTACCCCACGCCGACTTCGGTCAGCAGGTGTTCGGGCCGCGCCGGATCGCGTTCCAGCTTGTGGCGCAGATGGCCCATGTAGATGCGCAGGTAGTGGCTGCTGTCGGAATGCGCCGGGCCCCAGACTTCGCGCAGCAGCTCGCGGTGCGTCATCACGGTGCCGCGGCGGCCGAGCAGCACCGCCAGCAGCCGGTATTCGATCGGGGTGAGATGCACCGCCTCGCCGTTGCGGCTGACCAGGCGGCGCGCCAGGTCGACTTCCACCTCGCCGAAGCGGATGACGCTGCCGCCGTCTTCGCCGCGCTTGGCATGTCGCCGCAACAGCACGCGCAGGCGCGCAACCAGTTCGCCCACGCCGAAGGGTTTGGTCAGGTAATCATCCGCGCCCGCATCCAGCGCTTCGATCTTGTCGCGCTCATCCACGCGGGCCGAAAGCACGAGCACCGGCACTTCCGTCCAGGTGCGCAACTCGCGAATCAGCTGCATGCCGTCGCCATCGGGCAGGCCGAGATCGAGGATCACCGCATCCGGCTGACGCGTGCCCGCTTCGATCAGGCCGCGCTCGACGCGGTCGGCTTCGTGGACTTCGCAGCCTTCCTCTTCCAGCGCCGCGCGCACGAAGCGCCGGATGTGCGGTTCGTCATCGATGACGAGGACAGTGGGTGTGAATGTGAACGGCATGGCAGGCATTGTAGAGCGAGTGCCCATGAATAACGGACCCCGCAGGGTCCGTTTTTCATGGGGCGAGGCTGCTTCGCTCAGGCCTTCTTCGCCCAGGCGCTGCACCAGCCCTTGTTGGCGACGTCCTTGCCGGCGAACAGCGGGCAGCCGCCTTGCGCAGCCGTACCGCCTTGGTACAGGGCGCAGTTGCCGCAGTGCTGATCCGGCGTGTGCTTCGGGAACTTGGCCTTGTCGGCCTTGGTCGTGTCAGCCACGTAGCCCAGTGCCTTGGCTTGCGGATCGGTTTCCGCCACCATCGGTGCAGCCAGTGCCAGGTCCGACATCGACATGACGGCGCCCGCGGCGGCCACGATGGGGATGCTCTTCAGGAATTGACGACGATTGGACATGCTGATTCCTTTTGTGGGAGTGTGTTGTGTGGCGTCCCGTGCCGCCCGCGCAGTGCTCAGGCTCGCCCTAGGGGACAGCGGACGGCGTCGGCGCGCCGTTTACCCGCTTGTGCATTCTGGCACAGCAATCGGGCGGCGGCATCTGCGTCCGGTCAATGTTCCCCATACCTGAGCGCAGCAATCGCGGATGTTCGTGGCCTTCGATCGGCGCCGTGCCATGCCGCGCAGGTACCCACATGCACCGTGCGATCGGGACGTGCAGCCGTCAGCGCGGGGCGCCGCCCCCCAAATGGCTGGCCGACCCCGGTGGCAATTTGCCGCACGCGCGTGCGTACTTACTTCAGTAGACCCCGCAATGCGTTTAAGAATGCGTCGCATTCATCGTCGGTGCCGACGGTGATGCGCAGATGCTGGTCGATGCGTGCGAGCTTGAAGTGGCGCACGAAGATGGCTTGCTCTTTCAGGCGCGCCGCGAGCGTAGCCGCATCGTGGGCCGGATGCCGGGCGAAGACAAAGTTCGCCATCGACGGCACGACTTCGAACCCCAGCGCCTGCAGCGCTTGCGTCAGTCGCACGCGGCTTGCCACCACGCGTGCGCACGTGGTGCGGAAGTACGCATCGTCTTCGTAAGCCGCTTGGGCGGCCGCCTGCGCAAGGCGGTCCAGCGGATACGAATTGAAGCTGTCTTTCACGCGGTTGAGCGCTTCGATCAGCGCCGCGTGCCCGAACGCGAAGCCGATCCGCATGCCGGCCAGCGAGCGCGACTTCGACGTCGTGTGCACAACCAGCAGGTTGGGATAGCGGTGGATGAGCGCAATGGCGGACTTCGCGCCGAAATCCACATAAGCCTCATCGACCACTACGACCGACGACGGGTTCGCGGCGACGATCCGCTCGATCTCCGCCAGCGGCAGCGCGTGGCCGGTCGGAGCGTTCGGGTTCGGGAACAGCACGCCGCCTGCGTCGTCAAGATAGTCGTCGGCGCGGATGGAGAAATCGTCTGCCAGCGGCACCACTTCGTGCTGCACGCCGTACAGCCGCGCGTAGGTCGGATAGAAGCTGTATGAGATGTCGGGAAAGCGCAGCGGCTTGTCGTGCTTGAGCAGCGCCTGAAAGACGTGCGCCAGCACTTCGTCCGACCCGTTGCCGGCAAAAACCTGTTCCGGCCGGAGGCCGACATGCGCGGCGACCGTCTCGCGCAGCCGGCGCGAGAGCGGATCGGGATAACGGCGCAGGCTGTCGCCCGTCTCGCCCAGTGCTGCAGAGATTGCCGCCACCACGCGCGGCGACGGCGGGTACGGGTTCTCGTTGGTGTTCAGCTTGATGGGCCGCGCGATGTCCGGCTGCTCGCCCGGGACATAGGGCACAAGTTGCTGAACGATATCGCTCCAATATCGGCTCACGGTTCGAATCCTGATGGGTGGTGATTTTCAGTGTGCCCGCAGCGCGATCGAGGAATCAAAAAATGCAGGGGGACTGGACACGGTTCGGAAACAGGCAAACAGCACGTTCCAGCAGAAGCGCGGTTCTGAAAGGGAAACCGTACAAGTTTGGCTTAATCTTTGATGTTTGGCGCGCCCGGCTGGGATCGAACCAGCAACCCCTGCCTTCGGAGGGCAGTACTCTATCCATTGAGCTACGGGCGCATATCGGCGCAGAACGCGCCGAAAAGGAAGCCCCACAGGATAGCGCATTTGGGCGCAAGCGTCCATCGCAGCCCTGTGAGCCCCTGGGTATGACGCCTGCTGCTACAACGTTTCGTTGGGTTTTTGACGCAGGTCGAAAAGCGGCGCCTAGGGCTGTCCCGCGTGTCAAAGGCCAAAGCATTGCGGATATAATCGCGCGTTATTTGCCAGAAGAAAGACGGGGACAGGTCTGTCTGGGCCGACGCGGCGATTGCATCGCCATGGTCTTCCTGCCCTCATCGCGATCCAATGCGGCCCCCACGCACTGCCGGCGATGCTCGTGACCTTGCCGGCGGCGCTCCGAGGGCTCCAAGAGCGGTTCCACCATCCTGAGAGTTGAGCATGAGCGACGCGCAACACGACGAACACGAGCCTCTGATCAAGACCCCCAAGCAGCTGATCATCGCGGTCATCGCCGCCTTTGCCGTTCCCATCCTCATCATCATCCTGCTGGCCAATTACGTTGGCCTGGGCGCCCGGGAAGGCGCAGGCGGTTCCGGCATGTCGGAAGAGGCCGTCAACGATCGCATCAAGCCCGTTGCACAACTCGAACTGAAAGACCCGAACGCACCGCGCGTTTTCAAGACTGGCGAGCAGCTCTACAAGGAAGTCTGCGCGACCTGCCACGCTGCAGGCGTGGCCGGCGCGCCGAAATTTGGCGATGCGGCAAGCTGGGGTCCGCGGCTGCCGCAGGGCCTGGATGGCCTGACGAAGGTGGCGCTGGCCGGCAAGGGGGGCATGCCCGCACGCGGCGGCACGTCGCCCGATGATGTGAGCGACTACGAAATCGAGCGTGCCATCGTCTACATGGCCAACTCGGCCGGTGGCAAGCTGCAGGAACCGGCCGCCCCGGCAGGCGCGGGCGCAGCACCGGCTCAGGCAGCGGCGCCGGATGCATCCGCACCGGCGGCAGCACAGGCTCCGGCCGCTGCTGCGCCGGCACCGGCAGCAGCACCGGTCGCGCCGGCTGCAGCCGCCGCACCGCAAGCCTCGGCGGGCGAAGTTGGCAAGAAGGTCTACGATTCGACGTGCCAGATGTGCCACGCCGCCGGTGTGGCTGGCGCGCCGAAGTTTGGCGACAAGGCCGCCTGGGCGCCGCGGATTGCCCAAGGCAAGGCCAAGTTGTATGACTCGGCGCTGCACGGCAAGGGCGCGATGCCGCCCAAGGGCACTTACGCCGGCTCTGACGACGATGTGAAAGCCGCCGTCGACTACATGGCCGCTGCTGCCAAGTAAGCCGCTCTGCATTCGTGAAGAAGCCCGCCTCGAGCGGGCTTTTTTGTTGCCTGTGACCCGTCCTGAATAAGGTTGACACTTTTTCCCCGACAGGGAGTGAGCGTCAAGATGGAAGGGCAGAAGAAGCGAACGCAGAGGGACTACACGCTGGCTTTTAAGTTGGCAGTGGTTGAGCAGGTGGAAAAAGGCGAGCTGACCTACAAAGAGGCACAGCGACGCTATGGCATTCAGGGTCGCTCGACGGTGCTGGTATGGTTGCGCAAGCACGGACGACAGGACTGGAGCGCCTCAGCGGAGGCCAAAACCACGATGGAAAATCAAAGCAGCCAGCGCAAGTCGCTCACGCCAGAGCAGCGCATCAAGGAATTGGAAGTGCAGTTGCGGGAGGCCCAAGAGAAGGCACGCCTGTTCGAGGCGGTGATCGACGTGATCCAGAAAGAGCATGGGGCGCGCGTCGTAAAAAAGCCTTCGGGCAGGTCCTCACGCAAAAGCTCGTCCAAGGGCTGAGTGTGGGCAGGGCCTGCCGCTACATTGGCATCAGCCGCCAGGCGTACTACAAACGCCAGCAAAGCGAGACACGGCAAAGCGCGCGTGAGGCCAAGGTCTGTGCGTTGGTCAACCACTTACGGCTGCGCCAGCCGCGCTTGGGTACGCGCAAGCTCCAGCACGTGCTGCGCACGCCCCTGGCCGAGGCAGGCATCCAGGTTGGCCGGGATCGCCTGTTCGATATCCTGCGTGCAGCCCGGCTGCTGGTCGTGCCGCAGCGGGCGTATCACAAGACCACACACAGTCATCATCGCTTCCGGCGCCATCCCAATCTGCTCAAGGACGGCCCGAACCAGGTCATCCCCACCGGGCCGGAGCAGGTCTGGGTGGCCGACATTACCTATCTGCCGACCGCCCAGCGCTGTGCGTACCTGAGTCTGGTGACTGACGCCTACTCGCGCAAGATCGTGGGCTACCGCGTGCATGACAGCCTGCATGCCGAGTCGGTCGCCCAGGCGTTGAAGATGGCGCTGAAGACGCGCCATACGCGACAGCCTCTGGTTCATCACTCGGATCGGGGCATCCAATACTGTTCAGCCGAGTACCAGCGCATCCATCAGCGGCACGGCATCACGTGCTCCATGACCGACGGCTACGACTGCTACCAGAATGCCCTGGCCGAACGGGTCAACGGCATCCTCAAAGGGGAGTTGCTGCTCAAGCGCCCCGCCGACCTAGAGCAGGCCGCACGCATGGTGGCGCAGGCCGTGCATATCTACAACCACGAACGGCCTCATCTGGCCTTGAAATACAAAACGCCCGATGCGGTGCATCGGGCGCTCGCTGACTGAGCACTGTGTCAACCTATGGCAGGACTTGACACTGCCGCAGCACTGTCACGCGCGGGGCATGCCGTTTGCTACGCATTTTTTGATGTGCGGAGAACGATGCAGCCATGCTGCTGCGCCGCGCATACGTCTGTGCAATGAGGCAAACGGAGGTTGCGATGCGAACGGAACGAACGACGCTGATCTACTGGGTGGCGGCTGCGCTGGCAATGGGTGGCTCGACAGCCATGGCGGCCGACAACTGGGTCAAGCTGGCCCCGCTGGCGAACAACAGCGGCTCGCTCTATCTGGACAAAGACTCCATCGAGCGCAACGCGGATGGCACCGTGCGCGCCACCACGCGCGACGCCTATGACGCGCCGCGCAAGCTGTCGGACGGCAAGGCGTATCAATACGATACGCGCACGTCCGTCTACGACTGCAAGGAGGGGCGAATCCTGCCGGTCAGTGCGCTGATCCAGGACAGCCAGCACGGCACGGTGCTCACCAAGACCATCGACGGCCCGCGCTGGGAGGCCGTCGTGCCGCGCTCAGAGGGGGAGGCGATCCTGCGCGCCGTGTGCCAAAAGTAGTGCGCTGACGATGACGTTACTGAACGGCCGCCGCCGGCGCAAGGTCGACGCGCAGCGTGCCGTCCGCGTCCATGCGCGTGGTGCCGCGCGCGGCGGCCTCGCGGTAGTGGTACAGGTCGAAGCGCAGCGGCCCGCGTGTTGATGTATCGGTCACGAGAATGCGGCTGTTGGCGACCAGCACGTTGTACATCTTCAGGTCTCCGGACTGGATCCAGATGCGGCTCGCGGCGTCGGTTGGCGCCGGCGCACACATGGCGGGCGCGGGGCCGAACCCGAGTACCAGCCCGTCCGGCGTAACACGCGCCGTCTTCATCTGACCGACCAGGCGCGGCGGCGGGAAGACCGTGTATTGGTCCAGCACCATGTCGTTGCCATCCAGCTTGGCGCCGGTGCGATTTAGCGGCGCAAGCTGCGACAGCTCCAGCCCCGTCCTCTTGAGCAGCGCCAGCGTCTGGATGCCCATCACGCGTGCCTCGGTGGGCGTGTAGACGAGAAAGCGCGATTCCTTGAGCGCCAATGTGCCGCGCATGCCGAACGGCAGCCACACGCCGGGAAAATGGTTGCGAAGCTTCAGCCCCCCCGACACGTCTAGCACGCCGTCGCCGGGCGTGAGCGACAGCGCATTGAGCGAGCGCGGCGAATAGTCGAGCAGATACCGGTTGAACAGCGCGTCGAGCGACTCCTTGGGCACCGTCACTTCGCCGCCGAGGATGCGGATGTCGAACTGCCCCGGGTCGTCCATGTCGACGGGCTGCCCCGGCTTGTGTGGCACGAGCTGCGCGGTCAGTTGATGCACGTGGAAACCGATGTCGCCGGTGATGCGGAAGTCCACATCGCGCATCTGCACGACGGGCGGTGCGGTGCCGGAGTCACGCGCGACGGCGGGGCCGCTGGCATTGGGCGCGCCGGAGGACGGATCGCAGCGCTGCGCCCATTGCTGGCGTACCGTCGTCAACTCCTTGCGTTGGGCGTTGGCCATCGGCGGCTCGGCGGCGCGGGCGAGTGCGCTGGCGAGCAGCCCGGTCAGGCCAAGCGTCACCAGCGCCAGGCGCAGCATCACGGCAGCGAGAGCGAAGGCGTGGGCGATCATGGCGCGGTCCTCTTGGCGAGTTGCAGGGCAGGCTTGCCTGCTTTGGCAATTGCTGTTGCCTTGGCGGCTTTGGCAGCGGCGAGGGTGTCGAACGACGGCATCAGCACGCGAATGCCGCCATCCGGCGAGAAGCGCAGCGACCCCGCGACAAGCTGGTCGCGATAGCGGTACAGGTTGAACACGAAGGGTTTGGCCGGGTCGGCCACGACGATATCGATGCGCGCGTTCATCGGCATCGAGCGCATGAAGCGGATGTCACCGCCGCGGAAGAGGATGTACGGGCGCTGCGCGTCGGCGGCGTGGGCCAGCGGCGGCATCTGCGGGTTGCCATCGCCGATCTGCATGAGCAGCCCGTCGCGCGTGACGCGAATGGCGGAGAGCTTCAACTCCAGCGCGGGCGGCGGAAACAGCTTGGGCACCTGCATGACGATTTCGCTGCCAGTCAGCTGCACGGCAGGCGTCGATACCGGCAACAGATCGGCCAGTTCGATATGCGCCGCGCCCATCAGCGCGCCGGCGTCCTGCCCGCGCACCTTGATCACGTTGGGGTGGAACACGATGGTCTGCGGATCGCGCAACACCAGCGGGCCGCGCAGCTCGATCGGCACCCAGGCGCCGCGCCGGCGCATCTCGGCGCGCATGTCGAGCGTGCCGTCATCAAGCGAGAAGCTGAAGCCGCGCAGCGGCGGATCTTCACCCGGCCCGCGCGCAAACACCACGGTGTTGAAGAGCGCGGCCATGCTCTCGGCCGTAACGCGCACCGAACCGCTCACCGGCTGCAGCGTGTACGACGACACATCGTCGAGCCACACCGGATCGCCCGGTGCACGCGGCACCATGCGCAGCGCGAGCTGATCGACCAGGAAGCCCACGCCGCCATCGAAGCGGAAATCGACATGACGCAGATACGAGATCGCGTCAGGCTGGCCCGAATCGCGCAGCGTGGCGGGCCGCACCTCGCGCGTGGCGAGATTGCCTGACTGGAATGGCGCCCGCGCCTGCGCGCGTGCATCTTCCAACTGCTTTGCTTTGTCGGCTTCGATGGCGCCGTGGCCATCGCCGGCGGTGGCGCAGCTTTGCAGAAGCAGCGCCGCAACCACCGCGCCCGCGGCCCGCAGCGCGCTATTTCGATGACGCAAGGTCAAGTCCCACATCGACGGTCTCCTCGTCGTGAGAAACGCACCGGAAACGTTCCGGTCACCGACGCGGTCTGTCGCCGCGCTCGTGTAGAATTTTTTGCATGCCTGCCCGCAAACCAACCGGCGACGCCGGTCCGCCTGCCACTCCGCCCGCCCGCGAGTTCACCATCGATGAACTGGCGCGCGCGGCTGAAACCACTGTCCGCAACGTCCGCTCGTATCAGGACCGCGGCCTGATCGATCCGCCCGAGCGGCGCGGCCGCGTGGGCATCTACACGCAGGCGCATCTGGGGCGGCTTAAGCTCATCAATCATCTGCTCGGGCGCGGCTACACGCTCTCCAACATCCAGGAGCTGCTCAAGGCCATCGTCGAGGGCCATGACCTGCGCTCCATCCTCGGGCTCGAATCGGCCATCGCGAGCCCCTGGTCGGACGAGTCGCCCAAGCACTACTCGCTCCTGGCGCTTGCCAAGCTGTTTGGCCGTGCCATGTCGCGTCAGGCGCTGGCGCGGGCCATCTCGCTCGGCCTGCTTGAGCCCGATGGCCTCGGCTATCTGGCGCGCAGCCCGAAGGCGCTGCTGGCCGGCGCGCAGATGGCAAAGGCCGGTTTCCCGCTTGTTGAAGTGCTCGACATCATCGAGCGTGCCCGGCCGCATACGCAGGCGGTGGCCGACGATCTTGTCTCCATGGTCGTGCGCGAACTCGACAAGTACGGCAGCGATCTGCCGCCGGTCGAAGACGTGCCGCGTCTGGTCGACGTGATCTGGCGCATCCGTCCGCTGGCGCTGGTGGCAGTCGAAGCCGAGCTGATGCGCGCACTTGAGACGGCCGCCAACAAATACCTGGGCGACCGCGTGGCGCAGGTCATCGAGCACATGCACGAACCGCCGGGCAGCGCGCCCGGGCCGGACAAAGGTTAGTGTCTCCAGCGCGCCCATGCGTGGGGCGCGCCTGATCTATTTCTAGTTTGATCCCGATATGACGGGTGCTGCAGGCGTTTTGAATGCCTGCTCAAGATCCGGCCGCGCCCGCCGTCGACAGCTTGCGGCGGATCGACGGCGACGGCGCTTCGCCGTTTGCAGCGGCGTACGCTTCAATTTCCGAGATCAGCTTGGGTAGGCGTTCAAGTGCGTCACGGTTGTCTTCATCCCAAGGGTGGAATGAGGGCCGGAAAAAGTCGAAGAATTCCGGGATGATCTTGCGCAGCGGCGCCGGGTGAATCCACAGGAAATGGAACGCCTTACCGAGGCCGAGGAATTTGTGCTTGACGGTGCGATCCGCAAAGATCAGCCGCAAGTGCACGTAGAACACCATCGCCCAGAAGGTAACGGTCGTCACCAACATCGTCAGCGTGCGCGTGAGGTATCGGCCGACGCCCGGCTTGATGGCCAGGTTCCATACGTCGTAACTGACGGCCTTGTGCTCGGTCTCTTCCATGGCGTGCCACAGCCAGACCTGGCGATAGCCGGGTTCCGAATTGCGGCCCAGGCCATCTTCATGTGAAAGCACCTGGCCGGCCAGCATGGCGGTGTAGTGCTCGAGCGCCACGGTCACGGCCAACTGGTGCGACTTGGGCGTGTACTTGCGCAGCACGTTCAGGAACTTGCCAATAAACCGGTCGATGCGCGTGGCAGGCAGGCCGGCGCGATCGAGCAGGTCGTTGTACAGCACGTGTTCGCGCGTGTGCATGGCTTCCTGCCCGATGAAGCCGGCCACGGCTTGCTTCAGTTCGGGGTCGGTCACCAGATGGCGGTAGTTGCGCACGCTGTCCATGAAGAAGCGCTCGCCGGTCGGGAAGAAGATCGACAGCGCGTTCAGGAAGTGGGTCACGTGCGGGCCTCGCTCGTGCCAGTTGCTGATGCGATCAGCCGGCAGGTGAGGATGCACGTCGCGACGGACTGGCATCATGGGCGGTTCTCCTGGAATGTGGTTTCTGAAAGGCGCGTCGATGCGCGCCCCTGATCGAGGAATGCACAGAGGTCGGTCCCCACGCGTACGGGGTCTTCCTCCATCGGGATATGGCCGAGCGCCGGATACATGCGCAGCGTGGCGCCGGGAATGCGGCGGGCGAATTCGCCGGCATGCGCGGGCGGGATCCACCGGTCGCGCTGGCCCCAGAGGATGAGCGTGGGCACTCGGATCGAGGCCAGCCCGCTGGTATCGACATCGTCAAAGCGGAACTTCGGCACCATCTTGCCGATGGCCTGTCGTGCACCGTCGGCATAGAAGAAATCGGCGTAGCGGCGCAGCGTGGGTTCGGACACGCGCGACGGGTCGCCATACACATCACGCGTGGCGGCGCGGATGATTCCCTCGGGCAGCATCCACGGCGACGTCATCCGCACGCCAATGTGATTGAACAGATCGATGTAGATCGGCAGCTTCATCGGGAAGCCGGCGGAGTCGATCAACACGAGCTTCTCGACGCGGCCCGGGTGCCGCACGGCAAAGTCCCACGACACCATGCCGCCGAGCGAGTTGCCGATCAGCGTGAGCTTCGACAAGCCCAGCGTGTCGACAAACGCGTCGATGAAGTCGCGATACAGCGGCAGCTCCATCGTGCGCGGGCGGCCCTGAGCGTCGCGCAGTGGGCCGGTGATGCCGAACGGCGGCAGGTCGAGCCGGATCACGCGGTAGCGCCGCGTGAGCTGCGGCAGCACGCCATCCCACGTGTGCAGCGATGCGCCAAAGCCGTGGATCAACAGCAACGTGCCTTCGGAATTGGCGGCACCTTCATCGGTGTAATGCACGCGCGTGCCCATCAGTGGCAGGTAGCGCGATTGCGGCTTGGCGTAGCGCGCGATCAGCACGTCGCGCCCGATGCTGCGCAGGCCGATGCGGCCGGGACGCAGCATCGCGCGGGCGACATTGAGCAGATTCGCGCGCGGGGGGCTGGCGAACAGTTCGCCGGTGGTGGCCGTGTCCATCGGCACCTCCTACTTGGCGCGCGCGGTGGCCGGCGCCGTATCGTCGCGCAGTGCCTTCTTGCGCGTGCGGCGGGCTTCGCGCACGACCAGCGCCTGATACGCGGCAGGCAGCACGCGGGCCATCACGTCTGCAGCGTGCGCGTCGGGGCCGATCAGCACGCGGCGCTTGTTCTTGCGCACGCCATCCAGAATCACCTGCGCGGCCTTGTCTGCCGAGGTGATGAAGAACTTCTCGAACTCGGCCTTGCCCTGCTGTTCGTCGCGCACCAGAAAGCCGTTCATGCTCGGCGAGACGCGGCTCGACTTGGCAATATTGGTCTTGATGCCGCCCGGGTGGACACACGTGGCCGACACGCCGCAGTCCATCAGATCGAGTTCCTGGCGCAGCGCTTCGGTGTAGCCGCGTACGGCGTACTTGCTGGCGTTGTACGCGCCCATGCCCGGCTGCGCGAAGATGCCGAAGATGCTCGACGTATTGATGATGTGGCCGTTGCCCGTTGCCTTGAGCAGCGGCAGGAACGCCTTGGTACCGTGCACGACGCCCCAGAAGTTGATGTTCATGATCCAGGCCAGCTCGTCGTCTTCCATGCCTTCGATCGTGCTGGACAGCGCCACGCCCGCGTTGTTGAAGATCAGGTTGACCTTGCCGTGCGCAGCGGCCGCTTCCTCGGCCCAGCGGTACACGGCGGCGCGGTCGGCTACGTCCACGGCGTGCGTGGTCACGCGGATCCGGTCGCCTTCATGCGCGCGCACCAGTTGCAGCGTCTGCGCGAGCGCCGCTTCATTGCGATCGGCCAGCGCGAGGTGGCAGCCTTCGCGGGCCAACTGCAGCGCCAGCGATCGGCCCATGCCCGACGCGGCACCCGTAATGGCGGCAACCTGATTATTGAATGACTTCATGGCGGGGTCTCCGTGTGGCTGACGCGCGTCAGGCGCGGTCGAGCGCTTCTTCGTTAGGGGTGTTCTGAGCGGCGGGCACCGTGCGGGCAGGTACGCGCAGCGGCACACCCTTCGGCACGGCCATCGGGCGCGTGCGGTAATCCGCCAGGCGGAAATGCGCGGTGGCGCGACGGAACTGCCACGTGAATCCCGGCCACAGCGTCGTGTTCTTGCCGGTCTTCGGATCGAGGTACCAGCTCACGCAGCCGCCGGCAGACCAGATTGCATTCGACAGCCGCTTCTGGATGCCGTCGTTGAAGCGGCGCTGCACGTCGGGGCGTACGTCGATGGCGGCCACGTTGTGCGCACGCATCGACTTCAACGCATCGACGATGTACGCCACCTGCGACTCGATCATGAACACCATCGACGAGTGGCCGAGCCCCGTGTTCGGGCCCACCACCATGAAGAAATTCGGGAAACCCGACACGGTCGTGCCCAGGTACGCCTCCGCGCCGTGCTTGTCCCACGCATCGACAATGTCCACGCCCTGGCTGCCAAGCAGCACGCCGCGCGGGAACGGGTCCGTTGCGTGAAAGCCGGTGCCGAAGATCAGGCAATCGACTTCGCGCCGCGTACCGTCGGTGGTGACGATGGCGTTGGGCTCCACGCGTGCGATGCCTGAGGTGATGACGTCGACGTTGTCGCGCGTGAGCGCCGGGTAATAGTCGTTCGAGATCAGGATGCGCTTGCAGCCGATGGTGTAGTTGGGCGTGACCTTCTCGCGCAGCACCGGGTCTGCAATGCGGCGCTTGATGTGGCCGCGTGCCATGCGTTCCACTGCTTTCATTAACTTCGGATGGATCACGAAGCCGAGCACGCGCGATTCCAGCATCCAATAGATGCCCGTGCGCATCAGCTTTTGCGTGAACGGCAGGTGGCGGAACAGCCAATGCTCCGCGCGCGACACCTTGCGGTCGGGCTTTGGCAGGATCCACGGCGGCGTGCGCTGATACAGGTCGAGGCGGCCGACCTTCGGCGCAATCTGCGGCACGAACTGGATGGCCGACGCACCCGTGCCGATCACGGCGACGCGCTTGCCGCGCAGGTCGTAATCGTGTTCCCAGAGCTGCGAGTGGAAGGCCTTGCCCTGGAAGGTTTCGATGCCGGGAATGTTCGGCCAGGCCGGACGGCTCAGGCCGCCCATGCCGGAGATCAGCGTGCGGGCGCGGTAGCGGCGGCCGTCGGCCATCTCCAGGTTCCACACGCCTGCAGCATCGTCGAATGCCGCGCGCGCCAGTTCGTGATGGAAGCGCACATGCGGGCGCACGCCAAATTCATCGGTGCAGCGCTCCAGATACGCGCGGATTTCCGGCTGCGGCGAATACATGCGCGACCAGTCCGGATTGGGCGCAAACGAAAACGAGTACAGGTGCGATTGCACATCGCACGCGCAGCCGGGGTAATGGTTGTCGCGCCACGTGCCCCCAACGGAGCCCGCCTTTTCAAAAACGAGGAAGTTGTCGATGCCGTGCTGCTTGAGCTGGATCGCCATGCCCAGGCCGGCAAAGCCCGTCCCGATGATGGCGGCATCGATCAGGGGCGGGGCGTCGGGGCTGTGCGAGGTCGGCGCAGAAGCGTCGGCACGCGGGAAATCGGTCCGTGCGTTCACGTGGTGTCTCCGTGGGCACCACTTGGGCGCCTCTTAATGTGACATTGACCGATGTCATCGTAGGAGGCTGCCTGGACCGAGTCAATCGGCCGATTGGAATGCTTGATCTAAAAGCGATGCATCGACCGCTTGAAACGGTTTTCCCTTATGAATCCGTCACTTGCGTGCGGTGCACAACGTCGGCGGCGGGGGATCCGAAGGCGCTGAGTAGTCCGTTGATATGCGTCAAAAGCCTCATCGTGCGCGCGCCGGCTGCGCGGATGGCGTTCGCACTGCCGTTATGCACGGCATGGCGGAACGCTTCGGCTACGGCGTCCACGCCCGGGTTATGCAACAGCGCGAGAGCACCACCGGTGCGATGGGCCCAACGGCGCAGCGCTTCACGGTCCATCGCGTCCAGCAGCGGCTGGAGGCGCTGTGCGTCATCGGCCAGCGACGAGAGGAAGACCTGCGCCAAACCGATGGCTGCGGGGTCCGTCCCGAGCGCGGCGTGCAGGTCGTCGAGCGAGAGGGTGGGCGGCTCCTCCGCGGCCCCGCCGGCGCCTGCGTGAACGTCACCGGTGCACAGCGCAGATAGCGCTTCCTGCAGCGTGGCGAGCGTGGTCGGTTTCAGCAGGCTCGCGTCCATGCCCACGGCGCGGCAGCGCGCGTGCTCCTCGGCCAGCGTCGTCGCCGTGATGGCGATGATGGGCAGGCGAGGGCCGTCGCCTTCTTCGTGGCGGATATGCCGCGCGAGATCGAAGCCGTCCATGCGCGGCATGTGGCAATCGGTGAGCAACGCGTCGAAACGGTGTTCGTGCAGGCGCTCGAGCGCGACCACCCCATCTTCGGCCAGCGTTACGCGATACCCCAGCAAGCGCAGTTGCTTTGCGATCAGTTCGCGGTTGATGGGATGGTCTTCCGCCACGAGGATGTGTGCGCCCTGCGCGTCACACGGTGGTGCTGCGGCCGGCAGCGCATGTGTCGCGGCGCTGGTCGCCTGCACAGGGTCGGATGCGGGAAGCGCGCGCTCACACGCCTGCACAAACGCATGCCAGTTCAGCGGGTTGATGCTCAAGGTGTTGCCGGGTCCGGCATGACAGGGTTCCGTGGTGATGCGGACGGCGCGCGCATCTGAGTGTGTGGTCGAGCTCAAGAGGATGTCGGCGTCGGCCACGGGGCCTGCTTGCAGTCCGGCCGCGATCGCGAATTGCGCGAGGCTGTGTCGCACGGCCGCGTCGTCCACAACAATGGCAACGCTGCATCCCGCCAGTTGCGGTAACGCATACCGCGCCTCAAGCACTGGCATGGCCAGCCGCAGCGTGACGGCAGTGCCGTGCCCCGGGGCGCTCTCCATGACCAGTTCGCCGCCCATGAGGCCGGCAAGCTGACGAGAGATCGCCAGCCCGAGGCCGGTACCGCCGTAGCGGCGCGTGGTCGAGCGCTCCGCCTGCACAAACGGTGCGAACAGCGTGGCCTGAACCTCCGGCGAGATGCCGATGCCGGTATC
The DNA here is from genome assembly GCF_016466415.2 of Ralstonia pickettii. Taxonomy (NCBI): domain Bacteria; kingdom Pseudomonadati; phylum Pseudomonadota; class Betaproteobacteria; order Burkholderiales; family Burkholderiaceae; genus Ralstonia; species Ralstonia pickettii. The sequence continues at coordinate 2,968,021 of NZ_CP066771.1, read as the reverse complement.
GGAGACGCTGATGGCGAGATGCGCCGTATCGTCCGTTACATCCGTGCATTTCGCCGAAAGCCGCACGCTGCCTGCATCGGTGAACTTGATGGCGTTGGAAAGCAGGTTGAACAGGATCTGCCGAAGACGAATGCCGTCGACCGAGACGCTGGCCGGCACCTCGGCGGCCACATCCACGTGCATGGCGAGCGCTTTTTCGTGCGCGCGGCTCGCCAGCAGGCCGACCGTGCCGTCAAAGACCTCGCGCAAGTCGGTGGCCGACGGTGAGATGTCCAGTCGGCCGGCCTCGACCTTTGCGTAGTCGAGGATGTCATCGAGGATATGCAGGAGGGCGCGCCCCGAATCCTGCACCAACGAGACCATCTGCTTCTGCTCGCCTTCGAGCTTGGTCTGCTGCAGCAGTTCGACCAGGCCCAGCACGCCGTTCATGGGCGTGCGGATTTCGTGGCTCATCATGGCCAGGAAGCGGTCTTTCGCATGCAATGCGGATTCCGCCGCGTTCTTGGCCGCTTCCAGTGCGTCGGCCTGCTCGCGCTCTGCGGTGACGTCGCTCAGGTAGCCGTTCCAGACCGTGCGGCCGTCCGCCTCGCGGTGCGGAATCGAGCGCGCATGAAGCCAGCGGACCACGCCGTCCGCGCTGACATGGCGAAACTGCTGGTCCAGGGGCGTCAGCTGCTGCGCCGAGACCAGCACCGTGTCGAGCATGCGCTGCCGGTCGTCTTCGTGAATGAGCAGCTCCGGGGTCGACAGGTAGTCCAGCAGATCCTGAGGCTGCACGCCCAGCGTCTCGTACGCTTTGCCCGCGACGTAGGTGATGCGCCCCTGAACCTGACCCGGCGGCAGCTCGAACTGATAGACCAGCGCGGGCAGCGATTCGGTGACCTCGCGCAGGCGCTGTTCAAGGCGCTCGGCTCGCGCCTGCGCCTCGCGGATCTCACTGATGTCCACCAGCGAAGCGACGGTGCCCGCGGGTTGCCCGTCCGGCAGATGGAACGGCTCGATCCAGTACAGCACGTTGCGCGATTGCCCGTCCGGCGTGTCGATGATGAGTTCTTCGCGCGTGCTTTCGCTGGTCTGCGCAGCGCGCTGGTTGATGTCGGACAGCGGGGACGTGTTGCTGACCGAATACAGCCCGAGCTCCTGCGGCGTGCGCCCCAGCAACGAAGCGCGGGGTTGGCCAAACATGTTGCAGAACGCAGCATTCACGGCAACGTAACGCTGCGCGGCGTCTTTGGCGACGAGCGGGAACGGCACGGCCTCCATCAGCGCGCGCTGAAAGCTCAGTTGTTGGGCCAGGGTTTCTTCAGCGCGGCGGCGCTGATGATTCTCGCGGCGCAGTTGCATCTGCTTGATGAAGAGCGCCACCAGTGCCGCCAGCACCAGCGCGGCCACCGGCCCAAACTTGCCGAGCACGGCCGACGCCGAAGGACCGAGCTGATAGCTGACCGACAGCCACTTGTTGCGGATGCTGACCTGCTCGCCTTCAGGCATGGCAAAAAGCGCGCGGTTGATAAGCGGCACCAGCGCGGCGTACCGCGCCGACACGCCCACGCCGATGCTCTCAATCGTGTTGGCCGAGCCCGTGACCTTCAGTTCGCCCGGAAAATGGTGGCGGATCAACGCGTCGGCCACCGGCAGATTGACAATGGTGAAATCGGCTTTGCCGCTTGCCACCATGGACAGCGCGTTGTCGACCGAACCCGCCGACACGAGGCGGATTTTCGGCACGTTGTGGCGCAAGATCGCGGTCAGCGTATCGCTGGCAGGCAGTGCGACCGTCTTGCCGGAAAGCTCGGACAACGCCGCCACAGTCAACGCATCGTTGCGCCCGACGATAACCAGCGGCGTGGCGTCGATGGGCTGCGTGAGCGCAAATCCAGCTGGGCGAGCATCCTGATCTGACATGCCGAGCAAGATGTCGACCTCGCCATTGGCCGCCTTGTCGAGCGCGTCGGCCCAGTCGCGCACGGCGACGCGCTCGAACTGCACGCCCAGCGTTCGCGAAAGGAAATTCTGGTACTCCGGGAAGATGCCGAGCAGGCCGCCGCCAGTGTCGTCAAAGGTGTACGGCATGTAATCCGGGTCGGCTGCATACCGCAACGGGGGCAGCGATGCCAGCATGGCGCGCTCATCGTCCGACAATTGCAGCGCCACGGTCGACGTACCGCCCTGAGCGATCCAGCGCGCGCGAAGTTGGCTCATCGTGGTGTCAGGCAACTGCGCGAGATGGCGATCCAGATGGCGAATCAGCGTCGCGCGATCCCGGGGCGCGGCGAAATGGAGTGCATCGACCTGCTGGTTTGCAAGCTGCACGATCGATAGCTCCCGGTAGCGCGGCCGGGCTATCAATTCCCGTGTCGGGTAGGTGACGCCAACGTAGACGTCGACCGTCTTGTCGAGCACGGCATCCAGGGCGTCTGCTGCCGTGGGCGTGCTCACCAGCACGATGTTCGGGTATTCATGGGCCAGCTCTTCCTCCAGTGAAGAGCCTTGCTCGACCGCAACGCGAACGCCCGCCCCGAACGGGTTCTGCGCTATTTCGACGTTTTCCGTGCGCGCGACCACCGCGGTGGGGCGTTCGAGATACGGTGCCGAATACTCCAGGCAGTGGTCGTATTGGGAGCGTGGCGCGACGCTCATGATGATGTCGACATCGCCGCGACATGCTGCCTTGAGCAGTTCGTCGCGCCGTGCGAATACGCGCGGTATCACGCGCACTTGATCGTGCGGGATCAGCTGCATGAGGAGATCCCCGGAGAAACCGCTGAGCCGGTCCGCCTCAATGCCCTCCAGCGGCATCATCGCGTTGCCGATGACGCCCACGATGAGCATCGGCGGAAAGCGGGCTAATCGATACACCGGCCCCTGCCCAGCGTCGCCGGTATCGGCTTGCCGTGCGCCGTCCCCGCCCCACCAAACGAGGATGGCCGCACAGACGACGGCGGAAACCGCGAAGAGGGCACGCCGCATCGGTTCAGCCCTCGCCGCTGCCAAGCAGCCCGTGGCGCACGGCAAAGTCGAACAGCGCCGCCTCGGTGCCAAGCTCGAGCTTGCGCATGGCCGTCTGCTTCTGCGAACTGATGGTCTTGACGCTGCGGTTGAGCTGCTGGGCGATCTCGCTGACCGTCTTGCCGGTTACGTACATGCGCAGCACTTCCAGCTCGCGCTTGCCGAGCTTGGCGACCGGGTCGTCGTGGGCGGGCTGCGGCTCGCCGTTGCGGCAGAGCAGCTTGGCATTGAGCAGCGGCGAGAGATAGATGCGACCATCCACCGCCGCCTGCATCCCTTCGAGGATGTGCTGCGGCTCGTCGGATTTGCTGACGATGACCTTGATGCCCGCGCGCAGAATGTTGCTCATCAACGCGCGGGTCTCAAGCATGGTGAGCACCATCAGCCGCAGGTCCGGGTGACGGCGCACGAGGAATTCGAGCAGGAGGATGCCGTCGCCATAGCGGCTGCCCGGCATGGCGTAGTCGGTGATGGCGAGGTCGCAGCGCACACGGGCAAGCACGGCGAGCAGTTCATCGGCGTTGCTGGCTTCGCCCACCACCTCGAAGCCGTGGACGCCCGACACGAGGCGCCGCACGGCCGCCACCACACCGGGGTGGTCATCTGCAATGACGAGTTGGACTGGGGGTTGCATGTCGACGTGTCTCCGAGCGTGTAACGTGCGGCAACGTGTTTGCCGCATTGCTGAGAATCGCCGAAGCCGCCAGCGTGGAACATCGGAAAAGTCTTATTAGTACGCCCCGATGTGCGCTCTTCTGGTGCAAATTTGTCGCGATGCGTTGTGATTGTGACGATCGGTTCGATCCGAAGCAGCGCTTTCTGCGTGGCACAATGCTCGCGAATGCTTTCCGCGCTCCACTGCACCGATTCCCATGACGCCCACCTCCCCGACAGCCCTTTCTGCCGCCGCGCGCCAGCAGAGCGCCGAACGCTCCACGCTGGTGAGTGCGGGCGTCAATTGCCTGCTCTCGGCAGGGCAGATTGCGGCGGGGCTGTGGTCGCACTCCCAGGGCCTCGTGGCCGATGGGCTGCATACGCTGTCGGACCTGATTGCGGATGGCATCGTCTTCATTGCCAACCGCAATAGCCACAAGGGGCCGGATGAAGATCACCAGTACGGCCACGCGCGCTATGAGAACGCCGCATCGCTGGGGCTCGGGCTGCTGCTGATTGCGGCGGGTGCGGGCATGATCTGGGCTGCGGTGGAGAGCCTGCGCTCGCCGCAGGGGCCGGCGCCGGTGCATGGTCCGGCGCTAGTGGTGGCGCTGATCGCGCTGGCGGCCAAGGAGGGGCTCTTCCGCTACATGCTGGCCATGGCCAAGCGCATCAACTCACGCATGCTGATTGCGAATGCGTGGCATGCGCGTTCCGACGCGGTGTCGTCGTTGGTAGCGGCCGTCGGCGTGGCGGGCAACCTGATGGGCTATCACTGGCTCGACCCGGTGGCCGCCTGCGTTGTCGGACTGATGATTGGCCGGGTGGGCGTGCGCTTTGGGTGGGAAGCGCTCAATGACCTGATGGACCGCGCGTTGCCGCCCGCGCAGGTGGAGGCCATTCGCGCCAGCCTCGAAGCCACGCCTGGCGTGATGAACGTGCACGATTTGCGCACGCGTGTGACGGGCGACCAGGCATTGGTGGACGCGCATATCGAGGTGGATCCGCGTGTCTCCGTGAGCGAGGGCCATGCGATTGCCGTGCGGGCCCGCACCAACGTGCTGACGGCGCATACGGCCATGGCCGTGCTCGACGTGCAGATTCACGTCGACCCGCGCGAGCACATTGCCACCGACCCCGTGCCGCTGCCCGACCGCGACGCGCTGCACGCCGTGCTGGCACAACTGCTGCCGCCCGGCACGCCGCTCGACGCGCGCCACTGCGTGCTGCATTACGTCGATGGGGCGGTGGAGGTCGATCTGGTCCTGCCGCCCGCGCTGGCTGGCGAACTCGCCCGCATTGCCGATGCCGTCAACGCGCGGTGGGATGGTCTTGTGCGCCTGCGCGTGCTCGTCACAGACGCCTAACCTAAGCCTGCCGCGCTAGCGGCATTGATCGACCGCGTTGGCGGGCTGGGTCTTGGCGGGGTCGAAATGCAGCTGCTCCAACCCCTTTTCCGTCAGCGACATCCAGTCGATTGCGCCCGACGTGCGCAGCAAACCGGTGCTGCCCACGGGGCGCCATTGCACGCGCTTGCCGTCGGTGTTCAGCAGCGTGGCCGATAGCGTGAGCGCATCCGGCCCCGCCTGCAGTTGCAGCAGGCGGCCATCGGCGGCGGGCGTATAGGCGACGTTCTGATTCACGGTGATGCCTGCCTCGCGCACCGTTGCCGGCATGCATGAAATGGACGCGCGCACCTTGCCCGTGGTGTCGATCAGATCGGCAAAGCCGTTACCCTTGGCTACGCCGACCAGCAGGTACCGCTCGATCGCCGGCATCCACGTGACGTTGTAGGTGTAGTACTGCAGATGCTTGTGCAGAAGCTGCTCGCCCGTCACGCGCCCGCTGACCGGATCAAAGACGGCGATCTTCAGATTGGCTTCGGTCTGCCCTGGTACGAACTGCTGCCAGGCCAGCAGCGCATTGGTGCTGCCGCCCGCCACCATGGGCCACCATTCGCGCCGGCCATCGGCAACATCGACGTTGTGCAGGCGACGGCCGCGCCCGTCGTAGACCTTCAGGTAGACGCCGTTCCCGCTGCCAAGGTTGTCGACACCGCCGCCGGTGACCCAGCCGTCGGAATAGAACACCACAAAGCGGTCGCCCACGGCCGTGATATGGCCGGAGTGCCCACCGGATTCCACCTGTTGCGGATACGGCTTGATGGGCCGCAGCGCCGTGTCGTAGATGCCGAAGCGCTGGTTGACGTTTTCCGGCGCATTCCAGCCGTCTTCAAACGACACCATCACTTGGCCAGCACGGTTGCGCGCCACCGTCACGGGCTCCTGCGCTTCCGGCTTCTGGATGAAGATGCGCGGGGCATCGAGCACGCCCGTGTCGGCATGCCATTGCGCGACATAGACATCGTGCGGCCAGCTGCCACTGCGATCGGCACCGCGCGGGGGCAGCCCCGAGCTACTGAAAAACACGTTGAAGGTGTTGGCCGTTGCGCCGGGCACCGCGCCGATGCCGTGCATGTATTGACGCGGATCGGGCGCGCTGGCCGTAGCAACGGCGGGCACGGCGAGCACGCACGCAAGGGCGAGGACGGTACGGCGCAGGAAAGACATTCGGGACACGTGACGCTCCATCTTCATCGTTGGGTAGTGGGTAGGCGGTTTCGGAACCGATTGGGCCACGGTCGCGCGCCGAAGTTGCTGCGCGAATGGGGGAGCCCGTTTGGCGGAGTGGCGCCGCGTGTCGCCAACTGCGACGGAGGCCCGGCTTACCCCCCCGCTGCGGCAATCAAGTTTCGGTCCCGTGTGCCGTTCTTCACAAGCAAGAGCGGAACCCATTCCGCCAATCCCTTCCCAGCGCGGACAGAGTGGGCACAAGCCCGCCGCCCACCGTGCCAGAACCGACCCAGCGAGAACAACATGACCCAGCGACTCGGCGCCCGATGGCGAAGCGAAGTGACGGAGGCTCTACGTACCGTGGAAGCGCAGTTCGGCGTGGCACCGCAAAGCCTGCCGCGCGACGCGCTGATCGCGGCCCTGACGGACGCCATCTGGGCCCAGCGCGGCGCCTATGCGCGTGTGCGCGAGACGCTGGTTGCGTGTCCGGAGCTGGTCGACGAATCGATGTAGCGGTGTGCCTCGGTGCCGCTGCTGTTTTTCAAGAGGGTGATGTGATGCGGTACTGCGGTTCGCTGGATCTGGACCATCTGCTGCGCCAGCCGTTTGGCCTCCTGGGCCGCCTGGTGCCCGATGAAGACTCGGGGCGGCCCCTGCCTCCGGTGGAAGTGGCCGCGCGGGCGGTGTTGCTGCGCGCTGCCGGCTACGAAGTCATGCCTACCTGTGGGCACCATGACCGACGTGGCTTCTGTCTCGGCCACCCGGATCGGATCATCGGGATGTAAGCGCCCCACCTACGACGCATGCGGCACGTGCGCGCAGTCATGCGCACATGCTGTTGCGAAAGCGCATCGCAGCGTGCCGAAACGGCCCGATCGCGTGTCGTCTGAAGCACCCGGAAAGCGTTGACTGGCGCACCTTTGCGGGCAATCCGTTGCCAAAAAGCAAACGGTAAAAATGACTTACATTCCGGTCCTTTTTCGGCCCATGCTTCTGGTGCATCCTGAATCAAGATAGATCGCACGGATGGCAGATTGTGCGACGTCGGACGCAACGTCAGGCCGGAAGTCGGAAGTCAATCGAATCGGCGACGCCTGCAATCTGGGGTCAGGGGAAGGAACATGAAGACGCAATATCTCAGCAAACAAGAAATCTACGACGGCGCAGTCCGTCATCTGTTCGGTCAGGGCGGCGCTGCCATTCTGCCGCGCGGCGGCGCTGCGTACCGTGGCCAGGGCGGCCGCTGCTGCCCGATCGGCAACCTGATCGGCGTGCGCGACTACACCACGTCGATGGAAAGCGTGCCGGTGCGCTACATCCTCAAGCCGACCAACGAGATTCCGCGTTACATGGACGCCGGCGTCATCGCGTTGCGCCGCGCGCTCAAGCGTGCGCGCATTGACGTGGATGACCGCGACACCGTAGAGCTGCTCTCCAAGCTGCAGAACGCACACGACGTGTTCGGCACATGGGAGTGGAAGGAACGCCTGCAGTCGATTGCGCGCCAATTCGGCCTGAACGGCGCACTCGTCGATACATTCTGACCGACCGGCCGGTCACAGATCACCCTATAGAAGGTGACGCCATGAAAGGGAAGGGGACGTTCCTCGCCATCGAGGACATTTTTGAACGCGTGCGCGCGCACCTGCTCGCACAGCAATGCCGCTCCGAAGACGCTGACGGCGAGCCGCGCTACCGCGGGCTCGACAACCGTCGATGCGGCGTCGGCATCCTCATCGACGATGCGTTCTACTGCAGCGCCATCGAGCGCCTCGGCGTGAGCCTGCTGCGTGTGCCGGGAGAAGATCCGCTAGCCTGTGCGCTGCGCCGTTCGGGCGTGAATGTCGACGACGATCAGGTGGTGGATTTGCTGATCGATCTGCAGGACATCCACGATCTGACGGCCATTGAAAGCTGGCCTGCCGCGCTGGAAGATATTGGCCGACGGCTGCCCCGCCAGTTGTCCTGCCAGTTGTCCGCTACGCCGCTGGCAGCCTGAACGGTGCATTCACCGCGAACCCGGCCTCGCGCCGGGTTTCGTCATTTCAGCGCATCAAGCTCGGGGTAGTGGCGAAAGATGCCCATCGTGTTGAACGGAATGCGACGCGGCGATTCCAGATACGCCGCGATGTTCGGCAGCGCCGCCACGCGATCATGCAGCGCAACCAGATGCGGCAGCTCCCGCTCGTAGCGCTGCATGTGGCGAGGAAACGCGTAGCGCAGCCCGGCCACGATCTGGAATAGCGACAAATCCACATAGGTCAGCGCATCGCGCACGGCCCAGGTTGGGCCGGCGGGGTTGCGGTCGAGCACGCGCTCGAAGTAGTGCAGGAACTTAGGCGCGCGATTGTCGAGAAAATCCTGTGTGCGGCGTTTGGCTTCTGTACGCTGGTCTTCGTAGTACTCGCACGACGCAATGGGGTGGTGCGTGTCATGGATCTCGACCACGAAATCGGCAATCGTCAGTTGCAGGCCGTGCGTCCACAGGCCGCCGGCTTCGTCGTGCGGGGCCAGGCCATAGTGCTGGCCCAGATAAAGCAGGATGTTGGCCGTCTGCGCGATCACCAACTGGCCAGCCACCAGGAAGGGCGGCGCGAACGGCGGTGTGGGAATGCCGGCGTCGTCCAGAAACGCCTCGATGGCGGCTTCATCTTCGCGGCCTAGGTCGGTATAGGGCACGGCGGCCTGCTCCAGCGCCAGCCGGACGAATTCGCCGCGGCCCTGGATTTCGGGCCAGTAGTAGAGCGTGGTTTCCATGGTCGGGCGGGGGAAACAAGGTGATGTCTGCGAAGCAAGGCGGATGCCGCATCGCAGCAGGAACGATGCCTGCGAACGATAATAGGCGCTTGCCTCTGCGCCTGTTCCAACCCGCCCGACGTGAACGCTCCGCTTCCCCCTTCGCCCGCCATCGAGCCCGCTGATCCGTCGCGCTGGCTGGTCCGTGGCCATCCCGGTTATGTGCGCGCCAATCTGGCGTTGTTTGCCGCAGGCTTCTCCACGTTCTCCCTACTGTATTGCGTGCAGCCGCTCATGCCGTTGCTGGCGCACGACTTTGGCCTCACGCCCGCGCAGACAAGCCTCGTGCTGTCAGTGTCCACGCTGCTGCTGGCCTTTGCGATCCTGTTTGCGGGCCTGCTGTCGGAGTCAATTCATCGCAAGACGCTGATGGGCGTGTCGCTGGTGCTGTCGTCGGCGTTCACGTTGGCGGCGGCGATGCTGCCGGGCTGGCACGGGTTGCTGGCCACGCGGGCATTGCTGGGCGTGGTGCTGGGCGGCGTGCCGGCAGTGGCGATGGCGTATCTGGCCGAAGAGGTGCATCCGCAAGGGCTGGGCATGGCGATGGGCCTGTACGTCGGCGGCACCGCATTCGGCGGCATGGCGGGGCGCGTGCTGACCGGCGCCGTGGCCGACCATTTCGGTTGGCGCGCCGCCATCGGCTTTACCGGCGCGCTGGGCTTGCTCGCGGCGCTGGCGTTCCTATGGCTGCTGCCACCGTCGCGCCGGTTTGTGCCGCGCAGGGGCGTGGCGCTGGTCGACCTGTTCGACACGCTGGGCGCGCATCTGCGCGAGCCGGGCCTGCGCGCGCTGTTCGCCATGGGCTTTCTGCTGATGGGCGGCTTCGTCACGATCTACAACTACGCGAGCTTCCATTTGCTCGATGCGCCCTACGCCCTCAGCCAGACGGCGGTGGGCGGCATCTTCATGGTGTACCTGCTGGGCATCGGTGCTTCTGCCTGGTTTGGCCGATTGGCGGATCGCCATGGCCGGGGCCGCATGCTGCTGGCGGGCACGGTGCTGATGTCGCTGGGCGTGCTGCTGACCCTGGCTGGGCCGCTGGCGTTGGTGATTGGCGGTATCGCACTGCTGACTCTCGGCTTTTTCGGCGCGCACGCGGTGGCCAGCGGCTGGGTCGGACGCCGCGCGCAGCGTGCCAAGGGGCAGGCCGCGGCGCTGTATTTGCTGGCGTATTACCTGGGCTCCAGCCTGATCGGCACGACAGGCGGCAAGCTCTACGCGCCGTGGGGCTGGCCGGGCGTCGTGACGCTGGTGATGGGCTGCATGGCATGTGCGCTGGGCACGGCCGCCTGGCTCTGGCGGCGCGCCCCGCTGCCACCGGGCGCTAAGCGCTGAGGTTGTACGCCCGGGGAATTCGCGTATCGTGCCGTGATCGATGTCGGCATCTGGACGATCGCTTTTTTTGTCATGCGCACTCATTTTCTTTTCTGGACGCGGCGGCTGTGGCCGCTCGCATCGTTCCTGCTCCTGCTGATGGCAGGCGTCGCAAACGTGGCCGATGCGGCGCCGGTGTCGTTTGCCAAGCTGGCCGGGCTGCCGACTTCCACCACCAGCGCATCCGCGCCAGCGGCGGACCCCGCGCAGACGCGCCAATCGCTCGACACCGTCATCACGCTGCTCAACAACGACCAGCAGCGCACGGCCCTCGTCAATGAACTGAAGCAGTTGCGCGACGGCATGAGCGCGCAGCAGAAGGTGCAGGCCGAACAGGCGCCAGGTTTGCTTGGCGCGGTGGCCTCGCTCATCGAGAACGGCTCGCTGCAGGCCGATGTGGAAGCCGGTGCGCCGCGCTACTGGCTGCGCCGCATCGAGGCCGCGAGCGGTAACGCGAGCCTGCTGGTCGCGCCAGACAAGCGCATGCCGCTGGTTGCCGACTTTGCGAGCACGGTTGGCATCTGGGCGGCCATTGCCGCTGGCCTGCTCGGCCTGGGCTGGCTGATCCGCCGCGTGTTTGGCCTCACAGCGGGCCTCGGGCCCCATCCGACCACGCGCGCGTTGTTGATCGACGCGGCGCGCAAGATCGGTCCATGGGCGATTTCCTTTGCCGTCATCATGCGGCTGGGGCGCGATGCTTCGCCCGGCTTTGTTCTGGCGTTGGTGTTGGCCTACGCCATCGTATGGGGCGCGATCATCACGGCGGGGGTGGCGATGCTGTTCTCGCTCTTTTCGGGCAGCGCGCACCGGCGCGTGGCGGTCGAATATCTGTTCAAGCACGGCATGTGGCCGATCTTTCTGACGGCCAGCCTGGGCGCCTGCGGCGATGCACTGGTCGACCCGCGCGTGGCGTTGGTGCTGGGCGGCTCGCTCTGTCTGCTGCTGGCCACGGTGTGCAACGTGGTGGCGTCATTGATGCTGGCTGTAGGGGCACTCTGGGCGCGCCGGCCCATCGGTCAGTTGATCGCCAATCGCCCGCTGGAACTGCGCAGCGGCGAGCACACGGGCAATCAGGTTCGCCGCCTGCTGGCCGCGTTCTGGCCGGTGCCGGTGCTGGTGCTGGCCGGCACCACCGTCACCGCCACGCTGACGACGCCCGACAACGTTGACGTGGTGGCGCGCCGCGCCGTGATGACGTCGCTGCTGCTGGTGGCCGCCTTTTTCCTGTCGGCGCTGGTCCGCCCGCGCGCGAATTGGCGCGCGCATCTGCGTCTGACGCGCAGCTCGCCTTATCTCGAGCGGCTCAAGCATTTTGTCGGCGCGCTGATCAAGCTCGTCATCTGGATCGCCTTTCTTGAATTGGTGTTGCGCGTGTGGGGCCACACGCTGGTAGAGGTCACGCACAGTTCGGTCAATGGCAAGCGCATCGCCGATGCATTGGTTGGCCTGATCGGCACCGTGTTTGCCACCTGGCTCGTCTGGATCCTGCTCGACACGGCGATCCTGCGGGCACTGTCGCCGGCATCCGCACGGGCACAGCCCAGCACGCGTGCGCTGACCATCCTCCCGCTGCTGCGCAATGGCCTGAAGGTGACGCTGGTGGTGACGGCCAGCATCGGCGTGCTGGCCAATCTGGGCGTGAACGTGACACCGCTGGTGGCCGGCGCCGGCGTGATCGGCCTGGCGGTGGGGTTTGGGGCGCAGTCGCTGGCGCAGGACTTCATCACGGGCATCTTCATCCTGATGGAAGACACGATCAGCGTGGGCGATGTGGTGGACGTGGGGGTGGCCACGGGCTCCGTCATCAACCTGACCATCCGCACGGTGCGGCTGCGCGATGGCACGGGTGCGGTGCTGTCGATTCCGTTCAGCCAGATCAAGACCGTGCGCAATCTCTCGCGCGATTACTCGTTTGCCGACTTTGAAGTGCGCGTGGCGATGGAGGCCGAGCCCCAGCAGGCGATCGATCTCGTGCGCGCGGCGGCTGACCAGATTGCGGGTGAGCCGCGCTTTGGCTACACGTTGCTCGGCGGTGCGGAAATCTTCGGGCTGGATCGTTTCGAAGGTGGCGCGATGATCGTCAAGGGGCGGTTCAAGACGCGCCCGCAGAAGCAGGCGGATGTGCTGCGGGCGTTCAACGTTGTGCTCAAGGATGCGTTCGACAAGGCGCACGTGCCGCTGGCGGCGCCGGGGACGGTGTTGCGGACTTCGGCGGCGTTGGAAGAGTGGATGGCGCGGGTTACGCCGGAGAAAGAGGCATCGGCTTCTTCCAATGAGCCACCTGCTGCTGCGCCGGCGTAAGGGCGTTGGTGGTTTGCTGGGGTTTCGTCCCCTGCCGGGGCCGACTTACTTTCTTTGTCTTGCCAAAGAAAGGTAAGCAAAGAAAGGCGCGCCCGAGATGGCGACCCACCCCTTGAATTTATGTCGCAGAGAGGGGAAGGGAAAAACTCGCTTCGCTCAGACAGTTTCCCTTCCTTTTTCCTCCCTGCAACAGGAATTCAAGGCGCCATCTAGGGCAGGGAAAGTCAACAGCCAAACCGGCTGGGCGCATTTGTTGGCGCCCAGGCCGTGTTTTCGTTTTAGAAGCCGTGGCGCATGCCGACCATGACGCCGGTCTGCGAGGCCTTCGGCAGTGCGGCTGCAAGGACGGTGCCGGCGTCTTTCTGGTGGGTGTAGTCCATGCCGACGTACAGCCACGTGCGCTTGCTGACCACGTAATTCATGATCGCGTAGGCCGTGTAGCGCAGGCCGTCGGGGTCGCGCTGGCGCGTGGCCATGCCGCCCACCACCAGGTTGTACTGGCCGCTGAAGTCGTATTTCACGCCGCCGAGGATGAGGTCGTTCTTGGTGGGCGTGCCGTCGCGGTAGTTGATATAGCCGAGCATCAGTTTGGCGGGGCCGACCTGCACGCTGCCGCCGGTGGTCCAGGTGCGGGTGCCGACCGATTGCAGGTCTTTCTGCTGCTCCCACGCGCCGCCGAACGCGAACGGGCCGCTGGCGTAATTGAGCGACAGCGCGCTGTAGTTGCCTGCGGAGAACGCGCCCGCCTGCTCGCCCATGCCGACCATCACGCCCGGGCGCCAACCGTTGAAATCGGCCACGTATTTAACTGAGTTGTCGATGCGCACACCGGTGGCCGTCACGTGCCAGGCGGTTGCGCCGAGGTTGCCGATGGAGAGCGCGTCGTACTGGCCGGCCGTGTTGAAGACGAGGTTCTCTTGCCGGCCGAACGTGAGCGAGCCGAACCCGCCTTCCAAGCCGACATACGCCTGGCGCCCGAACAGGCGAGAGGTGGCGGGCGTGGTCGGCTTGTAGCCGCCCAGGCCCATGTCGTTGGTGGACCCCACGCCCGTGTCCGGCGCGAAACCGCTGACCAGGTGGAACACGGCCTTCAGCCCGTTGCCCAGGTCTTCCGACCCGCGAATGCCGAAGCGGCTGCCACTGTAGTAGCCGCCCGCCATCTCGGCCTTGCCGTGGCCGTCGGCGTCGTTGTTGGTGCTATAGCGCAGGCCGGTTTCCATCACGCCGTACAGCGTGACGCTCGATTGGGCACGCGCGGCGCCGCAGGCCAGCAGCGCCGACAGTGCAACGGCCGACAGCGGAATGGAACGGATCGAAATGGTCATGTGGCTCCCTTATTGTCGTAACGACTGTTGTGTCGGCCGGAACGGGTCTTCCGGCCTGGCTCGGGGGCCGACTCTCAGGCAAGTCTGCGCTGTAAGGGTTGAAGTTACGCATGCACCGGCAAAGCGCCGCACACGTCGCGCCGGTGGGGGCATTGCCTGCTGAAGGGGCATTGCGCGTAAACCGCCGGCTTACAGATTCTTGGGGGTTTTCCCTCGGACGGGCGGCGCGGGGCGGGGCTCCCGCTACACTGGCGACGCCGATTTCCGTTTGCCCCCCACGTACCGCCATGCCTTCGTTCTCTGTTCCCTTGCTCAACGCCTTGCGCGACCAGCTGCCCGCGCTCTCGCCGGCGCAGCAGGGCGTGGCGCGGTTGATTCTGGAAGCGCCGGAGCTGTCGCTCGAACAATCGGTGGAGACGCTGGCCGTTCGCGCCGGCGTGTCGATGCCGACCATCGTGCGGATGTGCCAGGCGCTCGGTTTCGAAGGCTTGCGCGAGTTCAAGGCCACGCTGGCCGCCGAGCTGGCACACGCGCAGCCGACGCTGCCAGGCCATGTCGGCCGGGCAGACCCGCCGGCGCTGGTGGCGAGCAAGGTCATCGATGGCGCCACGCGGGCGCTGGCCAAGCTACGTGAATCGCTGTCCACCACGCAGGTCGACGCCGCCGCCGAGCGCATCGCCCGCGCGCGCCGCGTCGATTGCTATGCAGCCGGTGCGGCTTCATCGTTCATGGCGAACGATATGCAGGCGCGGCTCATGCGGCTGGGGCTGGCATCCAACGCCTACTTCGATGCGCATTTGCAACTCGTGTCGGCGGCCATGCTGGGCGCGTCCGACGTTGTGGTGGCGTTCTCGCACGTGGGGCGCATGCCGTATCTGCTCGAGTCGATCGCCTATGCGGCCGAGCAGGGCGCGTGCGTGATCGCCATCACCCAGGCGGGCACGCCGCTGGCCGAGCGCGCGCAGATCGCGCTGACGGTGGACGTGCCGGAAGATGCGGTGATGCGAGTCGGCACCGAGGCGTACCTCGTGCATCTGACCGTTATCGAAATCCTGATGACCTGCGTGGCGCAACGCCGCGATGAGATGGTGCGCGCCCGCATGCGGGCAATCCAGCGGCTGCTGACCGAGCGCAGCGTTGATCGCCCGTAACCGACGGCGGCGGCGCGTCGAAGGCGAAAAAAATAGCGCCACGCGGGCGCCATCCTCCAAAGATGCGGCACTCAGAGCCGCGAAATCGCCAGCCCGAGCGCCAGCAGACTCCCCAAGCCGAAGATCGTCCAGCCGACCGTGCGGCGCTTGGTGGTCATCGCCCACAGCCACAGGCCCGAGATCGACAGGAAGATCAGGCAGCCGGCCAGCGTATCCACCAGCAGAATCCACGGCACCGTCATGCCGACGCCCTTGTGCAGGTTCATCAGCGTGCCCAGGAAGCCGTTGTCGGTCTGGCGGATCGCTACCGAGCGGTTGCCGGCCCAGTATTCCGCCTGGATTTGCGAGGTGGCGCTGCCAAAGTTGAAGGTCCATTGCTCGGGCTGCATCAGCGGCTTGGCGGCGGGTTCGCGCGGTGCGTCGGCGTTCTTCTCATCCTTGGCGCCTTCGCCCTTGGCCGGGCGCTCGGCCCAGGCCACCGGCTTGGCCTTTTCCACGCGTGTGCGGCTGGCCGGCTCCGGCGTGTTCAGCGTCTGCTGCAGCCACGCGGCCATTGCTTCGGGCGTGGCCGGCACCGGGTCGGGCAGGGCGATCTGCGTATTGATGCGCTGTTGCGCCACGGGCAGCTTCAACACCGCACGGTGGTTCAGCCAGATGCCCGACACGCCAAAGATCAGGCCCATCACGGCGCCCCACAGGCCGAACCAGCCATGCGTCTTGCGCAGCCAGCGGACGATCGTGGCGCGGCGGTTGGCCGGGTGTTCGGATTTGGCCTTCGTCTGGCGAGCGGTGGCGGCCGGCTCAGCCGAAAGCGGGGGATGGGACAGGTCAGTCATGAAGCACAAGGCGGCGCAAGGGCCGCCGGAGGAAGACAAATGACCGGCCAATATAGATGAGAATGATTCTCGTTGCAATTGCCGGACGCTTACAGCGTAATACGCTCCAGCGCCCGTCGCGACGCCTCGTCTGCCGGATAAAAGCACTCGATGCGCATCTCCTGCAGCCCCGCATCGCGCGGTGTGCCCAGCGTGGTGAGCGTGGAGAACAGCGAGATCGTCACGCCGTCGCGCTGCAGTGAGATCGGCAGGAAGGGCGGCGGATCACCGGTGTCTTGCGCGTGGGAGGAGGGGGGCAACGGCGCCTCCGCCGCATCGAACAGCGCCGGTTGCAGCGCGCGGATGTCGTGCAGCAGCCGCTGCGTGGCGGGGTCGATGGCTTGCAGGGCCAGTTCCTGCCGCACGCGCCGGGCCAGGTGGCGGCCGACGGCATCGCGGTTGGCGATGGCGGGCCACAGCGCGGCCGGGTCGAATACCAGCTTCATCATGTTGACCGCGCCCGGCGCGCCTTCTGACCGGTCGTCGCCGATGGCCCAGCGCATCAGGCGGCGATGCGCGGCATTCGCATCGAGCACATGCCAGAAGCGGTCGAGCACGATGGCCGGATACGGCGCCTGCTTATCAAGAATCAGCTTCACCGCATGCCGCACCGCTTGCATCATCGGCGAGGTTTCATCGGGCGGCGTGGCTAGGCCCTGCTCGGAATAGGCGGGCGCGAAACCGGCCGCCAGCAGCATCTGGTTGCGATGGCGCAGCGGCACGTTCAGCTCCTCGGCCAGTTGCAGGATCATGTTGCGGCTGGGCGCCGCGCGGGCCGATTCCAGAAAGCTCACATGCCGTTGCGACACACCTGCCGCCAGGGCCAGCGCCAACTGGCTGTACCCACGCCGTGTCCGCCAGAAACGCAGCAACTGCGGGAAGCGCGACCGCGCAGCTTCGGGCGGCTCATTTGCCTCTGGAGCGGCATCGGCGGCGTCTTCAAGCATGAGGGTGTCGTCGGTGGCGGACGAAGTCTGGGATGAGGAGGCAGGCTTGGCGGGGGTCATGTCACCTATTGAAGCAGAGTCGGGTAGCTGCCGCGATTACCTGCCGCGTAATTGTGACCGCATCCGGCGGCGCCAATACTCGGTCCATCCCAACTTGATAGCCCGAGCGGAGTGCCCATGCAGCGCGAACCGATCGACTACCCCGCCGATGCTCTTCCCACCCGCGACGATCACGTCCGCACGGTCGACGGCTGGACGCTGCCCGTGACGGTCACCAGCCCTGGGCTGGGCGCGCACGGCACGGTGGTGATCTGCTCGGCGCTGGGCGTGCCGCGCCAGTTCTACGCGGCGTTTGCGCGGGCGCTGTGCCTGGCGGGCTGGCGTGTGGTGACGTTCGACTACCGCGGCATTGGCGAGGCGGCAGCAACCGGCCCGGGCACGCCACGCTTTGCCGACTGGGGCCGGCACGACATCGACGCGGTGCTGAAATGGGTGCACGACACGCTCGTCCCCGAGGGCTGCAGCGGACGCAGGCTGGTGGTGCTCGGCCACAGCGCGGGCGGGCAGCTGGCGGGCCTGGCGCCGCACATCGTGCATGCGGATGCGCTGGTGCACGTGGCGGTGTCGCTGGCGAATGCGCGGCTCTGGCCGTGGCGTGGGCCGCTGACCCGTCCGCAGCTCGCGTGGCTGCTGCAGGTGCGGATTCCCTTGGCGGTGGCGCGCGTGCGCGGCGGCATGCTGCCGCTGGCGGCCGTCGGCATGGGGCCGATGGCGATTCCGGCCGCCATCCTGGGCGATTGGGCGCGCTTTGCCCGGCGGCGCGGCTACCTCTTCGCGCGGCGTGCCGGGTTGGATACCTCACGCTATCCGAGGCTCGCCGTGCCGCTGCTCGCCTGGGGTTTCGACGATGATCCGATGGCGCCCGCCAACGCCATCGACGCGCTCATCGCGCAGTTGCCTGCCACGCGCGTCACGCGCCGCCAGGTGAACGGCGCGGCGCTGGGTGCCAAGGGCGTCGGCCACATGGGCTTCTTCCGCGCATCGTCCGGTGCGCCGTGGTGGCGCGAAACCGTGGCGTGGCTCGATGCCCTCGCTTGAGTGAGCGCCCTGATCCGCCATGCCGCCCGCGGCCCGCAACGCCTTCATCAAATGCGCTGGAGCCGGCCCCTCGGGTTCGATGCGCCTGACGGTGAAAGACGGCGGCCCGCGCATCCCCCCAGCCGGATCGCACGCGTGTTCGAGCCGTGCCTGCGCCTGAATGCCAGCCGCGATCGCCACAGCGGCGGCTTCGGTCTGGGGTTGGCGATCGTGCGGCGTATTGCGCTCGTGCATGGCGGTGACGTTCGCCTCGATGCGGCAGCGGCGGGCGGGGCGCGGTTTGCGGTGCTGCTGCCGGCGATGACGATCCCACCGCTGTAGGCGCAGCAGGTCCGGGCGTTGTAGGCGCGCTAAGCCTCGTCGCCGCCCGGTCGATGCAGAAACGCGCTCGGGCTGCTGCCGAACGCCCGGCGGAACATCGCCGAGAACGCGCTTTGGCTGTTGTAACCCAGCTCCTGTGCCACGCGCGACAGCGGCATCCCCTGCGACATCATCGGGATGGCACTGGCGAGCACCGCCTGCTGGCGCCACTGCGAAAAGCTCACACCCAGTTCGTCCCGGAAGCGCCGCGCCAGCGTGCGTGCGCTGGCGCCCACATCGCGGGCGAGCGCATCGAACGTGAGCGGGGTGCCGGGGTCGGCCATCACGCGTTCGCACAGGGCGCGCAAGCGCTTGTCGGCGGGCATGGGCAGATCCAGCGGCAGCGGTGCGCTGCGGCGCAGCTCGTCGAGGATCAGCATGGCCAGCGCCTGCTCGCGCGCGGCCGGCAGCGGTTGGCGGACGTCCATCGCTGCAATCAGCTCGCGCAGCAGCGGTGACACCTCCATGACGCGGCACTGCGCGAGCGTGCCCGTCACCACGGACGGGTCGGCATACAGCGTCCGCAGGAAGGCCGCCTCCACCACCCACACTTCGTGTTCGATGCCGGGCGGAATCCAGATCGCCCGCGAGGGCGGGACCACCCAGGCGGTGTCGCCGGCCTGCACGCGCAGCACGCTGTTGTGGCTGTACGCCACTTGCGCCCAGGGATGCGTGTGGCGCGGAAACCGCGTGTTGGCCTCCATCTGCCGCGTGTAGAGCCGTACTGGATGCGCCGCCGAGGGCGGCGTGCGGCCTTCGATATCGGTGGGCAGGAGGCGCTGTGGCATGGCGGGTTTGCGACAGAAACAGTCGGGCCAGTGTAAATGCGCCGGCAGGACTTGTCGAAGCCGGAGGTCGATGGCAGGCTATCGCCCGGCGTCGACGAGGGTGGGCGCCACACTAGAAAGCGGACCGCAGAAGCGGTCTCGACAAAAAAACGCCGTTGCCCACGAGGCACGCGGCGACATGGGTGCGAACAATGCAAACGGGAAATCACACGCGCAGCCGGGGGGCGCGCGGAGCGATGGGGTGGTTGCGGCCGTGGGCCGCGCTTGCCGCGTGTGTGGCATGCATGGCTGCGTTGACAGCGCCAGCGGCCCACGCCGACATCAGCATCATCCAGTCTTTGCCGCTGTCCGGCACGCAAGCCGCGACGGGGCGGGCGCTCAATGCGGGCGCACGGCTGTATTTCGACTGGCTCAACCTGGACGGCGGTATCAACGGCGAGACCATTCGCCTGGTCGCCCGCGACGACGAGCAGAAGGTCGAACAGACCGTCCGCAACGTGCGCGACATGGCCAAGATCGACAACCCGGTGGCGGCGCTTACCGTGGTCGGCACCGCCAATGTGGAAGCGCTCATGCGCAGCGGCGTGCTGACCGAAGCCAACCTGCCGCTGGTCGGCCCGGCCACCGGGGCGTCCAGCATGACCGGCGATCCGCTGGTGTTTCCCATCAAGGCCAGCTACCGGCAAGAGATCGACAAGATGGTGAGCGCGCTCGTCACCATTGGTGTCACGCGCATCGGCGTGCTGTATCAGGACGATGCGCTCGGCAAGGAGGTGCTGACAGGCGTGGAGCGCGCGCTCAAGCCGTACAAACTCACGATGGGCGGTACGGCTTCGTACCCACGCAATACGGCTTCGGTGAGCGCCGCCGTCGACAAGCTGCTCGGCGCCGATTTGCAGGCCATCTTCCTGGGCGCCACGGCCGAACCCGCCGCGCAGTTCATCAAGCAATACCGCGCGCGCGGTGGCGGCGCGCAACTGCTTGGGCTGTCGTCGATTGATCCGGGCATTCTGCTCAAGGTGGCCGGCATCGATGCGGTGCGCGGCTATTCGCTGGCGCTCGTGATGCCCAACCCCGGCAAGGGCGTGAACCCGGTCATCCGCGAATTCAACCGCGCACGCGCGGCCGTGGGCGCAAAGGATGTCGAACTGTCGTTCCGCGCGGTGGAAGGCTTTGTGGCCGCCAAGGTGCTGGCCGAAGCAGTGCGCCGCGCCGGCCCCAAACCCACGCGCGACCAGGTGCGCCGTGAGCTGGCCCATCTGCGCAACTTCGACGTGGGGGGCGGATTTGTGGTGGATTTCTCCGACCGCACGCGTCCGGGCTCGCACTATGTGGAGCTGGGCGTGGTGGGGCCGAATGGGCTGGTGATTCAGTAGCGCTGGGCGCGTGAAGCTTGTTGTGCTGAATGGCAGGGTTGGGAGTGAGGAGGAACGGGGGGGGGCTTTGTTGGTGGTGCATCCCTTGTTTCATCCCCTGCCGGGGCTGACTCACTTTCTTTGGTCTTGCCCAAAGAAAGTAAGCAAAGAAATGCGCGCCCGAGATGGCGACAGATTCCTTGAATTTATGTCGCAGGGAGGGGAAGGGAAAAACTCGCTTCGCTCAGACAGTTTCCCTTCCTTTTTCCTCCCTGCAACAGAAATTCAAGGCGCCATCTAGGGCAGGAAGGTCAAAGGACAAACCCAAACCCTCGGGGCGCCAGCCCAAACGAAGAGGCCAACCGTACGATGGGTTGGCCTTTCTCTTTTGACGTTGAGCCCTTGATGGCGCCTTGAATTTTTGTGAGCGGGCGGATCAAGGAAGGAGGCTGTCTGAGCGCAGCGAGTTTGCC
The DNA here is from genome assembly GCF_016466415.2 of Ralstonia pickettii. Classification (NCBI taxonomy): domain Bacteria; kingdom Pseudomonadati; phylum Pseudomonadota; class Betaproteobacteria; order Burkholderiales; family Burkholderiaceae; genus Ralstonia; species Ralstonia pickettii. The sequence goes on along the minus strand of NZ_CP066771.1, from coordinate 2,946,942 downwards.
TCCTTCCCCGCACGGTCACACAAATTCAAGGGGGTATCGCCATCTCGGGCGCGCCTTTCTTTTGCTTACTTTTCTTTGGCAAGACAAAGAAAAGTGAGTCGGTCCCGGCAGGGAACGAAAGGGGGGTGGACCACAAAAAAATCCCAGAAGAAAACAAAAGCCGAAAATCAAAACGCCCCTCAGAGAGATTCCCCTCCAAGAGGCGTTCCTTCATCCCAAATGCCCGTCAGGCCACAGGCGCCGTGCCCGCCCCATGCTCATGCCTGCCCGCCGGCTTGACGATCGCCAGCGTGGCAATCAACCCGCACAGCGCAGCAAACGACACCCACACGCCAGGCATGGCCTTGTTGCCCGTCTCGTGGATCAGCCATGTGGCAATCGCCGGGGTGAAGCCACCGAAGATGGCCGTGGCGAGGCTATACGCCAGCGAGAAACCGGTGGTGCGCACTTCCGGCGGCATGATTTCAGTAAGCGTGACGACCATCGCGCCGTTGTAGCTGCCGTACAGGAACGACAGCCATAGCAGCACGGTCAGCATGCGGGCGAACGACGGTGCAGCAACCAGCCACTGCATGGCCGGGTAGGCCGTCACCAGCATCAGCACGGTAAAGAGGATCAGCAGCGGGCGGCGGCCGACGCGGTCAGATACGGCGCCCATTACCGGCAGCCAGAAGAAGTTCGAGGCGCCCACGCACAGCGTGACGATCAGGCTGTCCATGTCGGACAGGTGCAGCACGCTCTTGCCGAAGGTCGGCGTGTAGGCGGTGATCAGGTAGAACGATACCGTGGTCATCACGACCATCAGCGTGCCCGCGCCTACCAGGCGCCAGTTCTGGCCCATCGAGCGGAACACGGCGCGCAGGTCCGGACGGTGCTTGCGCTTCTGGAACTCTTCCGTTTCCTGCAGCGAACGGCGGATGATGAACAGGAACGGCACGATCAGGCAGCCGATCAGGAACGGCACGCGCCAGCCCCAGGCGCTCATCTCCGACGGCGGCAGCAGGTACGACATCAGCACGCCCAGCAGCGCGGCAAACATGACCGCCACCTGCTGGCTGGCCGACTGCCAGCTCACGAAGAAGCCCTTCTTGCCCGGGGTGGCGATTTCGGCCAGGTAGACCGACACACCGCCCAGCTCCACGCCGGCCGAGAAGCCCTGCAGCAACCGGCCGATCAGCACCAGCAGCGGCGCCGCCAGCCCGATGGTGGCGTAGCCCGGCACCAGCGCGATCAACAGGGTGCCGCAGGCCATGAGCGCCAGCGTGACGATCAGCCCGGTGCGGCGGCCGTGACGGTCGATGTACGCGCCCAGGAAGATTGCCCCCAGGGGCCGCATCAGGAAGCCGGCGCCAAAGGTCACCAGCGACAGCATCAGCGAGAGGAACTCGTTGCCGGCGGGGAAGAAGGTGTCGGCAATGGCCTTGGCGTAATAGCCGTAGACCATGAAGTCGTACATCTCCAGGAAGTTGCCGCTGACCACCCGGAAGACGGTGCGAGCCTTGGATTCATTGGGGTTGGTGGTATGCATGGTGGATGTCATTCAACAGCTTGGGTACAACGTGTGGGCGAGCCGGACAGCGAACTGCGGGCCGCCTCGTAAAAGGTGGTGATGTGGTATGGCGTGCTCGACGGCATGTCGGCACGCAGGCGCTGGCCGGCCGGGTCGATGACCTCGTTCCAGCCTTGTGCGTGCAGGAAGCGCGCCGACCACACCGGCAGCAGGCGCGCGAGCATGGCGCCCTGCGTTTCGGTGCACAGCGCGAGGGCGCGGCCGTATTCGGTCTGCGCCCAGATGCGCTGGCTGGCGTCGCGCATCGTGCCGTCCAGATTGAGCGACAGGCACACGCCCTGGGTGTCGGCATCCACGCCGTCGGCGCAGGCTGCGTCCACCGCGCGGGCAAGGCTCTCGGCCAGATGGAGGCCGGCTTCGGAGCGCGTAAAGACATCGGCGTGCGCGCGTACGAGGTAGAACCATTCGAACTGGTGACCGGGTTCGATGCGGTTGTCGGTGCTGGCCTCGTCGATTGGTAACTCGGCGATGCTGCCCGTGCGCGTGTCGATGAAGCGCGCGAGGATGCCCTCGGCCAGCGTGCGCACCCCGGTCTCGGCCCAGGCGGGCGGTTCGTCGAGCGCGGCGGCGGCCAGGTAGGCCTCGGTCAGGTGCATCACGGGGTTCTGCGCGACGCCGGCCAGCGTGGTGCTGAACCTGGCGTCCATGGACGCGACCGGCAGCGGTTTGACCCCGGCCCGCGCAAAGCTGCGGGCGATCACGTCGTGCGCGTCATGCATCAGCGCGGCCGCACGTGGGTCGCCGCTCACGGCAAGCCAGTGTGCGGCGGCAAACAGCACGAACGCGTGCGTGTACAGATCCTTGGTGGTGTCGTGCGGGGCCAGCGTACTGTCGATCGCAAACAGCCAGCCGCCGTGGATCGTGTCGCGAAAGCGCGTGTCCAGCGCGTGGCACAGGGCAGCGGCGCGTTCGGCGCAGAGATCGCGGTGGCGCCTGGAGAGCTGTGTGGCACGCGCGAAGGTATACAGCTGCCGCGCACACGCCATCGCCCGGTAGCGCGCGGTGGATGCCGGCACCAGCGCGCCGTTGTCGACGATGAGCGCCTCATAGCAGAGGCCGGCCTGTGCATTCCAGCCGGGCCCCAGCCACATGGGCAGCAGGACGTCGTCGTAGTAGCGGCCGAATGACTCCAGCGCAGCCGCAATGGCGGGGGACGGTTCAGTCGAGGCCGTATCGGGCAGCGGGGGCGTGGAGGATTGTGAAAGCATGGGCGCCGTGATGATCGTGGCGGGCGTCGACCCGTTTAGCCAGGCCGATTGCTCGAATCTGTTCTGTTCACCATAGGCGACGTATATGCGTTGTACATGCGAACAGACCCGGGATTGTGCTCCAACTGGCGGCCCCGCGCCACGCACAACTGGCGCAATCCCGGTCACGGCGCAGGGTTGTGGGTCCAATGAAAGGTTTTTACCGGATGCTGCCTGGGCGTGGGTTGTGCGAAGATGAATCACCCCTGGCTCATTCCCCTGGTCCCGCCCCGATCCATGCTCCGTCGCGACCTGCTCAAGCAGTTGGCCGCCGGGCTGCTTGCCCTGGCTCCTGGTTTGTCCCGCAGCGCCACGCCCGGCACCGCCGCTGGCGCCTCCGAACCGTTTGACGAAGCCCGCCTGCTGGCGCGCGCTCGGGCCTTGGCCACAAGGCCATACCGGCCCCGCAGCACGCAGTTGCCCAAGCCGCTGGTCACGCTGGGCTGGGACGGTTATCAATCGATTGGCTATCGCCCCGATCACGCATTGTGGGCCGGCCAGCACTTGCCGTTCGAGGCCAGGTTCTTCCACCTCGGGCTGTTCTTCAAGTCGGCTGTCCAGATGCACGAGGTGGTGGACGGCCATGCCCGCCTGATTGCCTACGACCCGGCCATGTTCGATTACGGCCAGAGCGGACTGGCCCGCCAGGCGCTGCCGGCCGATCTTGGTTTCGCCGGTTTCCGGCTGACGACCAAGGCGGACCCGACGCGCGATGTGGCGGCCTTCCTGGGTGCCAGCTACTTTCGCGCCGTCGGCGGGCAGTGGCAATACGGCATGTCGGCGCGCGGCCTGGCGATTGATACGGGGTTGCCTCGCGCAGAAGAGTTTCCGGACTTCACTGAATTCTGGCTGGTGCGCCCGGCCGCCGATGCCGATACGGCGCGCGTCTATGCGCTGCTCGATTCTCCGAGCGTGGCCGGCATCTACCGCTTTGACATCCGCCCCGGCGACACGCTCGTGATGGACGTGGCGGCCACGTTGTACGTGCGCAAGCCGATCGAACGTCTGGGCATCGCCCCGCTGACCAGCATGTTCCTCTACGGCGAGAACGACCGGACCGACCGCGCCGGCGATCGCCATAGCGCCGCACGTCGCTGGCGCGCATCGGACTGGCGCCCGGAAATCCATGATTCCGATGGCCTGGCCATCTGGCGTGGCTCGGGCGAGTGGATCTGGCGGCCGCTGGCCAATCCGCCCGTGCTGCGCAGCCAGCGCTTTGCCGACGACAGCCCGCGCGGCTTCGGCCTGCTGCAGCGCGACCGCAATCCCGATCATTACCAGGATGACGGCGTGTTCTACGAGAAGCGCCCGAGCGTGTGGGTCGAGCCCACGCACGACTGGGGTGAAGGCGCGGTGGAACTGGTGGAGCTGTCCGCCAACGATGAAACGTTCGACAACATCGTCGCCTTCTGGCGGCCCGCCGTTGCGCCGCATGCCGGGCAGGAACTGGCGTTCGGTTATCGGCTGACGTGGGGCGCGCAACCCGCGGCGGCCTCACCGCTGGCGCGTGTGGTCGCGACGCGCACGGGCATTGGCGGCGTGGTGGGGCAGCCGCGCAAATACTTCTCGTGGCGCTTCGTGGTGGACTTTGCCGGCGGCGAGCTGTCTCGGCTGGGGCGCAGCACGGCGGGGTCGACTGTGGAGCCTGCCATACGCGCCTCGCGCGGGCGGGTGGAGATTGCGTCGGCGCGGCCGCTCGCAAGCATCGATGGTGTCCGGGCGATGTTTGATGTGGTGCCGGATGCGAGCAATGCGCCGATTGAGTTGTTGCTGACGTTGCAGTCGGGGGAGCGGTTGCTTTCTGAGACTTGGGCGTATCAGTGGACGCCGCCGGTGGATCGAGGCATGTGAGACTGGTTTCTTGGGGCGTCGGCTTTTATGGCTGGTGCCGGTCCATCTCTTGTTTCACCCCCTGCCGGGGGCGACTCACTTTCTTTGTCTTGCTGTATGGACCGGGGACATAGGTGACAGGTGTGCGAGGACATGGTTGACACTTTGAGCGGCACATTCGCTCGGAGGTCAGGCCATGCCCTGGAGCACACGAGACACCATGAGCCTTCGTCAGGAATTCGTTCTATTGGCCCGGCAGGAAGGCTGTAACCGGCGCGAGCTGTGTCGGCGGTTCGGCATCAGCCCGCAAACCGGCTACAAGTGGCTGGCTCGTTACGTTGAGTCGGGGGACGCCGGACTGGCTGACCGGACGCGCCGTCCCTCGCACAGCCCGATGCGTACCGAGGCCGAGCTTGAACAGGCCGTCATCGCGTTACGCCAGCAGCATCCTGCGTGGGGCGGGCGCAAGATCAGCCGCCGCTTGGCCGACTTGGGCTGGAGTGATGTACCGGCGCCCAGCACCGTGACCTCCATCCTGCATCGGTATGGGTTGATTGCACCCGAAGCCTCAGACGCCTCCACGCCCTGGCAGCGCTTTGAGCACGCTGAACCGAACCAACTCTGGCAGATGGATTTCAAGGGCGGGTTCGCGTTGGCCGACGGCCAGCGCTGCTCGCCGCTGACCGTGATCGACGATCACTCCCGCTTCAACCTGGTGCTGGCGGCCTGCACGCAGACGCAGAGCGCGGTCGTGCAGCGTCACTTGCGCCAGGCCTTCGAGCGCTATGGGCTGCCGCTGCGCATCAACGCCGATAACGGCGCACCTTGGGGCAGTCCCACCCGGCCGGGGCAACTCACGGGCCTGGGCGTCTGGCTCATCCGCCTCGGTGTGCGCCTGAGCTACAGCCGCCCCGCCCACCCGCAGACCAACGGCAAGGACGAGCGCTTCCACCGCACGCTCAAGGCCGAGGCCCTGGCCGGGCGCTACTTCGCCTCTTGCGACGCGGTCCAGCACGCGCTGGATGCTTGGCGCACCGTCTATAACTGCGAGCGCCCGCACCAGGCCATCGACCTGGCCACGCCCATCACACGCTACCGGCCCAGCCCGCGACCGTATCCGTCTACGTTGGCACCGATCGAGTACAGCCCGCAGGACATCGTCCTCAACGTCGGATGGAATGGGGAGCTACGCTTCAGGAGTTGGCGCTTCAAGCTCTCCAATGCCCTGCACGGCTTGCCGGTGGCATTGCGCCCCGACCCTAAACACAGGGATCAATTCGATCTGTACTTCGTTCACCAACACCTTGGCCGTATCGATCTGAACCTGCCCGATGACTGCTGACATGTGTCAACCATGTCCTCGCACACCTGTCACCTATGTCCCCGGTCCATACATCTTGCCAAAGAAAGTAAGCAAAGAAAGGCGCGCCCGAGATGGCGACCCACTCCTTGAATTTATGTCGCACGGAGGGAAGGGAGGCAAACTCGCTGCGCTCAGACAGGCCTCCCTTCTTTTTCCTCCCTGCAACAGAAATTCAAGGCGCCATCTAGGGCAGGGACGGCCAAACCGTCGCTGCCTTTGGTCAGTTGGTTAATCGCGGGGCGGTGTCTTGCCGAACTTCTTTGCCATTTCTGCCCAGCCTTCGGGGCCCAGCTTTTCCATCGTCGCGATATTGCGTTCGTAGATGTCCGCTGCGTCGGGCACGGCCGCGGCGGCGCGGGCGATGCTGTCTTCGCGCAGCAGATGCAGGATGGGGAGGGGCGCGCGGTTGGTGGCGTTGGCGATGTCGTCAGGCTCTGCGTCGGCGAAGACGAATTCGGGGTGGAAGCTGGCCAGTTGCAGTTCGCCTTCGTAGCCGGCCTTGGCGAGCACGGATTCAGCCCGCTCCGTGAGCGAATGGAAATCGAGGAAGTCGGCAAGGGCGGGGACGATCAGCAACGTGGTGTCGATCTGTGCGGCGGGGGAGGCGTGCAGCAGGTCCGCTTCGGCACGCAGGTGGTCGAGCACGTCGCCGTCCATCGTGGCGCGGCTGACGACGTATCGAACCTGCCGCTTGACGTGGACGGCCTTGGCGAAGGGGCAGAGGTTCAGACCAATGACGGCGTCTTCCAACCAGCGCTGTACCGTCGCGACATGAAGGGCGGCGGCGTTTGCGTCCAAGTTGACGGCATCGGCGGGGGGATCCAGCAGGACGAAATCGGGGGCGTGGTCAGACACGGCGTGCGGGCAGGGAAGAGACAGCGGGCAGTGTAGTCGATGGGTCGGGAGCGTTTCTTGCGACGGTGTAGACGTTGTGATTTGCAACGTCCGGCGCGCGCCGTTGATGTGCGCCGAGATCACTTCGGGCGGCTCGTGCGCCGCTTATGTGGTCCGTCCATTCCGTGTTTTTGTAAAAGAAGGAGCTCAACCATGATTGAACTGCGCCTGAAAACCGCCCTTGCCGTTGCCGCCTCGTTTGCTGCGTCGGCTGCTTTCGCACAGATGACGCCGGCTCCGCAGACTTCACCGCAGACCACCGGCACCGTGCAGACCGCCCCGCAAGACGGGCCGGCCACTTCGTCGTCTGACCCGCTGGTTCAGAAGCGCATCGACGACAAGGCTGCAAGCGACGAGTACAAGGCTCGCAAGGCCGACGCCAAGGCTGCCTACAAGGAAGAAAAGAAGGCTGCCAAGGCCAACCGCAAGGCTGAGAAGAAGGAGGCTCGCGCCAAGCGCAAGGAAGCGATGAGCGAACAAGGCGGCCCCGCCCAGACGCCGAACAGCGAAGGCAAGTAAGGCGCCGGCCGAACCATGAAAAAAGGCGATCCGAGGGTCGCCTTTTTTCTGGTTGCCGGGTTTGCCTTCAGTGGCCGCGCGTTGTCGGCAGGCGGACCTGCGCAACGGCCATTTCCCATTGGGCGATGCGATGCGCCGCCTCGTCGCGGCTGATGACCGGGTGGAACGTGCGCGAGGCACGCCATTGCTGGGCGACTTCCGCTTCATCACGATAGAAGCCGGTTGCGATGCCCGCCAGGTAAGCCGCGCCGAGCGCCGTTGTCTCGATGATCTCCGGACGCACCACCGGAATACCCAGCAAATCTGCCTGGAACTGCAGCAGCAGGTTGTTGGCCGAGGCACCGCCATCGACGCGCAGTTCCGAGATGGTGGAAACGGCATCGCGCGTCATGGCCTGCAGCAGTGCCGTGCTTTGGAAGGCGATGGATTCGAGTGCCGCACGAGCGATGTGGCCGATGGTGGTGCCGCGTGACAGGCCGACGATGGCGCCTTGTGCGGTAGGGTCCCAGTACGGCGCCCCCAGGCCTGTGAACGACGGCACGAACACCACACCGCCGGAATCGGGCACCGAGGCGGCCAGCCCTTCGACGTCGGCGGACCGCTGGATCGCGCGCAGGCCGTCGCGCAGCCACTGCACGACCGCGCCGCCCACAAACACACTGCCTTCGAGCGCGTAGCTGCGCTTCGTGCCGCTCTGGCATGCCGCCGTGCTGATCAGGCCGTTGTGCGACTGGACCGCCTTGTCGCCGGTATTGAGCAGCATGAAGCAGCCCGTGCCGTAGGTGTTCTTTGCCATGCCGGGCTTGAAGCAGGCTTGGCCGAAGAGCGCGGATTGCTGGTCGCCGGCAATGCCGCCGATGGTGAGCGAAGCGCCGAGCCAGTCCGCATCGGTCTGCCCAAACTGGTACGCAGACGGATGCACCTCGGGCAACAGGCTCGGGTGAATGTCCAGCGCGCGCATCAGATCCGCATCCCATTCGCCCGTGTGGATGTTCCACAGCATCGTGCGGGACGCGTTCGATACGTCGGTCACATGGAGGCGGCCGCGTGTGAGTTGCCATACGAGCCAGCTGTCGATGGTGCCGAAGGCGAGTTCGCCACGCGCGGCGCGCTCGCGGGCGCCGTCCACGTGGTCAAGAATCCAGCGCAGCTTGGTGGCGGAAAAATACGGGTCGATGATCAGGCCGGTGCGCTTGCGCACCTCGTCTTCCAGGCCCTCGGCGCGCAGGCGCTCGCAGATGGCTTCGGTGCGGCGGTCCTGCCAGACGATGGCGTTGAAGATCGGTTTGCCTGTGGCGCGCTCCCACACCATGGTGGTTTCGCGCTGGTTGGTGATGCCGAGCGCGGCCATGTCGGCGGCGGAGAGCTTCGCTTGTTCAAGTGCGGCGCGGCAGGTGGCGAGTTGGCTGTTCCAGATGTCGAACGGATCATGCTCCACCCAGCCGGGCTGCGGAAAATGCTGGGGAAACTCCTGCTGGGCGCTGGCGACGATCTGGCCGGCGCGGTTGAAGACGATGGCGCGTGAGCTGGACGTGCCCTGGTCGAGCGCGAGGAGGTATTCCATAAGGCAGATTCAGGTGACCGCCGGGCCGGAGTGAACCTGTCCGGCGGTGGGTAAAACGGAAGCAGGCATGGTAGCCCGCCGGCCGATGTTTGGTCGACCGGCGGGCATGCGAATTAACGTACCTTGCCGGCCTTCCAGGCTGCGAGCAGCTTGTCGTAGGCCACCGTCTCACCCTTCGGACGCTCGTTGTCGAGCTTCTTCCACGGGGCGTGTTCGGTCGACAGCCACTTCGACGGATCGCTTTCCGGGTTCAGCTTGGGCGCGCAGTTCTTCATGCCGGCGCGCTGCAGGCGGCCCATCACCTGGTCCATTTCCTTGGCCAGGTTGTCCATCGCGCCTTGCGGCGTCTTCTCGCCCGTGACGGCCGTGGCGACGTTCTTCCACCAGAGCTGCGCCAGCTTCGGATAGTCGGGCACGTTGTTGCCGGTCGGCGTCCAGGCCACGCGGGCCGGGCTGCGGTAGAACTCGATCAGGCCGCCGTACTTGGCCGCGTTCTTGGTGAAGTAGTCGCTGTGGATATCGGAGTCACGAATGAACGTGAGGCCGGTGATCGACTTCTTGAGCGACACGGTCTTCGACGTGACGAACTGGGCGTACAGCCACGCGGCCGAGCGGCGCTCGAACGGGGTGGATTTGAAGAACGTCCACGAGCCGACGTCCTGGTAGCCGTTCTGCATGCCGTCCTTCCAGTACGGGCCGTGCGGCGACGGGGCCATGCGCCACTTCGGCGAGCCGTCGGCGTTCACGACCGGGCCCGGCTTGGTCATCGGCGCGGTGAAGGCGCTGTACCAGAACACCTGCTGGGCGATGTGGCCTTGTGCGGGCACCGGGCCGGCTTCGTTGAAGGTCATGCCGGTCGCTTCGGGCGGGGCGTACTTCTTCATCCAGTCGATGTACTTCGTGAGGGCGTACACGGCGGCCGGACTGTTGGTGGCGCCGCCGCGCGAGACCGAAGCGCCCACCGGGGTGCATTTGTCCTTGTCATCCACGCGGATGCCCCATTCGTCCACCGGCAGGCCGTTCGGGATGCCCTTGTCGGCGGAGCCGGCCATCGACAGCCATGCATCGGTAAAGCGCCAGCCGAGCGACGGATCCTTCTTGCCGTAGTCCATGTGGCCGTAGACGCGCTTGCCGTCGAGCTCCTTCACGTCGTTGGTGAAGAAGTTGGCGATGTCTTCATAGGCAGTCCAGTTGACGGGCACGCCCAGGTCGTAGCCGTACTTGGCCTTGAACTTGTCTTGCAGGTCCTTGCGGGCGAACCAGTCGGCGCGGAACCAGTACAGGTTGGCGAACTGCTGGTCGGGCAACTGGTACAGCTTGCCGTCGGACGCGGTGGTGAAACTCGTGCCGATGAAATCCTTCAGGTCCAGGCCCGGGTTGGTGAACTCCTTGCCTTCACCCGCCATGTAATCGGACAGCGGCATGATCACGCCGTAGCGGTAGTGTGTGCCGATCAGGTCGGAGTCGGAAATCCAGCCGTCATAGATGCTCTTGCCCGATTGCATCGAGGTCTGCAGTTTTTCGACGACATCGCCTTCCTGCATGATGTCGTGCTTGACCTTGATGCCGGTGATTTCTTCGAAGGCCTTGGCCAGCGTCTTCGATTCATACGCATGCGTGTCGAGCGTTTCCGACACGACGTGGATTTCGGTTACGCCCTTGGCCTTGAGCTTGGCGGCGGCGTCCATGAACCACTTCATTTCCGCCATCTGCTTGTCTTGCGACAGCGTGCTGGGCTGGAATTCGCTGCTGATCCACTTCTTGGCTTCGGCTTCGCCGGCATGGGCTGCGCCGACTGCCAGGGCGCTTGCCAGTGCGATGGCACTGATCTGAAGCGTCATGCGCCAGGATGTTTTCATCGGTATCTCCTCGTGCTTTTTGTTCTCCCCGCAGCGAAAACATCCGACATTCCGACGCGGGGAGCGTGGTGGAATGCGTGTGCCCACAAGGGCGTGGAAGCGCGGCATTCTGCCGAGACTTCCGGTCTTGCGTAATCGAGGTTGCCTTCTAACTCAGCCGCGCCACATCACGATGATCAGCACCACCATCGAGGCGATGAAGCCGCCCCAGGCGCTGGTCTCTTCCGACGTGAGCCCAACCCACGCCAGGTTGATATAGGCCGCGGTCAGCAAGCCAATGAAGAGGCGGTCGCCGCGCGTGGTGGCAATGGGCAGGAAGCCCTTGCGCTCCACCGTCGGGCGGGCCACTTCCCACACCGTCATGCTGGCCAGCATCAAGGCGATGCAGCCAAAGAAGATCGCCACTTCGGGCGTCCAGGCCATCCAGCTGAACATGGCTGTGTCTCCCGTTCTTGTTTTAGACGCGGCCCATCGCGAAACCCTTCGCGATGTAGTTCCGCACAAACCAGATCACCAGCGCACCCGGAATGATCGTCAGCACACCGGCTGCAGCCAGCACGCCCCAATCCATGCCCGAGGCCGACACCGTGCGCGTCATCACCGCGGTGATGGGTTTGGCATCGACCGAGGTGAGCGTGCGCGCGAGCAGCAGTTCCACCCAACTGAACATGAAGCAGAAGAACGCCGTCACACCCACGCCTGCCTTGATGAGGGGCAGGAAGATCTTCAGGAAGAACTTGGGGAAGCTGTAGCCGTCGATGTAGGCCGTCTCGTCAATCTCGCGAGGGATGCCCGACATGAAGCCTTCTAGAATCCACACCGCCAGCGGCACGTTGAACAGCATGTGGGCCAGCGCCACGCCCAGGTGCGTGTCCATCAGGCCGACCGTCGAATACAACTGGAAGAACGGCAGCAGGAACACCGCGGGCGGCGTCATGCGGTTCGTCAGCAGCCAGAAGAACATGTGCTTGTCGCCCAGGAAGCGGTAGCGCGAGAAGGCGTAGGCCGCCGGCAGCGCTACCACGGTCGAGAGCACCGTGTTCATCGTGACGTAGATGATGGAGTTGATGTAACCCCAGTACCACGACGGGTCGGTGAAGATGATTTTGTAGTTGTCGAACGTGACGAGCTTCGGCCAGATCGAGAAGCCGGCCAGCGTCTCCTCGTTGGTCTTGAGCGACATGCTCAGCATCCAGTACAGCGGTAGCACGGCAAATGCCACATACACCGCCAGAGTGATCGCGCGGGCGATCTTGCGCTGGTGTTCGTTGTTGTTGTTCTTACGCATGGTCGTCTCCCACGGCCGTGCTCGCGCTGCCCATGCGTTGCATCCAGTTGTAGAGGACGAAGCAGAACAGCAGGATGATGAGGAAGTACACAATCGAGAATGCCGCTGCCGGGCCCAGGTCGAACTGACCGACCGCCTTCTGCGTCAGGTATTGCGACAGGAACGTCGTCGCGTTGCCCGGGCCGCCGCCGGTCAGCACGAACGGCTCGGTGTAGATCATGAAGCTGTCCATGAAGCGCAGCAGCACGCCGATCATCAGCACCCCGCGCATCTTCGGCAGCTGGATGTAGCGGAAAACGGCCAGGCGGCTGGCGCCGTCAATCTCGGCGGCCTGGTAGAACGCATCCGGGATCGAGCGCAGGCCGGCATACGCCAGCAGCGCCACCAGCGGCGTCCAGTGCCACACGTCCATGATGAGCACGGTGATCCACGCGTCGAACGAGTGCGACGTGTAGTTGTAGTCGATGCCCATCTGGTTGAGCCAGTAGCCGGCCAAGCCGATATCGGAGCGCCCGAAGATCTGCCAGATCGTTCCGACCACGTTCCAGGGAATCAGCAGAGGCATGGCCAGCACCACCAGTGCGGCCGAAGCCTTCCAGCCCTTGGAGGGCATCGACAGCGCCAGGCCGATGCCCAGCGGAATTTCCACGGCCAGCACGCACAGCGAGAAGATCAACTGGCGCGTGAGCGCGTCCTGCAGATCGCCGTCGCGCAGGATCTGGCGGAACCAGTCCACGCCCACGAACACGTGCTGCTCGGGGCTGATGATGTCCTGCACCGAGTAGTTCACCACCGTCATCAGCGGCAGGATGGCGGAGAACGCCACGCACAGGAACACCGGCAGGATCAGGAACCACGCCTTGTTGTTGAGCGGCTTGTTCATCGGCCGATCCTCTCGTCATTGCTGTAGTACAGCGTCTGCGGCGCATCCAGGCGCAGCCACACGCGCGATTCGGTCACGCTCACTTCATTCGGCAGCTTGGCCTTGATGGGCAGGCCGCCGGCCTCGCCCAGGGTGGCGGTCAGCAGCTGGTGCGTACCCAGTTGCTGCACCTGATGGACGTTGGCGGCGACGGTGCCGACTTCGCCGGGTGCGGCCAGTTGCACGAATTCCGGCCGAATGCCGAGCTTGAGCGAACCGTTTGCGTGCTTGAGCGTGGCAAGCGTGTCGCGCCCCACCGACAGGCGCTGATCGCCCAGCGCGATCACGTCACCATCCACCGTCACCGGGTAGAGGTTCATGCCCGGGCTGCCGATGAAGTAGCCGACGAAGGTATGGTCCGGCCGCTCGAACAGCGCTTCCGGCCCGCCTTGCTGCACCACCTTGCCTTCGGTCATGACGACCACCTCGTCGGCAAAGGTCAGCGCTTCCACCTGGTCGTGCGTCACGTAGATCAGTGTGAGCTTGAGCTGCTGGTGAATCTTCTTGAGCTGGCGGCGCAGTTGCCACTTCAGGTGCGGATCGATGACGGTGAGCGGCTCGTCGAACAGGATGGCTGCCACGTCCTTGCGCACCAGGCCACGGCCCAGCGAGATCTTCTGTTTGGCGTCGGCCGCCAGACCAGAGGCGCGACGCTTGAGCGCGTGCTGCAGCTCGAGGATCTCGGCCACTTCCTCCACGCGCTTCTTCACTTCGGCTTCCGGCGTCTTGCGGTTGCGCAGCGGGAAGGCGAGGTTGTCGAACACGGTCATCGTGTCGTAGATGACCGGGAACTGGAACACCTGCGCGATGTTGCGCTCGCGCGGACTGGCGTGCGTGACGTCACGGTCGTCAAACAGCACCTGCCCTTCGGACGGCGTCAGCAGCCCCGAGATGATGTTCAGCAGCGTGGACTTGCCGCAGCCCGACGGACCGAGCAGGGCATACGCACCGCCGTCGCGCCAGGTCATGTTCATGGGCTGCAGCGCGTAGTCGCTCAGGTTTTGCGGATCGGGGCGGTAGCTGTGCCCCAGGTTGCGGAATTCAATGCGTGCCATGTGCGCCTCCCTGCTTGGGCGCGCTCACCAGCTTGCCCGCATCGTCGAACAGGAACAGTTCGGCCGGATCGACAAACACGTCCAGCGCCGCACCCAGTTCGAACTCATGCACACCCGGCAACTGCGCGACCAGGCCGATCGTGTTCGACTGGCCAGCGGCGTGTGCGCGCACGTGCAGATACGTTTCGGAACCCGACAACTCCGCCAGTTCCACGGTGCCCGGCAGGGCAACTGCGCCACCGTTGCGCGGCGCCAGGCGGATGTGGCTCGGACGCAGGCCGATGCGGCAGCGCGTGCCGGCCGCCATCGGCAGCGGGCGCGTCCATGCAACGTCAATGCCTTGTGGCAGGCGGATCTGGTTGCCTTCCACCACGGTGGCGTCCAGCACGTTCATCGGCGGGTCGTTGAAGATGGCCGCTGCGTTGACCGACACCGGCACTTCGTACATGTCGAGCGTCGGGCCGTCTTGCAGCACGCGGCCTTCATGCATGACGACGGTGTGGCCGCCCAGCAGCAGCGCTTCCTGCGGCTCCGTGGTGGCGTACACGACGGTCGTCCCGCCGTCGGCAAAGAGCGATGCCAGCTCGGCGCGCAGTTCTTCGCGCAGCTTGTAGTCGAGGTTGACGAGCGGCTCGTCCAGCAGTACCAGCGGCGCCCGCTTGACGAGTGCCCGGGCCAGCGCGCAGCGTTGCTGCTGTCCACCGGACAGCTCGGCCGGCAGGCGCTGCAGCAGATGGTCGATGTGCAGCTTGGAGGCGACGGCCCGCACGCGCGTGTCGATCTCGCCCTTGTTGGTGCCCTGCAGGCGCAGCGGCGAGGCGATGTTGTCGTACACCGTCATCGCCGGGTAGTTGATGAATTGCTGGTACACCATCGCCAGATTGCGATCGCGCACCCCTACGCCCGTCACGTCCTTGCCGTCGACCAGTACGCGGCCGGTGGTCGGCCGGTCAAGCCCGGCCATGATGCGCATCAGCGTGGTCTTGCCGGCTTGCGTCGGCCCCAGCAGCACGTTGATGGCGCCGGGCGCCAGCCGCAGGCTGGTCGGGTACAGATGCGTCTGCGCCCCGACCATGGCCGTAACCTGGTCCAGTTCCAGAATCAATTGATGTCTCCCGTCTTATTGCTTTGATTTCTTGATGTCTTGGCTCGGGCGGCCCGTCCCGGTGCTTCAGGGCGCCCGTTCCGCAACTGGAGCGGTCCCGCCTTCCGGCAGATGTCGCGCCAGCCAGCCTTCCAGGCGGCTGCAATCGGCATCGCTGGCGTGCAGGCCCAGCTTGGTCCGCCGCCACAGGATGTCCTGCGCCGTACGGGCCCATTCGTGTTCGATCAGGTAACGGATTTCGGCTTCATACAGGCCAGGCGTCACTTCGGCGCCCAGCTCTTCGAGCCGCGTGGCGCCTGCGAGCAGCGTGTTGATGCGGGTGCCGTACTGGTGGGCGTAGCGCAGTGCCAGTTGGGTGGGCATCCACGGCAAACGTTTTTGCAGGCGCGTCACAAAATCGTCGAAGGTGTATTCGGCAACCAGCTGCCCCGGCGCTTCCAGATCACCGCCCGGCAGCGATGCGGTAGCCGTCCACGATGGCTTGCCGGCCAGCGGCAGATGCGGGGCCAATTGGTCCAGGGCTTCTTCGGCCAGCTTGCGGTAGGTCGTGATCTTGCCGCCCCACACGTTGATGAGCGGCGCGCTGGCGCCGTCGGCGCCGGTCTCGCATTCGACCAGGTAATCCCGCGTGATGGCCGAAGCGTTGGCGGCGCTGTCGTCCAGCAGCGGCCGCACCCCGGAGTAACTCCACACCACATCGCTCGGCGTCAGCTGCCGGGTGAAATAGCGGCTGGCCATTTCGCACAGGTATTGGATTTCGCCGGCATCGATGGCCACTTGGTCCACCGAGCCCTTGTATTCCAGATCCGTCGTGCCGATCAGCGTGAAATCGTTTTGGTACGGGATCGCAAACACGATCCGCCCGTCCGGGTTCTGGAAGATGTAGGCGAACGGGTGATCGAACATCCGCCGCACCACGATGTGGCTGCCCTTGATCAGCCGCAGGCCGCGCGTGCTCGGAAGCGCGTGCGCGGAGCGCGCGAATTCCGCGGCCCACGGCCCGGCCGCATTGACGATCGCCTTTGCGCGCACGGAGCGGATGCCGTCCGGGCCAGCCAGCGAGGCGTGCCACCCATCAGCGCGGCGCTCGGCGTTCAGGCAGCGCGTGCGGGTGAGAATCTGCGCGCCGCGATCCGCCGCATCGCGGGCGTTGAGGACCACCAGGCGGGCATCGTCCACCCAGCCGTCGGAATAGACGAAGCCACGCGTATAGCCTGCCTTGAGCGGCTGACCCGCCGGATGCCGCGCCAGCTTGATCGATTCCGAGCCCGGCAGAAAACGCCGACGCGCCAGATGGTCATACAGGAAGAGGCCTGCACGGATCATCCATGCTGGGCGCTGCGCGGCATCGTGCGGCATCACGAATCGCAGCGGCCACATGATGTGCGGCGCCATGCGCAGCAGCACCTCGCGCTCCTGCAGTGCCTTGCGCACCAGGCTGAATTCGTAATATTCGAGGTACCGCAGCCCGCCGTGGATCAGCTTGGTCGAGGCCGAAGAGGTGTGCTGGGCCAGGTCGTCCTTTTCACACAAGACCACCGACAGGCCACGGCCCACGGCATCACGCGCGATACCCACGCCGTTGATGCCGCCTCCGACCACCAGCAGATCACAGTCCAGATGCGACGCGTCAGTGAGTTGCATGGGTTTGAATCTGTTGATTTTCGCGCCTTTCCTTGCGAATAGTGACGCATTGGCGGATAGTTTAGTGAAGGGCGAAAATAAAGCAACATAGGGAATCGCCTAATCCGCTCATATGTGTTCGTTTGCGTTCATTTAGTGACTTGATGCTTCCGCGACACCGCCAGATCCTCGAATACGTCCGTCAACACGGCGATGCCTCCGTCGATGCGCTCGCCCGCGTGCTGGGCGTCACGACGCAAACCATCCGTCGCGATATCCGGCAGCTCGAAGACGAGCGCCTGCTCGCGCGCTACCACGGCGGCGTCGGCCTGCCGTCGTCGGTCGAAAACATCGATTACGACCAGCGCCAGGTTCTGCACATCGACGCCAAGCGCCGCATCGCCGAAGTCGTCGCGCGCCATGTCGAGCCTGGCCGCTCGCTCATCATCAATATCGGTACCACGACCGAAGAGGTTTCCAAGGCGCTCGTCGGCCCGAATGGCCCGCGTGGCTTGCGCGTCATCACCAATAACCTGAACGTCGCGTCGATTCTTTCCGGCAGCCCGGACGCCGAAGTCATCGTTGCCGGCGGTCTCGTGCGCAACCGCGACCGCGGCATCGTCGGCGAAGCCACGATCGACTTCATGAAGCAGTTCCGCGTTGACATCGGCATCATCGGCGTCTCCAGCATCGACGAAGACGGCACGCTGCTCGACTACGACTACCGTGAAGTCCGCGTCGCCCAGTCCATCATCGAGCAGTCGCGCGAAGTCTGGCTCGTGGCCGATCACTCCAAGTTTGGCCGCCGCGCAGTCGTCCGTCTGGGCCATGTCTCGCAGATCGACAAGTTCTTCACCGACATCCCCGTGCCGGAGCCAATGGCCGAAGTCCTCCGCGCCGCCGAGGTCGACGTGATCGTCGCCAGCGAAACGCGCTGACGTTCGATCAGGCTTTCCTGCAGTCTTTGCTCGCTCGACTACAGTGAAATGGCAAGGCGCGCACCTTGCGTGCCCCCTTGTCATCCAGACTCGTCATACGGAGCGCAACGTGAGCAAGCACTCACATGCGGCAATCCTCTCGATCTTCGCGCGCATCGTCACCGAACACATCGCCGTGCTGCGTCAGGCACTTGCCAAGCTGGCGGCGCCGGATCCCAGTCACGAAGATCTTCACCAGTTCCGTGTCACCCTGCGCCGACTACGCTCAGCCTGGGTGACCTTTGCGCCGGTTCTGCCTACCAGCTTTGTCGACCAGTGGAAACCTCGCCTGCGGGCGCTCGCCGCTTCGACCGGCCCTGTCCGGGAGTGGGATGTGCTGCTCTCAGATTGGTTGCCCGCTGTCCGGGAGGTCCTCGCCGATAGTGACGAGATCGCTCGCGTGTGGCTAGAGGAGGCGGTTATCAAGTCCCAGCAGGCGCGCGACCGCGCTTGGGAAGCGTTGCGCGCCGAATTGGCATCGCCGAATGTGCGCGGAGCGCTGCTTGAACTGGAAGAGGGAGTCGCTGGCTTCCATACAGAAGGCGAGCCGGAGCGGCATCGCCGCTTTGCCCGGGCCCGGGCCCGGGCGCTCCAGAAGAAGCTGATCCGCCGAGGGCGCCACCCCAAGCGCTCGTCGGCGCCCCGGCTACATCGAGCCCGCATCGCCGCAAAGCAGTGGCGCTATTTATATGAGGCGTTCTACCCGGCGCTCGGCGCCCACGCGAGCAAGCGCTACCGGAAGCATTTGCGCAATGTCCAGGACGCCTTGGGCGAGGTGCACGATGCGAGTGTCTCTCTCGACAGCGTCGCGGCCTTATTGGAGGTGCCGCCCCCACTTTCTATAGTGAATGCCTTTCACAAACGCGCCTGCAGCGCGCGAAAGCAGGCTGCCCAGGAACTCCGCTGGGTGCGATCGCATACAGTGCAATAGCCTCCCGAAAGTGCAGAAAAGACCCTATGGATAGAAAGGGCTTGCGCTGCTCCATAAACCCGCCTATAGTTCGCCCCTCGCTGCAAAACACAGCGCCGAAACGCAGGTGACGGTGGTGGTGTTGAGTGGTGGAGAAGCAGGTGTAGAGCGGGTTTGCGGTCGATTGGGTGGTTGACGGTTGGCTGGGGATTCGGTGGTGGTTGGCGGCGCGTTGGTGGATAAAAATTCTTCGACGAGTTGTTGACAGCGACAAAAAAGCTCTGCATAATCTCGTTTCTCTGCTGCAGACAATGCAGCGACGCGGTGAACAAAGTTAATCGCGAAGTTCTTTAACAAGCAAACAGCCGATAAGTGTGGGCGCTTAATACTGGGTGCGGCGGATTTCGATCCGCTAGCTAACAAGTAATGAAGTGCTCGCACAGAAGTAAGGTTTGAACGAAAGTTCAAGTCAGATTCTGAGAGTGAGCGACCGCTCGTAAAGAGCGAAAACAGCAGATTGAACTGAAGAGTTTGATCCTGGCTCAGATTGAACGCTGGCGGCATGCCTTACACATGCAAGTCGAACGGCAGCATGATCTAGCTTGCTAGATTGATGGCGAGTGGCGAACGGGTGAGTAATACATCGGAACGTGCCCTGTAGTGGGGGATAACTAGTCGAAAGATTAGCTAATACCGCATACGACCTGAGGGTGAAAGTGGGGGACCGCAAGGCCTCATGCTATAGGAGCGGCCGATGTCTGATTAGCTAGTTGGTGAGGTAAAGGCTCACCAAGGCGACGATCAGTAGCTGGTCTGAGAGGACGATCAGCCACACTGGGACTGAGACACGGCCCAGACTCCTACGGGAGGCAGCAGTGGGGAATTTTGGACAATGGGCGAAAGCCTGATCCAGCAATGCCGCGTGTGTGAAGAAGGCCTTCGGGTTGTAAAGCACTTTTGTCCGGAAAGAAATGGCTCTGGTTAATACCTGGGGTCGATGACGGTACCGGAAGAATAAGGACCGGCTAACTACGTGCCAGCAGCCGCGGTAATACGTAGGGTCCAAGCGTTAATCGGAATTACTGGGCGTAAAGCGTGCGCAGGCGGTTGTGCAAGACCGATGTGAAATCCCCGAGCTTAACTTGGGAATTGCATTGGTGACTGCACGGCTAGAGTGTGTCAGAGGGGGGTAGAATTCCACGTGTAGCAGTGAAATGCGTAGAGATGTGGAGGAATACCGATGGCGAAGGCAGCCCCCTGGGATAACACTGACGCTCATGCACGAAAGCGTGGGGAGCAAACAGGATTAGATACCCTGGTAGTCCACGCCCTAAACGATGTCAACTAGTTGTTGGGGATTCATTTCCTTAGTAACGTAGCTAACGCGTGAAGTTGACCGCCTGGGGAGTACGGTCGCAAGATTAAAACTCAAAGGAATTGACGGGGACCCGCACAAGCGGTGGATGATGTGGATTAATTCGATGCAACGCGAAAAACCTTACCTACCCTTGACATGCCACTAACGAAGCAGAGATGCATTAGGTGCTCGAAAGAGAAAGTGGACACAGGTGCTGCATGGCTGTCGTCAGCTCGTGTCGTGAGATGTTGGGTTAAGTCCCGCAACGAGCGCAACCCTTGTCTCTAGTTGCTACGAAAGGGCACTCTAGAGAGACTGCCGGTGACAAACCGGAGGAAGGTGGGGATGACGTCAAGTCCTCATGGCCCTTATGGGTAGGGCTTCACACGTCATACAATGGTGCATACAGAGGGTTGCCAAGCCGCGAGGTGGAGCTAATCCCAGAAAATGCATCGTAGTCCGGATCGTAGTCTGCAACTCGACTACGTGAAGCTGGAATCGCTAGTAATCGCGGATCAGCATGCCGCGGTGAATACGTTCCCGGGTCTTGTACACACCGCCCGTCACACCATGGGAGTGGGCTTTACCAGAAGTAGTTAGCCTAACCGCAAGGAGGGCGATTACCACGGTAGGGTTCATGACTGGGGTGAAGTCGTAACAAGGTAGCCGTATCGGAAGGTGCGGCTGGATCACCTCCTTTAAGAGCGTGCATCCGACGTTAGGCGTCCACACTTATCGGTTTGTTTGATGTTACAGCCAAGGGTCTGTAGCTCAGGTGGTTAGAGCACCGTCTTGATAAGGCGGGGGTCGTAGGTTCAAGTCCTACCAGACCCACCAAGTTACGGACGGTGGAAGATGTTCTCTGCCGTGACTGGGGGATTAGCTCAGCTGGGAGAGCACCTGCTTTGCAAGCAGGGGGTCGTCGGTTCGATCCCGTCATCCTCCACCATTACCTTTTGGTTACCAAACGCAAGCATCGACGCGGTGTCGATGGTGTTTGCGTTTGGCCTAGCCAAGACGAGCGTAAAAGTTCGGCTGTTCTTTAACAATATGGAATGTAGTAAAGGTGTCGCGGTGCGTTGATGAGGCGCACATATAAAACGCGACACTGGGTTGTGATTGTATCAACCAGTATTACCAGAGCAATCGATGAGATTGTCTTGGAATACGGCACAACGCGAGAACTCAGCCTATAGCGAGACATACTCGTTATAGGGTCAAGCGAATAAGTGCATGTGGTGGATGCCTTGGCGATTACAGGCGATGAAGGACGTAGTAGCCTGCGAAAAGCTGCGGGGAGCTGGCAAACGAGCTTTGATCCGCAGATATCCGAATGGGGAAACCCGGCCCGAATGGGTCATCCCTTGCTGAATACATAGGCAAGGGAAGCGAACGCAGTGAACTGAAACATCTAAGTAGCTGCAGGAACAGAAATCAACCGAGATTCCCAAAGTAGTGGCGAGCGAAATGGGATCAGCCTTGTACTCTTTAGCAGTATTGTTAGCAAAGCGGAATGGAAAGTCCGGCCATAGTGGGTGATAGCCCCGTATGCGAAAACAGTATTGTGGAACTAGGTGTACGACAAGTAGGGCGGGACACGTGAAATCCTGTCTGAAGATGGGGGGACCATCCTCCAAGGCTAAATACTCGTAATCGACCGATAGTGAACCAGTACCGTGAGGGAAAGGCGAAAAGAACCCCGGGAGGGGAGTGAAATAGATCCTGAAACCGCATGCATACAAACAGTCGGAGCCTGGAAACGGGTGACGGCGTACCTTTTGTATAATGGGTCAGCGACTTACATTCAGTGGCAAGCTTAACCGATTAGGGAAGGCGTAGCGAAAGCGAGTCCGAATAGGGCGTTCAGTCGCTGGGTGTAGACCCGAAACCAAGTGATCTATCCATGGCCAGGTTGAAGGTGCGGTAACACGTACTGGAGGACCGAACCCACTAACGTTGAAAAGTTAGGGGATGAGCTGTGGATAGGGGTGAAAGGCTAAACAAACTTGGAAATAGCTGGTTCTCTCCGAAAACTATTTAGGTAGTGCCTCGTGTCTCACCTTCGGGGGTAGAGCACTGTCATGGTTGGGGGGTCTATTGCTGATTACCCCGCCATAGCAAACTCCGAATACCGAAGAGTGCAATCACGGGAGACAGACATCGGGTGCTAACGTCCGGTGTCAAGAGGGAAACAACCCAGACCGCCAGCTAAGGTCCCTAAATATTGCTAAGTGGGAAACGAAGTGGGAAGGCTAAAACAGTCAGGAGGTTGGCTTAGAAGCAGCCACCCTTTAAAGAAAGCGTAATAGCTCACTGATCGAGTCGTCCTGCGCGGAAGATGTAACGGGGCTAAGCAATATACCGAAGCTGCGGATGCACGTAAGTGCATGGTAGGAGAGCGTTCTGTAAGCCTGTGAAGGTGTCTTGTAAAGGATGCTGGAGGTATCAGAAGTGCGAATGCTGACATGAGTAGCGATAAAGGGGGTGAAAGGCCCCCTCGCCGTAAGCCCAAGGTTTCCTACGCAACGTTCATCGGCGTAGGGTGAGTCGGCCCCTAAGGCGAGGCAGAGATGCGTAGCTGATGGGAAGCAGGTTAATATTCCTGCACCGTCGTATGATGCGATGGGGGGACGGATCGCGGAAGGTTGTCCGGGTGTTGGATGTCCCGGTCCCTGCATTGGAGATGGCACTTAGGCAAATCCGGGTGCGTGATTCAAGGGTGTGGGGCGAGCGACTTTAGGTCGCGAAGCAATTGGAAGTGGTTCCAAGAAAAGCCTCTAAGCTTCAGTCATACGAGACCGTACCGCAAACCGACACAGGTGGGCGAGATGAGTATTCTAAGGCGCTTGAGAGAACTCGGGAGAAGGAACTCGGCAAATTGGTACCGTAACTTCGGGATAAGGTACGCCCTTGTAGTTTGACTGGCTCGCGCCAGAAGGACGAAGGGGTTGCAATAAAATGGTGGCTGCGACTGTTTAATAAAAACACAGCACTCTGCAAACACGAAAGTGGACGTATAGGGTGTGACGCCTGCCCGGTGCCGGAAGATTAAATGATGGGGTGCAAGCTCTTGATTGAAGTCCCGGTAAACGGCGGCCGTAACTATAACGGTCCTAAGGTAGCGAAATTCCTTGTCGGGTAAGTTCCGACCTGCACGAATGGCGTAACGATGGCCACACTGTCTCCTCCCGAGACTCAGCGAAGTTGAAGTGTTTGTGATGATGCAATCTCCCCGCGGCTAGACGGAAAGACCCCATGAACCTTTACTGTAGCTTTGCATTGGACTTTGAACCGATCTGTGTAGGATAGGTGGGAGGCTTTGAAACCGGGACGCTAGTTTCGGTGGAGCCGTCCTTGAAATACCACCCTGGTTTGTTTGAGGTTCTAACCTTGGCCCGTGAATCCGGGTCGGGGACAGTGCATGGTAGGCAGTTTGACTGGGGCGGTCTCCTCCCAAAGTGTAACGGAGGAGTTCGAAGGTACGCTTGGTACGGTCGGACATCGTACCTAAAGTGCAATGGCAAAAGCGTGCTTAACTGCGAGACCGACAAGTCGAGCAGGTGCGAAAGCAGGACATAGTGATCCGGTGGTTCTGTATGGAAGGGCCATCGCTCAACGGATAAAAGGTACTCTGGGGATAACAGGCTGATACCGCCCAAGAGTTCATATCGACGGCGGTGTTTGGCACCTCGATGTCGGCTCATCTCATCCTGGGGCTGTAGCCGGTCCCAAGGGTATGGCTGTTCGCCATTTAAAGAGGTACGTGAGCTGGGTTTAAAACGTCGTGAGACAGTTTGGTCCCTATCTGCCGTGGGCGTTGGAATCTTGACGGGGGCTGCTCCTAGTACGAGAGGACCGGAGTGGACGTACCGCTGGTGTACCTGTTGTCTCGCCAGAGGCATCGCAGGGTAGCTATGTACGGAAGAGATAACCGCTGAAAGCATCTAAGCGGGAAACTTGCCTGAAGATGAGGATTCCCTGGAGACTTGATCTCCCTGAAGGGTCGTTCGAGACCAGGACGTTGATAGGCTGGGTGTGGAAGCGCAGTAATGCGTTCAGCTAACCAGTACTAATTGCCCGTGCGGCTTGATCCTATAACCGGTATGTTTCCGGCTGGGTCCGCCTTGTGCCTGATACACATCACTCACAACCCCAAATCTACATTCCCATATTGGTCGCGTTGACCCCGTCAACGTGGCAACAAGTCATAGCCTGGTGACCATAGCGAGTCGGTACCACCCCTTCCCATCCCGAACAGGACCGTGAAACGACTCCGCGCCGATGATAGTGCGGATTCCCGTGTGAAAGTAGGTCATCGCCAGGCTCTCCCATCAACACCCCAGCTCTCTCTCTGAGCTGGGGTGTTTGTTTTTGCGCGGTTGCTTCGCCATCCAACTCCTCCCGTCGCACCTCGGCCCATCCGCAATCAGAGCCGGACACCTTACGGCGCGGAAGGGGCCGCACGCCTCAGGAGTTCGTACGTCTGCCTGGGCCCGCGCAAGAAGAGGCGCCGTCCACAGCCGCCCTCCTGCGCGGATGCAGAAACGCAATCGTATCGTCTGTGCGTCGCTCTGTACCCAGGGCCCTTCGCCACATTGCCCTGTATATTCCATGACGTTGCGGATCGATCTGCGGCGCTTCCAGCGCCGAGCGCGTGCTGAACTGTTCTCGTAGCGACGTCGGTGTTCGCAAGCAGCGCGCCGTATAAGGATGAGAGCATCGATGCTCGAAATCTTGCGATTTCACCAAGCAACGCTTGACAGGGTGGCCTGATGGTCCCATAATCGCAAGTTCTCTTCGGAGAGGTGCCCGAGTGGCTAAAGGGGGCAGACTGTAAATCTGTTGGCTTACGCCTACGTTGGTTCGAATCCAACCCTCTCCACCAGAATTAAGCAGTGAGTTCGGTCGCAAGGCCGGGCGGCAAGGGAAGTAGTAACCCGGGCGGGTGTAGCTCAATGGTAGAGCAGAAGCCTTCCAAGCTTACGACGAGGGTTCGATTCCCTTCACCCGCTCCATTCACTGTTCGCAAGTTTTGCCCATGTGGCTCAGTGGTAGAGCACTCCCTTGGTAAGGGAGAGGTCGGCAGTTCGATCCTGCCCATGGGCACCACGCATCCACCAACGCAAATCGCTACCGAGACAGGAGTCGCGACATGGCAAAGGAAAAGTTCGAGCGGACTAAGCCGCACGTGAACGTTGGTACGATTGGTCACGTTGACCACGGCAAGACGACGCTGACCGCGGCGATCACGACCGTGCTGGCGACCAAGTTTGGTGGTGCCGCCAAGGCATACGACCAGATTGATGCGGCGCCGGAAGAAAAGGCACGCGGCATCACGATCAACACCGCACACGTTGAGTACGAAACGGCTAACCGTCACTACGCGCACGTTGACTGCCCGGGCCACGCCGACTACGTCAAGAACATGATTACCGGTGCCGCCCAGATGGACGGCGCAATCCTGGTGTGCTCGGCCGCTGACGGCCCGATGCCGCAAACGCGTGAGCACATCCTGCTGGCCCGCCAGGTTGGTGTGCCGTACATCGTCGTGTTCCTGAACAAATGCGACATGGTGGACGACGCTGAGCTGCTGGAGCTGGTCGAGATGGAGGTGCGCGAACTTCTGTCGAAGTACGACTTCCCGGGCGACGACACTCCGATCATCAAGGGTTCGGCCAAGCTGGCGCTCGAAGGCGACAAGGGCGAACTGGGCGAAGTGGCCATCATGAACCTGGCCGACGCACTGGACACCTACATCCCGACGCCGGAGCGCGCTGTTGACGGCACGTTCCTGATGCCGGTGGAAGACGTGTTCTCGATCTCGGGTCGCGGCACCGTGGTGACCGGCCGTATCGAGCGCGGCGTCGTCAAGGTCGGCGAAGAACTGGAAATCGTCGGTATCAAGGCCACGCAGAAGACCACCTGCACGGGCGTGGAAATGTTCCGCAAGCTGCTGGACCAAGGTCAGGCAGGCGATAACGTCGGTATCCTGCTGCGCGGCACGAAGCGCGAAGACGTCGAGCGCGGCCAAGTGCTGTGCAAGCCGGGTTCGATCAAGCCGCACACGCACTTCACGGGCGAGGTCTACATCCTGTCGAAGGACGAAGGCGGCCGTCACACGCCGTTCTTCAACAACTATCGCCCGCAGTTCTACTTCCGTACGACGGACGTGACCGGCTCGATCGAGCTGCCGGCCGACAAGGAAATGGTCATGCCGGGCGACAACGTGTCGATCACCGTCAAGCTGATCGCCCCGATCGCCATGGAAGAAGGACTGCGCTTCGCAATCCGTGAAGGTGGTCGTACCGTTGGTGCTGGCGTCGTCGCTAAGATCATCGAGTAAGTGCTGTAACTCTTCCGTGCGGCTGCCAACCGGCCGCACGTGAAGTGCCAGAGTGGGGTTGACCGAATGGCAACCCCAAAGCTGTTTTAGGGGTATAGCTCAACTGGCAGAGCGTCGGTCTCCAAAACCGAAGGTTGGGGGTTCGATTCCCTCTGCCCCTGCCAATTCATCAGCCGCGTCGCGCAGGAAAACGCGCCACGCGGCTTAGTCTCGTTTGGGAAACATGGCCAATCCGAACGTCGAAACCGTCAACACCGCCAGCGGCAAGTGGCTGCTGGTCTTGGCGTTCCTGCTGCTAGTTGCTGGGGTGATCGGTTTTTACTTGCTGGCGCAACAGCCTAGCTACGTCCGTGCTGCCTCGCTGATTGGCGGGCTGGTGTTGGGCGCGGGCGTTGCGTTGGTGTCCGCACCTGGGCAAAGCTTCATCGAGTTCGCGCGCGAGTCGTACCGCGAAGTTCGCAAAGTGGTGTGGCCGACGCGCAAGGAAGCCGGGCAAATGACCGGTCTGGTGTTTGCGTTCGTCGTGATCATGGCCTTGTTCCTGTGGTCTGCGGACAAGCTCATCGAGTGGGTGATCTTCTCGCTCGTGTTGGGCTGGAAATAATCGGGTGAAGCCATGACGGATAACGTAGCGAACGACACGTCCACGGATTCGTCCGCACCGGCCTCCAAGAAGCGCTGGTATGTCGTGCATGCCTATTCGGGCATGGAAAAAAGCGTGCAACGCGCGCTGCAGGAGCGCATCGAGCGCGAAGGCCTGCAACATCTGTTCGGCCAGATTCTGGTGCCGTCGGAAGAGGTGATGGAAAGCAAGAGCGGTCGCAAGACCGTGACTGAGCGTCGCCTGTTCCCTGGCTATGTTTTTGTCGAAATGGAAATGACCGACGAGACCTGGCACTTGGTGAAAAACACTTCCAAGGTGACCGGTTTCATTGGTGGTACGGGCAATCGCCCCTCGCCGATTTCCAAGAGCGAAGTCGACAAGATCATGGCCCAGATCCAGGAAGGGGTCGAAAAGCCGCGTCCCAAGACGCTGTTCGAAGTGGGCGAAATGGTGCGCGTGAAGGAAGGCCCGTTCACCGACTTCAATGGCAACGTCGAGGAAGTGAACTACGAGAAATCGCGCCTGCGCGTTTCCGTGACGATCTTCGGACGTGCAACGCCCGTCGAACTCGAGTTCGGTCAGGTCGAGAAGGTTTAAGAAATTCGGTGCGGTGGCGCAAGCCACTGCGCCAATCGTCCGGTCCACTGGACCTGGCGGGCAACGGCGGCGAAGCCGCCCGCGCCAACAGAGGAGCGTCGGCCTTGCGCCGGTGCGTTACCACTCAACAGGATTGCCATCGTTTTCTGAGCTAGGCAATCCGGATTGGAGTCAAGATGGCCAAGAAAATTATTGGCTTTATCAAGCTGCAAATTCCGGCTGGTAAAGCAAATCCGTCCCCGCCCGTCGGCCCGGCCCTGGGTCAGCGCGGTCTGAACATCATGGAGTTCTGCAAGGCGTTCAACGCGCAGACTCAAGGTATGGAACCTGGCCTGCCGGTGCCGGTGGTGATCACCGCCTTCGCCGACAAGAGCTTCACCTTCGTGATGAAGTCGCCGCCCGCGACTGTGCTCATCAAGAAGGCTGCCGGTATCCAGAAGGGTTCCGCCAAGCCGCATACCGACAAGGTTGGCAAGATCACCCGCGCTCAGGCAGAGGAAATCGCCAAGGCGAAGAACGCTGACCTTACCGCAGCTGATCTGGACGCCGCCGTGCGCACGATCGCCGGTAGCGCCCGTTCGATGGGTATCACGGTGGAGGGCCTGTAATCATGGCAAAGATTTCGAAGCGTGCGGCCGCGAATAAGGCCAAGGTCGAACGTACCAAGTTCTACCCGATCGACGAAGCGCTGAGCCTCGTTAAGGAATGCGCCAGCGCCAAGTTCGATGAGTCCATCGATGTGGCTGTGCAACTGGGCATCGATGCGAAGAAGTCGGACCAAGTGGTTCGTGGTTCGGTGGTGCTGCCTGCGGGTACCGGCAAGTCGGTGCGCGTGGCTGTGTTCGCACAAGGCGACAAGGCCGAGCAAGCCAAGGCTGCTGGCGCTGAGATCGTCGGCATGGAAGACCTCGCCGAGCAGATCAAGGCTGGCAAGATGGACTTCGACGTCGTGATCGCTTCGCCGGACACGATGCGTGTGGTCGGTACGCTGGGTCAGATCCTGGGCCCGCGTGGCCTGATGCCGAACCCGAAGGTCGGCACCGTGACGCCGGACGTCGCCACGGCCGTGAAGAACGCCAAGGCTGGTCAGGTGCAATTCCGTGTTGACAAGGCCGGTATCATCCACGCCACCATCGGCCGCCGCTCGTTCGAGCCGGCAGCGCTGAAGAGCAACCTGGCTGCACTGCTGGACGCACTGACCAAGGCCAAGCCGGCGTCGAGCAAGGGCGTGTACCTGCGCAAGGTCGCCGTCTCGTCGACGATGGGCGTGGGCGTGCGTGTTGACCAGGCAACCCTGGCTGCCTGATCGCTGTCGATCTTTCGCACCGGGCGGCCCGATAACCATCCTGGTGTTAGCAGTTTTCTCTCGAGTGGCCTCGGCCACGCGGACCCTTGAAGCTTAAGGGACAAGACTTTGGGCAGTGGTAGACGTTTGCGCAAGCAGGCCGACGCCGCTGGTTATCAAAGACCGTTGGCGGTGAAGGGCTCCTTGGAGCCAACACCTTAATCGCAGCCGATTCCGGAAACGGAGCCGATGCTCAGCCAACGCAGATGGCGCCCCCGAAGGGAATGAGTGACTTTGGTATTGCCGAAGTGATTTGTGCCAATCGGACGCCGTACTTTTGGACTGACCGAGGTGACCGCAGCGATTGCGCAAGCCGAAGTCGTTTTGGAGCTTAACCGTGGCACTCAATCTCGAAGATAAGAAGGCCGTCGTGGCCGAGGTAACGGCGCAAGTCGCCAAGGCCTCGACCATCGTCGTTGCTGAATATCGCGGTATCACGGTTGGCGATCTGACCAAGCTGCGCGCGCAAGCGCGCCAGCAAGGCGTTTACCTGCGCGTTCTGAAGAACACGCTGGCACGCCGCGCTGTTGAAGGCACGCCGTTTGCCGAACTCGCCGAGCAACTGACTGGCCCGCTGATCTACGGTATTTCCGAAGACGCAGTGGCCCCGGCCAAGGTGCTGAACGATTTCGCCAAAGGCAATGACAAGCTGGTGCTGCGCGCCGGTTCGTACGATGGCAAGGTTCTCGACGTCGACGCCGTGAAGGCGCTGGCAACGATTCCGAGCCGCGAAGAACTGCTCAGCAAGCTGCTGTTCGTCATGCAGGCTCCGGTGTCGGGCTTTGCCCGCGCCCTGGGTGCCCTGGCTGCCAAGCAAGGCGAAGGCGAGGTTGCAGCGGCCTAATAGGCTGCTCCACCGCTTACAGATCGCACGATCGATACCGAATCACATTCTGGAGTTATTCAAATGGCAATCACCAAAGACGACATCCTGGAAGCCGTTGGCGCGATGTCCGTGATGGAACTGAACGACCTGGTCAAGGCGTTCGAAGAGAAGTTTGGCGTGTCGGCTGCTGCCGTGGCCGTGGCCGGTCCGGCTGCTGCTGGTGGCGCTGCTGCCGCTGAAGAGCAAACCGAATTCACCGTGACGCTGAAGAGCGCCGGCGCGAACAAGGTTGGCGTCATCAAGGCCGTGCGTGAAATCACCGGCCTGGGCCTGAAGGAAGCCAAGGACCTGGTCGATGGCGCACCGAAGCCCGTGAAGGAAGGCGTCGACAAGAAGACCGCCGACGAGCTGGTGAAGAAGCTGGTGGAAGCCGGCGCGGAAGCCGAAGCCAAGTAAGTGCAGGTCTCGCGTGCCGTATCCGGTACGCGATGGAGGCTGGCAAAGGGAGATTTCCCGGCGCCAGCCTTTTTGCGCTTATGGGACCGGTTGTTGAGCGATCCCGCAATCACGCTGTAAGTATCGTTGAAGTCTCTTCGCCGGGTTTTCCGGCAGCCGGCCCGGACAAGGCCAGCAGAGGCCAAACATCAGTGGCACACTAGGCACTCTACAGTCCGCTGATGTTTGTCTTCTGAACCGACTGCAGAAGGCAAGTTTGGTCGGGTACTCCCCCGTCCGTAGCATGGGCTCCATGGGCTCATGTGCGAACGGCGCGCGCAGTACCGTCAGCCAGAGGTTGGTAGCGGCCAACCGCCAAATCCCGTCACCAGTCGCTGAACACCTCAAGTGTCAGGCGTGCCTTATCGCCTTAAGTCCGTCGCGCGCACTTGCGATGATTCGGAGATCCCATGGCGTACAGCTTTACCGAGAAAAAGCGTATTCGCAAGAGTTTCGCGAAACGCGCAACGGTTCATCAGGTTCCCTTCCTGCTTGCCACCCAGATTCAATCGTATGCCCAGTTCTTGCAGGAGAACACTCCTGTTGCACAACGCAAGAGCGAAGGTTTGCAAGCGGCGTTCAACGCCATTTTCCCCATCGTGTCGCACAATGGTCTGGCACGCATGGAGTTCGTGTCGTACCACCTGTCCAACCCGCCGTTTGACGTCAAGGAATGTCAACAGCGTGGTCTGACCTTCCACTCGGCGCTGCGCGCAAAAGTGCGCTTGATCATCAACGACCGCGAGAATCCCACCAAGGTCAAGGAGATCAAGGAGCAGGAAGTCTACATGGGCGAAATTCCGCTCATGACCTCCACCGGTTCGTTCGTGATCAACGGGACGGAACGTGTGATCGTGTCCCAGCTGCATCGTTCGCCGGGCGTGTTCTTCGAGCACGACAAGGGCAAGACGCACAGCTCGGGCAAGCTGCTGTTCTCGGCGCGGATCATTCCGTACCGCGGCTCGTGGCTCGATTTCGAATTCGACCCGAAGGACATCCTGTACTTCCGCGTTGACCGCCGCCGCAAGATGCCGGTGACGATCCTGCTGAAGTCGATTGGCCTGACGCCGGAACAGATCCTGGCGCACTTCTTCGTGTTCGATAACTTCACGCTGAAGACCGAAGGCGCACTGATGGAATTCGTGCCCGAGCGTCTGCGCGGTGAAGTCGCTCGCTTCGACATTTCCGACAAGAACGGCAAGGTCGTGGTCGAGAAGGACAAGCGCATCAACGCCAAGCACATCCGCGACCTGGATTCCGCGGGCACCAAGCTGATCAGCGTGCCGGAAGACTACCTGCTGGGCCGCGTGCTGGCGAAGAACATCGTCGACCCGGACACCGGTGAAGTCCTGGCCAACGCCAACGACGAACTGACCGAAGGCGTGCTCGAGAAGCTGCGTGACGCCGGCGTGAAGGAAATCCAGACGCTGTACACGAACGACCTGGATCAAGGTCCGTACATGTCCGCGACGCTGCGCACGGACGACACGGCCGACCAGACCGCCGCGCGTATCGCGATCTATCGCATGATGCGCCCGGGCGAGCCGCCGACCGAAGACGCCGTCGAAGCGCTGTTCCAACGTCTGTTCTACAGCGAAGACTCGTACGACCTGTCGCGCGTTGGCCGCATGAAGGTCAACAGCCGCCTGAACCGCTCGACCGGTACCGGCCCGATGGTGCTGACCGACGAGGACATCCTCGACACAATCAAGCTGCTGGTGAATCTGCGTAACGGCAAGGGCGAAGTGGACGATATCGACCACCTCGGTAACCGCCGTGTGCGTTGCGTCGGCGAACTGGCGGAAAACCAGTTCCGCGCCGGTCTGTCGCGCGTTGAGCGTGCCGTGAAGGAACGTCTGGGTCAGGCCGAGACGGAAAACCTGATGCCGCACGACCTGATCAACTCGAAGCCGATTTCGTCGGCGATTCGCGAGTTCTTCGGTTCGTCGCAGCTGTCGCAGTTCATGGACCAGACCAACCCGCTGTCGGAAGTCACGCACAAGCGTCGTATTTCGGCACTGGGCCCGGGCGGTCTGACGCGCGAGCGTGCGGGCTTTGAAGTCCGTGACGTGCACCCGACCCACTATGGCCGCGTGTGCCCGATCGAAACGCCGGAAGGTCCGAACATTGGTCTGATCAACTCGCTGGCGCTGTACGCACAGCTGAACGACTACGGCTTCCTCGAAACGCCGTACCGCAAGGTTGAAAACGGCAAGCTGACCGACCAGGTGGATTACCTGTCGGCCATCGAGGAAGGCAAGTACGTGGTGGCGCAGGCCAACGCGACGCTGGACAAAGACGGCAACCTGATCGACGAGCTGGTTTCCGCGCGCGAAGGCAGCGAGCGTGAAACCCGTATGGTCACGCCGGACCGCGTGCAGTACATCGACGTGGCACCGTCGCAGATCGTGTCGGCTGCAGCTTCGCTGGTGCCGTTCCTCGAGCACGATGATGCAAACCGTGCACTGATGGGCGCGAACATGCAGCGTCAGGCCGTGCCTTGCCTGCGTGCGGACAAGCCGCTTGTGGGTACGGGCGTCGAGCGCACCGTGGCAGTGGACTCGGGTACCGCCGTGCAGGCAACCCGTGGCGGCGTGGTCGACTATGTTGACGCGAACCGCGTGGTGATCCGCGTGAATGACGACGAAGCCGTGGCCGGTGAAGTCGGCGTGGACATCTACAACCTGATCAAGTACACGCGTTCGAACCAGAACACGAACATCAACCAGCGTCCGATGGTCAAGGTGGGCGACATCGTTGCCCGCGGCGACGTGATTGCTGACGGCGCCTCGACCGACATGGGCGAGCTGGCGCTCGGCCAGAACATGCTGGTCGCGTTCATGCCCTGGAACGGCTACAACTTCGAAGATTCGATCCTGATCTCGGAGCGCGTCGTGGCTGAAGACCGCTACACCTCGATCCACATCGAGGAACTGTCGGTCGTTGCCCGCGACACCAAGCTCGGACCGGAAGAAATCACGCGCGACATCTCGAACCTGGCCGAAGCCCAACTGGCTCGCCTGGACGAGTCGGGCATCACGTACATCGGCGCGGAAGTGGAAGCCGGCGACGTGCTGGTCGGCAAGGTCACGCCCAAGGGCGAGACCCAGCTGACGCCGGAAGAGAAGCTGCTGCGTGCGATCTTCGGTGAGAAGGCGTCCGACGTGAAGGACACTTCGCTGCGCGTGCCTTCGGGCATGAGCGGTACCGTGATCGACGTGCAGGTCTTCACGCGTGAAGGCGTGGTGCGTGACAAGCGCGCCCAGTCGATCATCGACGAAGAACTGAAGCGCTACCGCCTGGACCTGAACGACCAGCTGCGTATCGTGGAAGGCGATGCCTTCCAGCGTCTGGAGCGTCTGCTGGTGGGCAAGGTTGCCAACGGCGGCCCGAAGAAGCTGGCCAAGGGCACCGCGCTCACCAAGGAATACCTGGCCGATCTGGACAAGTGGCACTGGTTCGACATCCGCCCGGCGGAAGACGAAGTCGCGCTGCAACTGGAAGCCGTGAAGGTCGCCATCGAACAGAAGCGCCACGACTTCGACCTCGCGTTCGAAGAGAAGCGCAAGAAGCTCACGCAAGGCGACGAACTGCCGCCGGGCGTGATCAAGATGGTGAAGGTGTATCTGGCCGTGAAGCGTCGCCTGCAGCCTGGTGACAAGATGGCCGGCCGTCACGGTAACAAGGGTGTTGTGTCGAAGATCACCCCGATCGAAGACATGCCCTACATGGCCGACGGCACACCTGCTGACATCGTGCTGAACCCGCTGGGCGTGCCTTCGCGGATGAACGTGGGTCAGATTCTCGAAACCCACCTGGGTTGGGCCGCACGCGGTCTGGGCGAGCGCATCGGCAACATGCTCAAGGCGCAAGCCAAGGCTGCCGAAATCCGCAAGCTGCTGGGTCAGATTTACAACGAGAGCGGCAAGGTTGAAGATCTGGACAGCCTGTCCGACGCGGAAATCCTCGAGCTGGCCGAGAACCTGAAGAAGGGCGTGCCGTTCGCGACGCCGGTGTTCGATGGTGCGCATGAGGACGAAATCCGCCGCATGCTGGACCTCGCCTATCCGGAAGACATCGCGAAGGAGAAGGGCCTGACCGCTTCCAAGCAGCAGGTCACGCTGTTCGACGGTCGCACCGGTGAAGCCTTCGAGCGTCCGGTCACGCTGGGCGTGATGCACATGCTCAAGCTGCACCACTTGGTCGACGACAAGATGCACGCGCGTTCGACCGGTCCGTACTCGCTGGTGACGCAGCAGCCGCTGGGCGGTAAGGCCCAGTTCGGTGGCCAGCGTTTCGGTGAAATGGAAGTGTGGGCACTCGAAGCGTACGGCGCATCCTACGTGCTGCAGGAAATGCTGACCGTGAAGTCGGATGACGTGAACGGCCGGACCAAGGTGTACGAGAACATCGTCAAGGGCGAGCACTCGATCGATGCCGGCATGCCGGAATCGTTCAACGTGCTGGTGAAGGAAATCCGCTCGCTGGGTATCGACATCGACCTCGAGCGCAACTAAGCGCCGATGCGGTGAGGGCGTGGCAGCAACATCGCCATGCCCTGGTAACAGCAGCCATTGACGAAGATTTAGGGCCGGCGCCTTTGGGTCACACCAGGGCACCAGCCTCAAACTCAAGGAGTTTGGAATGAAAGCATTGCTCGACCTATTCCGTCAGGTACAGCAAGAAGAGCAGTTTGACGCGATCAAGATCGGCCTCGCGTCGCCTGAGAAAATCCGTTCGTGGTCGTTCGGCGAAGTCAAGAAGCCCGAGACCATCAACTACCGTACGTTCAAGCCAGAGCGTGACGGTCTGTTCTGCGCCAAGATCTTCGGCCCGATCAAGGACTACGAGTGCCTGTGCGGCAAGTACAAGCGCCTGAAGCACCGTGGCGTGATCTGCGAGAAGTGCGGCGTTGAAGTGACGCTGGCCAAGGTGCGCCGTGAGCGCATGGGCCACATTGAACTGGCTGCGCCGACCGCGCACATCTGGTTCCTGAAGTCGCTGCCGTCGCGTCTGGGCATGGTGCTCGACATGACGCTGCGCGACATCGAGCGCGTGCTGTACTTCGAAGCATTCGTCGTGGTTGAGCCGGGCATGACCGCGCTCAAGAAGAGCCAGATCATGTCGGAAGACGACTACCTGGCCAAGTGCGACGAGTACGGCGAGGGTGAATTCGTCGCCATGATGGGCGCCGAAGGCATTCGCGAGCTGCTGCGCGGTATCGACATCGAGAAGCAGATCGAGACGATCCGCGCCGAGCTGCAGGCCACGGGTTCGGAAGCCAAGATCAAGAAGTTCGCCAAGCGCCTGAAGGTGCTCGAGGCATTCCAGCGTTCGGGCATCAAGCCGGACTGGATGATCCTGGAAGTGCTGCCGGTGCTGCCGCCCGAGCTGCGTCCGCTGGTGCCGCTGGACGGCGGCCGTTTCGCCACGTCGGACCTGAACGATCTGTATCGCCGCGTGATCAACCGGAACAACCGTCTGAAGCGTCTGCTCGAGTTGAAGGCGCCGGAGATTATCGTGCGCAACGAAAAGCGCATGCTGCAGGAAGCCGTGGATTCGCTGCTGGACAACGGCCGTCGCGGCAAGGCGATGACCGGCGCCAACAAGCGTCCGCTGAAGTCGCTGGCTGAAATGATCAAGGGTAAGGGCGGCCGTTTCCGTCAGAACCTGCTGGGCAAGCGCGTGGACTACTCGGGCCGTTCGGTCATCGTGGTGGGCCCGACGCTGAAGCTGCATCAGTGCGGCCTGCCCAAGCTGATGGCGCTCGAGCTCTTCAAGCCGTTCATCTTCCACAAGCTGGAAACGATGGGCATCGCCACCACGATCAAGGCGGCGAAGAAGGAAGTGGAAAGCCAGACGCCGGTGGTGTGGGACATCCTCGAAGAGGTGATCCGCGAACACCCGGTGATGCTGAACCGTGCGCCGACGCTGCACCGTTTGGGTATCCAGGCGTTCGAGCCGGTGCTGATCGAAGGCAAGGCCATCCAGCTGCATCCGCTGGTCTGCGCGGCGTTCAACGCCGACTTCGACGGCGACCAGATGGCTGTTCACGTTCCGCTGTCGCTCGAAGCGCAGATGGAAGCGCGCACGCTGATGCTGGCGTCGAACAACGTGCTGTTCCCGGCCAACGGCGATCCGTCGATCGTTCCGTCGCAAGACGTGGTGCTGGGTCTGTACTACACGACCCGCGACAAGATCAACGGCAAGGGCGAGGGCATGACCTTCGCTGACATCTCGGAAGTGATCCGCGCCTACGAGAACAAGGAAGTCGAACTGGCTTCGCGTGTGAACGTGCGGATCACCGAGTATGAGCTGGTGAACCCGGAAGCCGACGGCGACGCCCGTTTTGCACCGAAGATCACGCTGCAATCGACCACGGTCGGCCGCGCGATCCTGTCGGAGATCCTGCCGAAGGGTCTGCCGTTCTCGGTGCTGAACAAGCCGCTGAAGAAGAAGGAAATTTCGCGCCTGATCAACACGGCATTCCGCAAGTGCGGTCTGCGCGAAACCGTGATCTTCGCTGACAAGCTGCTGCAGTCGGGCTTCCGCCTGGCAACGCGCGCCGGTATCTCGATCGCCATCGACGACATGCTGGTGCCGCCGGCCAAGGAGAAGATCATCTCTGAGGCAGCCGCCAAGGTGAAGGAATACGACAAGCAGTACATGTCGGGTCTGGTGACGGACCAGGAGCGTTACAACAACGTCGTGGACATCTGGGGCGCCGCTGGTGACCAGGTGGGCAAGGCGATGATGGAGCAGCTCCAGACCGAAGACGTGGTCGACCGCAACGGCAACACCGTCAAGCAAGAGTCGTTCAACTCCATCTACATGATGGCCGACTCGGGCGCACGGGGTTCCGCGGCGCAGATCCGCCAGCTGGCAGGTATGCGTGGCCTGATGGCCAAGCCGGACGGCTCGATTATCGAGACGCCGATTACCGCAAACTTCCGCGAAGGCCTGAACGTTCTGCAGTACTTCATCTCGACCCACGGTGCACGTAAGGGTCTGGCGGATACGGCACTGAAGACCGCGAACTCGGGTTACCTGACCCGTCGTCTGGTCGACGTGACGCAGGATCTGGTGGTGGTGGAAGACGATTGCGGCACCTCCAACGGCGTGGCCATGAAGGCCCTGGTCGAAGGCGGTGAAGTGATCGAAGCCCTGCGCGACCGTATCCTCGGCCGCGTGGTCGTCAACGACGTGGTGAACCCCGAAACGCAGGAAACCGCGATCGAGGCTGGCACGCTGCTCGACGAAGACATGGTGGACCTGATCGACGCGCTCGGCGTGGACGAGGTGAAGGTCCGCACGCCGCTGTCCTGCGACACGCGTTACGGCCTGTGCGCCAAGTGCTACGGTCGCGACCTCGGCCGCGGTGTGCTGGTCAACTCCGGCGAAGCAGTGGGTGTGATCGCTGCGCAGTCGATCGGTGAGCCGGGCACGCAGCTGACGATGCGTACGTTCCACATCGGTGGTGCGGCATCGCGTGCGGCAGTGGCATCGAGCGTGGAAGCGAAGGCAACCGGTACCGTGCGTTTCACGGCGACCATGCGTTACGTCACCAACGCGAAGGGCGAGCAGATCGTCATCTCGCGTTCGGGCGAAGCGCTGATCACCGACGACCACGGCCGTGAGCGTGAGCGCCACAAGATCACGTACGGCGCGACGCTGCTGGTCAAGGATGGTCAGTCCATCAAGGCCGGCACGCAGCTCGCCACGTGGGATCCGCTGACGCGTCCGATCATTTCGGAGTACTCGGGCACCATCAAGTTCGAGAACGTCGAAGAAGGCGTGACCGTCGCCAAGCAGATGGACGAAGTGACCGGTCTGTCGACGCTGGTGGTGATCGATGCGAAGCGTCGTACCGCTGCCACGAAGGGCATCCGTCCGCAGGTGAAGCTGCTCGACTCGTCGGGCGCGGAAGTGAAGATCCCGGGCACGGACCACTCCGTGACCATCGGCTTCCAGGTGGGCGCGCTGATCACCGTGAAGGACGGTCAGCAAGTGCACGTGGGTGAAGTGCTCGCACGTATCCCGACCGAATCGCAGAAGACGCGTGACATTACCGGTGGTCTGCCGCGTGTGGCCGAGCTGTTCGAAGCGCGTTCGCCGAAGGACGCCGCCGTGCTGGCGGAAGTCACCGGTACGGTTTCGTTCGGTAAGGACACCAAGGGCAAGCAGCGCCTGGTGATTACGGATCTCGACGGCAACGCCCACGAGTTCCTGATCGCCAAGGAAAAGCAGGTGCTGGTGCACGACGGCCAGGTGGTCAACAAGGGCGAGATGATCGTCGAAGGCCCGGCCGACCCGCACGACATCCTGCGTCTGAAGGGCGTGGAAGAGCTGGCGACCTACATCGTCGACGAAGTGCAGGACGTGTACCGTCTGCAAGGTGTGAAGATCAACGACAAGCACATCGAAGTGATTGTTCGTCAGATGCTGCGCCGCGTGCAGATCGTCGATACCGGCGACACCCGCTTTATCCCGGGTGAACAGGTGGAGCGTTCGGACCTGCTCGACGAGAACGACAAGGTGATCGCGCTGGGCAAGCGTCCGGCGACCTACGAGAACCTGCTGCTGGGTATTACGAAGGCATCGTTGTCGACCGACAGCTTCATCTCGGCGGCGTCGTTCCAGGAAACCACGCGCGTGCTGACCGAAGCCGCCATCATGGGCAAGGTCGACGACCTGCGTGGTCTGAAGGAAAACGTCATCGTGGGCCGTCTGATCCCGGCCGGTACCGGCTTGGCCTACCACCGCGCCCGCAAGGCGAAGGAAGTGGCCGACCGCGACCGCGCTGCAGCGATTGCCGAAGAAGAAGCCGCTTCGATCTTCGAAACGCCCGCCGTTCAGCAAGAAGGCGACGCGTAAGCGAACGCCAGCAACACCATCAAAGCCCGGCCATGTGCCGGGCTTTTTTTGTCCGCTTTTCGCCAAGGCACCGTGTGCAGACACCAAACAACACTGGTGCTGTCGGGTTCGTATTTTCTTGAGACGTTAACCCGCCTTAACATGCCAACCGCTATGATTTCCCGGCTATAGACCGGCACTTTTTACAATCTGCGCGCCCTCCAGCGGAGCAGATTCCAGCAAGTCGCCGGCCCCTCCAGTCTTGCCGACGATTCCTCCATGAAGCTCACACGCAAGCAGATCGCCGCTGGTGCGGTCGCCCTGGTCGTTGCCGGCGCGGCGGTGGTGCAGATTGTCTGGCACCCGTTTGGCCGCTCGCGCGCGCTGCACGCCCGCCAAGTCCAGCTCGACCTGACCTATCCCGACGCCCTCATCGACAGCCAGAGCCTGTCGCAACTGCCGCGCGACGTGCTGCGTGTGCCGTTGCTGCGCGACGTGCTCACCGAAGATTTCGTGGCCTATTACGAAGGCAACGAAGACCGCCTCTCGGTGGCCGGTGCGCTGCGCCGCCTGGCGTACGAGCAGAAGCTCGACCTGGCCGAGACGGTGCTCAAGCACGTGTTTGACGAACCCGCCCGCGTGATGCTGTGGCGCGGCCCCGACGACAAGCTGCGCTACTGGGTGCTCTCGATGCAGCGCAACGGCCTCGCCAAGGCGCTGGAAGCCGTCGCCACTGTTGCCACCAGCGACACGCAGCTCACCAAGGTCGCCGATGGGCTCGGCGATTCCGGCGCGCCGGTCTATGCGCTCAGGCTTTCAGCCACGCGTTCGATCCTGATTGCCAGCAAGGGCGACCGGCTGATCGCGCTGTCCGAGCCCGGCATGCTGCTGGACAAGGACGGCAAGCCGATCTCCAAGCAGGCGAACGCGCTGGCGGCGCTGTTCTCCGACGACGCTGGCAAGCGCAATGTGCAAGGCACGGCGTACGCGCTGCCCGCGCAGGAACCGACGGGCCATCACGTTGTGGTGAGCGCCAACTATCTGTCGTTCGGTTATCAGCAGTACTTCCCCGGCATTGAAGCGCTGCGTTTCGACTTCGGTTCGGGCAAGGACGGCGCGGGCAACGGCTGGCAGAGCGCCGCGCTCATCGACCCGGCCCGGCTTTCGGCCAAGTGGGATAACGCCGGCCTGTGGCGGGCGCTGCCGTCTGATCCTGCCGCGTGCGCGACGCTGCCGGTCGACTGGAAGGCCGCTGGCTCGCTGCTGAAGTCCGTGGCTGGCGATGCCAAGGAGGTCAGCGAAGCCGCCGCGCATGTCGGTGAGGCATTCGCGGGCCCGGCTGCAGTGTGCTGGTACGGCAAGTCGTCGCTGGTGGCGCCGTTGTTCGTGGCGAAGCTGTCGTCGGTGTCGCAGGCAGAAGCCGTTAAGCCGGCGCTCGGCGCGCTATTCGGCAAGATCGTCGGTTCGTACGAAGCCAAGGCGCAGGCCGACGACAAGTCCGGTCCGTACAAGCGCCTGCCGGTGACGACAAAGCAGGGCCCTGCCAACGCCACGCTGTGGCAGCGCCCGGTCAGCGCGCGCTACGGTACGGCCCAATCGGCCGCCGCACCGTTTGCGGCGCAGCTGTCGGCCGATCGCTACTTCCCAGTCACGCTCGCGATTGCGGGCGATGTGGTCGTGTTCTCGCCCGACGCGCGTCTCGTCGAAGACGCCCTGGCGGTGCTCGCGAAGCGCTTCCCCGCCGTGGCAGATAGCCTGCCGAAGGACAAGACCGATCGCATCGTCCTGACGATGACGCCCGCATCGCTCGCGCCGCTCGTTCGCCGCGAAGCCGGAGCCGCCCTGCCCGCCGATCAGGAAGCGGTGTTCCTCAACGCGGCGCAGACGCATCTGTTTCCGAAGCTCAAGGCGTTGTCGCGGTACGCGCCCGTATCGCTGGCGCTGGATGGCGGTGTGCCGCCGGCGCGCGGTTGGGTGCCGGTGACGTGGCTGTCGAGCGGACGCGGCCTGCCTGCCGGCGGAGATGGCACGCCCGCGGCGGTGGACTCAGCGGTATCGCCGGGGCCGTCGGCGGATGTGCCGGCCACGGCGGTGGCGCCCGCTTCCCAAGACAACACCAGCTCGCAATGACGCTGCGCGCCCAGGCCGCCGCGTTGAACCGCCG
Organism: Ralstonia pickettii; assembly: GCF_016466415.2. Taxonomy (NCBI): domain Bacteria; kingdom Pseudomonadati; phylum Pseudomonadota; class Betaproteobacteria; order Burkholderiales; family Burkholderiaceae; genus Ralstonia; species Ralstonia pickettii. Next base: position 2,905,632 of record NZ_CP066771.1, on the reverse strand, counting down.
CCGTTGGTTGACGGCGGCGGGCGCCTGCCTGCTCGCTCCGTCTGTACATGCGCTGTCGGGCTGGGCCGATACGGCGCCCGCCGATGCCGATGCCCTTACGGCGGATCAATCCAGCGTGTTTCGCGCGTGGTTCGTTCGCATCGTCAACGAGCAGCTCCGACAAGGCCCGACGCCGCGCTGGACGCATCGCGACTGCGCCGGCCTGGTGCGCTTTGCCGCCGGCGAGGCGCTGCGCCCCCACGACGCCCGCTGGCTGCGCGCCAATGGCATGCGCGATGCAGATTCCGCCCGGCAACTGCCGCCCGAGCTGAACCTCACGCCTGCCCAGCGCACGCTCACGCAGCGGTGGGCACGCTTCGATGGCAGCACCGGCGCCTATGTCTCGGCGCTGGGGCTCATCCAGCAGAACAGCCGCTTCATCGCCAAGGACGTCAACCAGGCGCTCCCGGGCGATCTGCTCTTCTTCGATCAAGGCGACGACCAGCATCTGATGATCTGGATGGATCGCTACATCGCTTACCACACCGGCACCGTCACCCGCACCGACAACGGCCTGCGCGCGGTCCCGGTTTCTGAACTGATGCAATGGAAAGACTCGCGCTGGCAGCCGCAGAGCGGCAACCCCAACTTCATCGGCGTGTTTCGTCTGGCCTTTTTGACACGGTAGAAAACCTCATGCGCAACCGTTGGCTGTCGTTCAATCTCGTTGGCGCCGTCTGCGTGACGGTGCTGGCGTTGGTCGCTTCGGTGCCGACAGCGCACGCGGCCGACGCGCCGGTAGCGCCGAACCCCACGCTGTTCGACGTGCCGGGCAGCGGCTACGAGCCCATCAAGGGACAGCCGTTCTTCCTGCTCTCGGATGCGAGCTACGGCACCGATCAGGAAGCGCTGGTCCGCCTCGAAGCCCCGGGCCGCGAGTACAAGGACGAACTGTCCCGCTACGGCGGCGCCGACATCCTCGTCTACCGCGTGCCGCAGCCGCTGGAATTTCTGAAGGCGCAGAAGAACCTGCACCGCATTGACGTCAAGGCCAACTACACGGGCGAAGGCCTGGCCAATACGCTGGCCTATCTGTGGGACAACTGGACGCGCCAGGCCCGCCGCGCCTGGCAGCGCGTGCTGTCGTTCGCCACGCGCAGCAAGGCCGTGGAGACCGCGCCGCAGTTCAGCATGGGCGATCAGATGACCGCGCCCACGCGCTTCTCGAACAACCCGCAGTACGCGCCGCTCAAGGGCTACGAACTGCTGGGCCGCTTCCGCTACCCGATCTGGGATGCCAAGCCCATCGCACCACCCAAGGACGTGAAGCTCGAGGGCAGCAGCAGCGAATGGATGCCGCAGAACGCCGGCAACGTGATGATCCCGGTCGGCAAGCTGCAGGCGGGTCTGTACATCGTTGAAGCCGTGATTGGGGCGTACCGTGCGCACACGCTGCTATTCGTGTCGGACACCGTGGCTGTCACCAAGGGTACGTCGCAAGGGATGATGGTGTGGACGGCCGAGCGCAAGAGCGGCAAGCCCGTCGCCGGCGCATCGGTCAGCTGGACCGACGGCGTAGGCGTGCTGGCATCAGGCACCACCGAAGCTGACGGCACGGCCGACCTGCGCCACGTGTCGCCCGAACGCAGCTACGTGATCGGCAGCGACCGCGCGGGCGGCGTGTTCATCTCCGAGAATTTCTATTACGACAGCGAGATCTACAACACCAAGCTGTACGCCTTCACCGATCGCCCGCTGTATCGCCCGGGCGACGAAGTCAGCGTCAAGTTCATCGGCCGCAACTTCAAGAACGCGACCGAGTCGACCGTGCCGGCGGCCGGCGACATCAAGCTGCAAGTGCTTGACCCGAATGGTGCGCCGGTGGCCACTTCCACCACGCGGCTGGCGGGCGAGACGGGCGCCGACGCGCGCTTTACGCTGCCATCCAACGCACCGGCCGGTGGCTACTCGCTGCGCTTCGACTACAACGGCGGCACGTACGGCGGCGCCTTCCGCGTGGCCGAATACATCAAGCCACACTTTGACGTGAACCTGTCGCTCGACAAGGCGAGCTACGGCACGGGCGAAGCGGTCAAGGGCAAGATCAGCCTGCGCTATCCGGATGGCAAGCCCGTCAAGAACGGCAAGGTGTCGGTCAGCCTGCGCGCGCAGCAGGTGACGATGGTGGAGGGCGAGCTGCGCTACGCGGGCCTGTTCCCCGTCAAGCTGGAGCAGCAGGAACTGACCACCGATGGGGACGGCAACGCCAAGCTGGAACTGCCCGCCGCCAAGGAACCGAGCCGCTACGTCGTGACCGTGTTTGCCAACGATGGCGCGGCGTACCGCGTGAAGGTCACGCGTGAATTGCTCATCGCACGTGGCGCAACGCCGTACAAGCTGTCGACCACGTCGAACTTCACCACGCCGGGGCAGAGCGTCTCGTTCACGCTCACGCCGATGCCGGTTGTCGGTGGAGCAAGCGGTGCCAGCGCGCCGCCCGCCAAGTGGGATCTGGTGCGCCTGGAAACGCGCACGCGCACCGAAGGCACGCTGGCGCCGGATGCGAAGGGCAACGCCACGTTCCCGGTCAAGTTTGACCAGCCGGGTTCGTACACGCTGTCGGTGCGCGATGCGGCCGGTAACCTGCTTGCCGCATCCAGCCACTGGGTGGCCGGCGATGGCGTGCAGACTGTGCCGGGCAACATCGAAATGGTGTTCGACCGCGATCGCTACCAGATTGGCGACACGGCCGAAGCGCTGATCACCTTCCCGCTGCCGGTCGACGATGCGCTACTCACGCTCGAGCGTGACAAGGTCGAGCACCACGCGCTGCTCACGCGCGGCGGCGAATGGCTCAGCCTGACGAAGGTCACGCCGTCGCAATACCGCGCGCGCATCAAGATCGGCGCGGAGTTCGCGCCCAACATGACGTTCTCGGTGCTGTACGTGCGCGACGGCGACATGGTGTTCCAGAACGCCGGCATCGTCGTCACGCAACCGACGCTGGACCTGGGCGTGCATGCGGACAAGGCCGTCTACGCCCCGGGTGAGACCGTGACGCTGGACCTGACCAGCGCGCTGGCGGGCAAGCCCGTGCCGGCCAACCTGACCGTGTCGGTGGTCGACGAAATGATTTACGTGCTGCAGCCAGAGGTGGCGCCCAGCATCGTCGATTTCTTCTATCACCCACGCCGCAACAGCGTGCGCACTACGTCGAGCCAGAGTTTCATCAGCTACGATCTGGCGCTCGCTTCGCTGCCGGGCAAACCGGGTGGAACGTATGGCCGCCACAACGAGCGCGGCGTGAAGGTGTTGGAGCGGCCCCGCCGCGACGAGCAGGACACCGCCGCTTGGGTCGCCAACCTGCAGACCGGCGCTGACGGCCGCGCCCGCATGACGTTCAAGATGCCGGATTCGCTGGCGCGCTGGCGGATCACGGTGCGTGCGGTGTCCACCACCGGCGCATCGGACGGCGTCGTTGGCCAGCGCACGGCGAGCATTCGCTCTGACAAGCCGCTGTACCTGAAATGGACGGGCCCGCAACGCTTCCGCGAGACCGACCAGCCGCGCCTGGACATGGTCGCCTTCAACCAAACCGACAAGGACATCACCGCCGACTGGATCGTCTCGGGCGCCGGCCTCAATATCAACCAGCGCGTGACGCTCAAGCGCGGCGCCAACTACCTGCGCGCGCCCATTACGGCGCTGCAGGCGGGTGTCGTGAACGCCGAGCTGAAGCAGGACGACAAGGTTTCGGACCGTCTGCAGACCACGCTCAAGCTGGATGCAACGGGCTGGCTGGCCGACCGTGAAAACGTCGTCCCGCTCACGCAGCTGCAGGGCACGCGCCTGCCGCTTGGCCTGCCGGCTGATGCGCGCGACGTGCGCCTGCGTGTGGTCGGCAACACCGCCAGCCAGTTCGCCCGCGTGGCGGATGACCTGATCGAGTATCCGTACGGTTGCGCCGAGCAGACGGCCAGCCGCCTGATCCCACTCGCACTCGCCCAGCAGAGCCTGGCAGCCACCGGGACGCGCTTGGGCTATGGCGGTGCGGCCGGCACGCAAGGCGTCGACGCGCTGCTGCGCACGCAACGTCAGCGTCTCGCACTGCTGGCGGGCACCAACGGCACCTTCGGCTGGTGGGGCGAGCTGACCACCAGCAGCGCGCTCATCACGTCGTATGCGTATTACGCGGATTGGCTTGCCAGCCGCTCGGTCGGCATCAGCCTGCCGGCAGACAACTGGAAGCAGGTGCTCGAAGCCTACAAGCGCACCAGCCAGAACGAGCCGCTGCTGCATCGCGCGCTGGCCCTGTGGTTCGCCAATGAGATGGGCCTGCCGGTGGCGACGCCGCTCTCGGGCGTGGCGAACGAGCTTGCGCCCAGTGGCGGCAAGGCAGCCAAGGCCACGGCTGATGCCGACCCCGCAGCGGGTGACAGCCTGATCTTCGTGGCGCCGGATTCGCCGCGCGGGCGCCAGGTCGCGACGGTGCTGACGGCACAGCTGATGCGCCAGATCGGTCAGCCGGTGCCGGAAGCGCTGGTCTCTGCCGAGATTGCTGCACGCAATGCGCTGGCTGCCAACACCTCGCCGCTGGTGCAGAGCCTGTTGCTGATGGGCGGCGGGCGCTCGGCTGCCGATCCGGCCCCGCTGCTGGCCCGCGCCAGCGCGGCCCTGCCGACGATGGATCGCGCTGTCGCGCTGGTCTGGCTGCAGAAGGGTCTGGGTGGGCTGCAAGGCGCCAGCGTGGCCGCCATCCAGCCGGCCGTCTCGGCGGGCGGTTGGCAGGCGACGCGCTCGCCGGTGGGTGTGCCGACGTGGCGCTGGACCGGCGCACAAGCCCCCGCCGCGCTGGACCTGACGGCGGCGCCAACCGACGTGACCACGCAATCGGCCATCGTGTCGTACCGCAGCCGCGCGGCCGAGGCCTCCAAGCTGCCGATCACGGTGGAGCGCAAGCTGTACCGTCTTGAGCCGACCGACAGCGCGCCCGCCAAGGCCGATCCAAAGGCGCCCAAGCAGGCGGCGGCCGGCGCCAGCAGCAGTGGCATCGCCTTTACCGCCAAGCCGGTCAAGCCGGGCGACACACTCGACAGCAATGCGCTCTACGTCGACGAGGTCGTGCTGACGCCGCGCCAGGGCACGTACCGCTACGGCCTGGTCGAAGTGCCGCTGCCGCCTGGGGCCGAAGTGGAGGCCACCACGTGGGGCATCCAGATCGACGGCCTGAAGGGTGAGCCGAACGAAGGCAATGGCGCGCAGGCGTTCGAGCGCAAAGCCGCGTATGAAATGGGCCAGCTCTCGTACAACCAGCCGGTGCCCGCGCTGGAACGCCCGACCGTGCTGCGCCAGCTTGTGCGCTTCTCGCTGCCGGGCCGCTTTGCGCTGCCGCCGGTGCGCTATTTCCGCATGTACCAGCCGGAAGCCAAAGCGTTCCAAGGCGACGGCAAGACCGCCAGCTATCCGTTCAAGGTGGAGTGATCTGGCGATGCCTTCCCGCCTGCTCGCGCGTGGTGTGCTGACCGGTCTGCTCTGGGCCGGCGGCGCACTCGCGCCTGCCGGGCAGGCTGGGCACGCCCTCGCCGCGCCGGTTGTCCAGTCGCTTTCGCAGCTGCGATATGCCGCTTTGCATGGCGACGAAGCCAAGCTCTGGCAATTCAGCGCTGACCCTGCCGGCGGCGTGCCGCAAGCCACCGCGTTGCCGCGCGACACCGAAACACCGCTCGGCAGCGTCTGGAAACTCTTCGTCTACAGCTATCTCGTCTCGCGCCGCATCAGCACGCCCGACTACACGTGTCACGGCAACGACGCCGATGAGGTCTACTGCTGCACCGCCGGCAACAGCATCGACCGCGAGCGCGCGCTCATCCAGTCGTGCGGACGCTATTTCGAACCGGCGCGCCTCGGGCTGGACCGCACGGATTGGAGGCGCTTCTGGCAGCAAGCCGGGGCGCCCACATGGCTGCGCGAGCTGCGTGCCATGCAGCCGACGCATCGCGTGCCGGTCGCCGATCTGCTCACCGCGCTGCGCAGCGTTCCGGCCGATGGTCGCGAAGCGGCCGCGCAAACGCTCGTCTCCGTGCTGACCGTCGGGCGTGGCGAGGGCACGGTGTCGGACTTCGGCGGGCTGCTGCGCGCCAAGACGTGGACGATGCCCGACCCGCAGCGGCCCGGCGCGTCGATCGGCGGCGCCGCGGGCTGGCTGGCCGACGGCACGCCTGTCTGGCTAAGTGGTGCCGGATCGAGCAATCAGGTGCTGGCCGCCGCCGCACCGCGTCTCACATCGTTGATCGAGCAGACGCCCGTGCCCGACGACGATGCCTGTGTCGTGGTGGATTTCTTCGCGCGTTACCCGATTCGCGAAGTGCGCGACGCCAGCGGCAAGCCGGTCGCCTCCGGTCGCTTGGAAGGCCGCTACGCCGTGCGCTTCGTCAACGGCAACACGCTGCCCATCGAGAGCAAGGGGGAGCTGACGCTCGCGCGCCAGAACAACGTGCAGGTCATTACCGGCCGCCTGGGCATGAACGATTACGTGGCGCGCGTGGTTGAGCGCGAAGGCGAACTCGCCGAGCCCCAGGCAGCGCGTGCGTTGGCCGTGGCGGCGCGCAGCTACCTCGTGCAGCACGCCTCGCGCGACAGGGGCTGCTACCGAATCGCCGACAGCTCGCGCACCCAGCGTGTGCTGCCGCGCCCGCCGATGGCCGCCGCACGCAACGCAGCCCAATTTACCGACACGCTGGTATTGGCGGGCCAGTCCGTGCAATACCACGGCACCATCAGCGCGCGCGGCCAGATGAGCTGGACCGCGGCGCGCGCCGCTGCTCAGCGCGGCCAGGGGTTCGACGCCATCCTCGCGCAGTGGTGGCCGCAGGCGACGCTCACGTCGTTTCAGAGCCCGGTGGCGGGGGATTGTTCACCCGTGGCAGGGGCACAGCAGTGGCTGCAGGCGCGTGCGCCCGGTTGGTCCGCGCGTCTTCGCGCAGAGGCGGGCTATGAGACGCCGCCGCTGCCCGCCGTGTGCGTCGTGCACGAGGGCCGGCCGTACGCCGATGCGCGCCGCAACCGGCTGTACGTGCACCGCCTTGCGACCGAGGAAGACCGCATCGCGCTGACGCACGAGTATCTGCACCTCGCCTTTGCGCGCCACCCGCGCGGGCAGGACGAACAGTTTGTCGAGGCGATGGCGCGTCGCCTGATCCGAGGGGAGGGTTTGCTGTGAAGAGTGGGATGACGCGCTTGGCGCTGGGCACCGTCGCGCTGCTGCTGGCCCCTTCGGCGCTGGCTGAGCCGGTGGCCGATCTGGAAGGGCCGATCGGCGGCTGGCGCAACAGCAAGCTGACCAACGAGCTGGAACAGTACACCGCGGCGTATCCGAAACCCCCCGTGGACCGTGGCGCGCAAAAGTACCGCACGCTCATCGCCGGGCGCATCCGCGCGGCCGGCAAGCAGCGCCGCCCGCCGGTGCTCGTCGTCAACGGCAACGCCATGCCGCTGTATGGCGATGGCGAAGGCCGTTTTGCGCGCCCCTGGGCGTTCGGCCCCGGCTCGAACAGCGTCGAAATCGTCAGCGCCGACGGCCAGTCACGCCAACGCCTGCAGTTCTACGAGGCCGACACCACCAAGACATCGGCCAAGCTGCGCGCCGTCCTCACGTGGGACGACCCGCGCGCCGAGGTCGACATGCACGTCATTTCGCCGATTGGCGACCACGCGTTCTGGGCGCAGCCGCTGCTGTCCGACGGCGGCGGCCTCGACGTGGACAGCGTCGACGGTGCCGGGCCGGAGATTTTCTCGACCGCCGCGCCACGCCCGGGCGTGTGGCTGTTCTACGTGAACTATTGGGGCAACTTCAACGCCGGCGGCTACAACTTCGACGAAAAGGCACACGACCGGGATCTCATCACCGCACAATTGACGCTGATCTATAACGAGAACACGCCCAACGAGCGGCGCGAGTTCGTCAGTGTGCCGCTGCGCAAGATCGGCGAGCTGGCGCTGATGAAATCGATCCGCTTCTGACGTGACGCACATGAAGCCTTCCACTTTCCGTCTCGCCGCTGCCATCGCGCTGGCCGCGTTTGCGGCCGCTGGCAATGTGCTTGCGCAAACCGACGCCGGCAATATCGAGATGAAGGCGCCGCTCAATGGCTGGCGCAATTCGGCGGGCGATGAATCCCGCTACACGCAGGACGTGCATTACCCGGCCGTATCGGTGTCGACGCCCCAAGGGCAGGGTGTGGCGTCGATGATCGCCGGGCGCATCCGCAACCAGCCGAAGGCTGCCGCAGCAACGGAAGAAAACAAGCCGCGCCGCCGCCGTGGCGCCGATGGCTCGTCGGTGGGCACGCTGATCGTCAATGGCGTGGCCATGCCGCAGCGCATCGAGGCCGACGGTACGTTCTCGCGCCCGTATGCATTTGGCGCCGGCAGCAACAGCGTGGAGGTGCGCAGCGCGCGCGGCGACGCCAAGCGCGTGCAGTTCTACGACAGCTACGCCGGCAAGCAGCGTCCGCGTTTGCGCGTGGTCCTGTCGTGGGACACCGATGGCACCGATCTCGACTTGCACGTCATATCGCCCGACGGCCAGCATGCCTGGTACGGCAACCGCGTGGTCGAAAACGGTGGGGCGCTCGACGTGGACGTCACCACCGGGTATGGTCCCGAGATCTACTCGAACCCGGCCCCCGTGCCCGGCACGTATCTCGTCTACGTGAATTACTACGGCAGCGGCAATGACGGCAGTGCGATCACCACCGCCACCGTCAGCATCATCACCGACGAGAACACGCCGTCCGAGCGCCAGCAGACGTTTGTCGTGCCGATGCGCAAGGCCGGCGATCTGACGCTGTTACGCAGTTTCACGATGAAATAGGATCGCCATGGACTCCCAGACTGTTGCCGTCTACGACAACCTTGCCGAAACCTTCGCGCAGGAGTGGCGCGATCAGCCGGCGCCTGAAGACCTGTACGCGTTGCTGCGCCGTGAGTTCAAGGCAGGCGGCGCCACTGCCGACATCGGCTGCGGCGCGGGCCGCGAGGTGGCGTGGCTCAACACCAACGGTTATCCGGCGGTCGGCTACGACGCGTCTGCTGCGCTGCTGGAAACGGCACGCGAGCAATATCCGGGGTTGTCGTTCCGGCAGGCGCTTTTGCCTGAATTGGTCGGCATTGCCGAAGGCGCGTTCGACAACGTCCTCTGCGAGACCGTCATCATGCATCTGCCGCCCGGGCAGATTGGCGCGGCGGTGCAGCGGCTGGTGTCGTTGCTGCGACCGGGCGGCACGCTGTATCTGAGCTGGCGCGTCACGCCCGACGCCGACCAGCGCGATGGGCGCGGCCGGCTCTTCACGTCGTTCGATGCGGCGCCCGTGCGCGAGGCGCTGGCCGGCACTGAGGTGGTTTTCGACGAAGCGGCTGTCAGCCAGTCATCGGGGCGGACGATCCATCGCATCGTTGCGCGCACGGTCTGATCGCTGCGTTGCCCACAATCCGACTGTCCTGATTGACCACCCCTCGGCGGGGTTTGTCACAATAGCGGTTTCGCCCAGCCCGCGCGTGACACCGCGCGCACCCGCCGTCCCGATGTACGACTCCCCCGCCATAGACCACGCGCTGCAGGCGCTGCCCGAAGACACCGCCGCCGCCACGCATGCGGTGCTGCACGATGTGTTCGGCTACAGCGCCTTCCGCGGCCCGCAGGCGGAGATCGTCGCGCACGTCGCCGACGGCGGCGATTGCCTAGTGCTGATGCCCACCGGCGGCGGCAAATCGCTTTGCTATCAGATACCTGCACTCGTGCGGCACCGGCGTGGGCAGGGCGCCGGCATTGTGGTTTCGCCGCTGATCGCGTTGATGCAGGACCAGGTGGCCGCGCTGGAAGAAGCCGGCGTGCGCGCCGCGTACCTCAACTCCGCGCTGACGGGCGCCGAGGCCGCGCAGGTCGAGCGCGATCTGGCGGCCGGGCGGCTGGACCTCGTCTACGTGGCGCCCGAGCGGTTGATGACGCCGCGCTTCCTCGATTTGCTTGAGCGATCGCGCATCGGCCTGTTCGCCATCGACGAAGCGCACTGCGTGTCGCAGTGGGGGCACGATTTCCGGCCGGAGTACATCCAGCTTTCCGTGCTGCACGAGCGTTTCCCGCACGTGCCTCGCATTGCGCTGACCGCCACGGCCGACGCCGTCACGCGCGACGAGATCGTCGAGCGGCTGGCGCTGACGGACGCGCGTGTCTTCCTCTCGAGCTTCGACCGCCCGAACATCCGCTACACCATCGTCGAGAAGGACAGCGCGCGGCAGCAGCTGCTGCGCTTCATCCGGGCCGAGCACATGGACGGCGACACCTGCGACGCCGGCATCGTCTATTGCCTGTCGCGCAAGAAGGTGGAAGAGACCGCGCAGTGGCTGGCCGAGCAGGGCATCCGCGCGCTGCCGTATCACGCCGGGATGGATTCCGACGTGCGCGCCCGCCATCAGGCGATCTTCCGCAAGGAGGAGGGCGTCGTGATGGTGGCGACCATCGCTTTCGGCATGGGCATCGACAAGCCGGACGTCCGCTTCGTTGCGCACCTCGATTTGCCCAAGAGCCTGGAGGGTTACTACCAGGAGACCGGCCGCGCGGGCCGCGACGGCCTGCCCGCCAACGCGTGGATGGCCTACGGCCTGGCCGACGTGGTGCAGCAGCGCCGCATGATCGACGAATCCGATGCGGACGACGTGCACAAGCGCGTATCAACCGCCAAGCTCGAAGCGCTGCTCGGCCTGTGCGAAGCCGCAACCTGCCGCCGCGTGGCGCTGCTTGCGTACTTCGGGGAAAGCAGCCAGCCCTGCGGCAACTGCGATACGTGCCTCACGCCGCCGCAAACCTGGGATGCCACGCGCGAGGCGCAGATGGCGCTGTCGTGTGCATACCGCGTGCAGCAGGCGAGCCGCGTGACCTTTGGCGCCGGCCAGCTCATCGATATCCTGCGCGGCAACGCAACTGAGCGCGTCAAACAGTGGCACCACGAAACGCTCTCTACCTTCGGCATCGGCAGCGAGCTGTCCGAAGCCGCGTGGCGCAGCGTATTCCGTCAGTTGGTTGCGCAGGGCTTGTTTGCTGTGGACCACGGCGGCCACGGTGCGCTGATCCTGACCGATGCCGCGCGCCCCGTGCTCAAGGGCGCGCAATCGGTGATCCTGCGCCGTCAGGCCGAGAAGGTGCGCGGGGCGTCGTCATCGTCGACGAAGAAGGAGCGTCGCGCCGATCCGGCCGCCGAGCTTTCCACCGAGGCGCAAATGCGCTGGCAGGCGTTGCGGGCCTGGCGGACGCAGGCCGCGCGCGAGCACAGCGTGCCGGCGTATGTGATCTTCCACGACGCCACGCTTGCGCGCATTGCCGAGACCGATCCGGATTCGCGCGAGGCGCTCGGCGAGCTGCCGGGTATCGGCATGGCCAAGTTGGACCGCTACGGCCAGGCGCTGCTCGACGTACTGGAGAAGTGCCGCGAGCAAGCCTAGGCGGACAGCGGCAGTGGCCCCATCGCGCCGGTGCTGCTCAGGTGGTCGCCCAGGAAATCGACAAACGCCCGCACCTTCGGTAGCAGGTGCACACGCTGCGTGAACACCGCGTGCAGCGGCACCTCCCGCGCCGTGTAGTCGGTCAGCACCGCCTGCAAGCGCCCAGCCGCAACATCGTCACGCACCAGATACGCTGGCCCCAGCGACACGCCCAGCCCTGACCGTGCGGCCTCGCGCAGCACCAGGCTGTTATTGGCGAGCATCGAGCCCGCGACGTGAGCGATATGACGATGGCCGGCGGCGTCCGTCAGCACCCAGTCGTGTGGCCCGTCGTAGTTGGCGTAGACGAGGCAGTTGTGATTGCGCAAATCCTCGGGCGACTGCGGAATGCCCCGCTCGCGAAAATACGATGGTGCCCCGTAGATGGCGTGTGCGCAATTCGCCAGCCGTCGCGCGACCAGCGACGAGTCCCCCAACATACCAATGCGGATCGCCACGTCAATGCGCCCCGCGACCAGATCCGCGTAGCGGTCGTTCATGTCCAGGTCGATCTGCACGGCGGGGTAGCGCGCCTGGAATGCGCCCAAGAGCGGCGCCAGCAATGTCACCGCAAACGAGGCCGGCGCCGACACCCGCAGCGTGCCGCGCGCCTCGTCGCGCAAGGCGCTCACGGCCTGCTCCGCTGCATCGACGAGCGCCAGGCCTTCGCGGCTTTTCTCGAAAAACGCTGCGCCCGCTTCGGTGAGCGACAGGCGCCGCGTTGTCCGTTGCAGCAGACGCGTCTGCAACCGCGCCTCCAGCCGCGCCAGCGCCTTGCTGATCACCCCGCGCGACATGCCCATCGCCTCGGCCGCCGCCGACAAGCTGCCGCGCTCCACTACCTGCACGAAGATCGCCACATCAGAGAGCCGGTCCATATTTGCGCGCATATGGAAACAATATGGCGCCAGAGCCTACCTTAATCCGCGCGAATCGGCTGGCTACGATGGGTCCTCCGAACCTTCGTCCTGTTCATCATGACTACCGAAGCTCCTGCCATCGCCGATCCCAACCCGCCCGCCGCCGACCGGCTCCCCCTGGGCGCCACGCCGCTGTTTGCCGTCGCCGTCGGGCTTATCGTCATCAACCTGTTCGGCATCCAGCCGCTCATTGCCGAGATCGCCGCGAGCATTGGCTGGACCACCGCCGCCGCTGGCTTGCTCGTCACCGCCACGCTCATCGGCTATGGCATCGGTCTGTTGCTGCTGATGCCGTTGACCGACCTGCAGGACAACCGCGCGCTGGCCTCGCGCACGCTGTGGGGCGCGGTGGCTTCGCTGGCGCTGACCACCGTCGCGCACAGCGGCCAGGTGCTGATGCTCGCCGCCTTCGCCATCGGCCTGACGTCGACTGTCATTCAGATGCTGATTGCGCTGGCGGGGCGCCTGGCCGCCGACCACCGGCGCGGGCGCGTGCTCGGTGACATCATGATCGGCCTGAACCTGGGCATCCTGCTCTCCCGCCCGGCCGCCAGCTTCATCGCAGCGCAGTGGGGGTGGCGGGCGTTTTACGGTGCTTCTGCGGTGGCGATTACCGTGCTGGCCGTCCTGCTGCCGCGCGTGATGCCGACCTTCGTGCCGCCGCGCACGTTGTCATACGGCGCGCTGCTGGGCTCGTATGGCAACCTGCTGCGCAGAGAGCCGGTGTTGCGTCGCCGTGCCGCTACGCAGGCCTTGCTGATGGCGGCGTTCACGCTGTTCTGGACGGCTGTGGCCCTGCGGTTGGCGGCAGCGCCGTTCCATCTTTCGCAAAATGGCATCGGGATCTTCGCGCTGTGCGGTGCGGCCGGTGTCGTGGCCGCGCCGATTGCCGGGCGGCTGGCGGATCGCGGTCTCGTGCGCGTGGGTACGCTGCTCGCGCACGGCTGCGCGGCAACGGGTCTGCTCGTGGCGCTGGCTTCGGCGCTGCTGCCGGGCCTGAGCGTCCCCGTCATGTTGACCATGCTGGTGGCCGCCGCGCTGCTGCTCGACTTTGGTGCCATCGGCGACCAGGCGCTCGGCCGCTACATGGTCAACACGCTGTCGCCGGAGATTCGCGGGCGTGTGAATGGTCTGTACACCGGGGCGTTCTTCTTTGGTGCGGCTGCAGGCGGCGGCTTGGCCGGTGTGGCTTGGGTGCGCGCCGGCTGGATCGGCGTATCGGTTCTCGCGCTCGGGTTTGTGGCGGCCGCTGCACTCGTTTTCGTATGGCCAGCCGGTGCGGCGCGTGCCATCGGCGCCACACCGCGCCGCTGCTGACCAACTCGCCCGTCGCTAGACTGGCGGCGTGCTTGACGCTTGCAAGACAGCCCGCTATAGTGCCAGATTCGAGTTTTTGGCTTCTGGTTTCGCGCGTCCATGCCCGGCAAATGCTGTGCAAGGCATCTGAAATCAGACGGGCTCGCGCTCTTTGGTCTTGATCTGTTCCCGCAGGTCCTCCCTTCAGAGCGTTCTGCTCGCCACTTCCATAAAACCCGATTGCGCCGTCCGCCTCACAAATGAGGCGTTCACGATATGTGAGCCGGCGATTTTTCAAAAACCAAGCTGGATTGAACAATGCCAACCATCAATCAACTGGTTCGCAAGCCCCGCGTCTCGGAAAAGCTGAAGAGCAAGAGCCCGGCACTTGAGAACTGCCCGCAGCGTCGCGGCGTGTGCACCCGCGTGTACACCACGACGCCGAAGAAGCCGAACTCGGCACTGCGTAAGGTCGCCAAGGTGCGCCTGACCAACGGTTTCGAAGTCATTTCGTACATCGGCGGTGAAGGCCACAACCTGCAAGAACACAGCGTCGTGCTGATCCGCGGCGGCCGTGTGAAGGACTTGCCGGGTGTGCGTTACCACATCGTGCGCGGCTCCCTTGACCTGCAAGGCGTCAAGGACCGTAAGCAAGCGCGTTCGAAGTACGGCGCGAAGCGTCCGAAGGCGGCCTAAGTCGTCAGTGAGATCGCGCCGCTTTTGCGGTCACGGTCTTGTCATGAGCAGGCGGTACAACGGTGCGTTTTTTGACCGCACTGGCACCGTCGAGTAAGTGGTCACCCGGCTCAGATTGTTGGAAGACAAGCTAGTTGGTGGCCGGAGAACCGAAGCGGTTCTCAACTGAACAGAGAAGGAAAGAAGATGCCACGTCGTCGTGAAGTCCCCAAGCGGGAAATTCTGCCGGACCCGAAGTTCGGCAATGTGGAAGTCGCCAAGTTCATGAACGTCCTGATGCTGGACGGCAAGAAGTCGGTGGCTGAACGTATCGTCTACGGTGCGTTCGACCAGATCGAAAAGAAAGCAGGCAAGGCGCCGATCGAGGTGTTCACGCTGGCTATCGGCAACATCAAGCCGGTGGTCGAAGTGAAGAGCCGTCGTGTTGGTGGCGCCAACTATCAGGTGCCGGTCGAAGTCCGGCCGTCGCGTCGTCTGGCATTGGCGATGCGTTGGCTGCGGGAAGCTGCGAAGAAGCGCAGCGAGAAGTCGATGGCCCTGCGTCTGGCTGGTGAGCTGCTCGAAGCCTCGGAAGGCCGCGGCGGCGCCATGAAGAAGCGCGACGAAGTGCACCGCATGGCTGAAGCCAACAAGGCGTTCTCGCACTTCCGCTTCTAAGCGACGCGACAACGTTGTTGGTTGCTGGGCGGGCTGTGTGCGCACATCTCGCCCATTTGTATTAGGGGCGCTTGGCCGTAGGCCAGCGCCCCGTTGACGAATCTGAGGATTAACCGTGGCTCGTAAGACCCCCATTGAGCGCTACCGTAACATCGGTATCTCCGCTCACATCGACGCCGGCAAGACCACCACGACCGAGCGGATCCTGTTCTACACCGGTGTGAACCACAAGATCGGTGAAGTGCATGATGGCGCCGCCACCATGGACTGGATGGAGCAGGAGCAAGAGCGCGGCATCACCATCACGTCTGCTGCGACCACCGCCTTCTGGAAGGGCATGGGCGGCAACTACCCCGAGCACCGCTTCAACATCATCGACACCCCGGGCCACGTGGACTTCACCATCGAGGTGGAGCGTTCCATGCGTGTGCTGGACGGCGCGTGCATGGTGTACTGCGCAGTGGGTGGCGTGCAGCCGCAGTCGGAAACCGTCTGGCGTCAGGCCAACAAGTACAAGGTGCCGCGTCTGGCGTTCGTCAACAAGATGGACCGTACCGGTGCGAACTTCTTCAAGGTCTACGACCAGCTGAAGACCCGTCTGAAGGCCAACCCGGTGCCCGTCGTGGTGCCCATCGGCGCTGAAGACGGCTTCCAGGGCGTCGTCGATCTGCTGGAAATGAAGGCGATCATTTGGGACGAAGCCAGCCAGGGCGTGAAGTTCGAATACCACGACATCCCGGCCAACCTGGTTGACGTCGCGAACGAGTGGCGCGAGAAGATGGTCGAGTCGGCAGCTGAAGCCAGCGAAGAGCTGATGGAAAAGTACCTGGGCGGCGAAGAGCTGTCCCGTGCTGAGATCGTCAAGGCACTGCGCGACCGTACCATCGCCTGCGAAATCCAGCCGATGCTGTGCGGCACCGCGTTCAAGAACAAGGGCGTGCAGCGCATGCTCGACGCCGTGATCGACTTCCTGCCGTCGCCCGTCGACATTCCGCCGGTTCAAGGCATCGACGAAAACGACGAAGAGAAGAAGCTCGAGCGCAAGGCAGACGACAACGAGAAATTCTCGGCGCTGGCGTTCAAGATCATGACCGACCCGTTCGTTGGTCAGCTGATCTTCTTCCGCGTCTACTCGGGCAAGATCAACTCCGGCGACACCGTGTACAACCCGGTGAAGCAGAAGAAGGAGCGTCTAGGCCGTATTCTTCAGATGCACGCCAACCAGCGCGAAGAAATCAAGGAAGTGCTGGCAGGCGACATCGCCGCTGCGGTGGGCCTGAAGGACGCCACCACGGGCGACACGCTGTGCGACCCGAGCGCTCCGATCATTCTCGAGCGCATGGTGTTCCCGGAGCCGGTGATCTCGCAGGCTGTCGAGCCGAAGACCAAGGCTGACCAGGAAAAGATGGGTATCGCCCTGAACCGCCTGGCTGCTGAAGATCCGTCGTTCCGTGTGCGTACTGATGAAGAATCGGGCCAGACCATCATTTCGGGTATGGGCGAGCTCCACCTCGAAATTCTGGTCGATCGCATGAAGCGCGAATTCGGCGTGGAAGCCAACATTGGCGCCCCGCAAGTTGCCTACCGCGAAACCATCCGCAAGAAGGTCGAAGACGTCGAAGGCAAGTTCGTCAAGCAGTCCGGCGGTCGCGGCCAGTACGGTCACGCTGTGATCACGCTGGAACCGGCGGACGAGGAGGCGAAGAAGGCTGGCAAGAACTTCGAATTCGTCGACGCCATCAAGGGCGGTGTGATTCCTCGCGAATACATTCCGGCGGTCGAGAAGGGTATCGTCGACACGCTGCCGGCCGGTATTCTGGCGGGCTTCCCGGTGGTGGACGTGAAGGTCACGCTGACGTTCGGTTCGTACCACGACGTGGACTCGAACGAAAACGCGTTCCGCATGGCCGGTTCGATGGCTTTCAAGGAAGCCATGCGCCGCGCCACGCCGGTTCTGCTGGAGCCGATGATGGCTGTGGAAGTGGAAACGCCGGAAGACTACACGGGTACCGTGATGGGCGACTTGTCGTCCCGCCGCGGCATCGTGCAGGGCATGGACGATATGGTGGGCGGCGGCAAGATCATCAAGGCCGAAGTCCCGCTGTCGGAAATGTTCGGTTATTCGACGTCGCTGCGCTCGCAAACGCAGGGCCGCGCTACGTACACCATGGAATTCAAGCAATACGCTGAGGCGCCGAAGAACATCGCCGAAGCTGTGATGGCTGCCAAGGGTACGAAGTAATCAACGTGTTTTGGCGGCGCGCGCGTGCGTGCCGCCTGCATCCCAAATCTAGTAATTAGCCGATTCCGAATTGAGGAGCTGACATGGCAAAGGAAAAGTTCGAGCGGACCAAGCCGCACGTGAACGTTGGTACGATTGGTCACGTTGACCACGGCAAGACGACGCTGACCGCAGCGATCGCAACCGTGCTGTCGAGCAAGTTCGGTGGTACCGCTAAGAAGTACGACGAAATCGACGCAGCGCCGGAAGAAAAGGCACGCGGCATTACGATCAACACCGCGCACATCGAGTACGAAACGGCCAACCGCCACTACGCGCACGTTGACTGCCCGGGCCACGCCGACTACGTCAAGAACATGATCACCGGTGCCGCCCAGATGGACGGCGCCATCCTGGTGTGCTCGGCCGCTGACGGCCCGATGCCGCAAACGCGTGAGCACATCCTGCTGGCCCGTCAGGTCGGCGTGCCGTACATCATCGTCTTCCTGAACAAGTGCGACATGGTGGACGACGCTGAGCTGCTGGAGCTGGTCGAGATGGAAGTGCGCGAACTTCTGTCGAAGTACGACTTCCCGGGCGACGACACCCCGATCATCAAGGGTTCGGCCAAGCTGGCGCTCGAAGGCGACAAGGGCGAACTGGGCGAAGTGGCCATCATGAACCTGGCCGACGCACTGGACACCTACATCCCGACGCCGGAGCGCGCTGTTGACGGTACGTTCCTGATGCCGGTGGAAGACGTGTTCTCGATCTCGGGTCGCGGCACCGTGGTGACCGGCCGTATCGAGCGCGGCGTGATCAAGGTCGGCGAAGAAATCGAAATCGTCGGTATCGCCATGGACGGCGACAAGCCGAAGATCGACAAGACGACCTGCACGGGCGTGGAAATGTTCCGCAAGCTGCTGGACCAAGGTCAGGCAGGCGACAACGTCGGTATTCTGCTGCGCGGCACGAAGCGCGAAGACGTCCAGCGTGGCCAAGTGCTGGCCAAGCCGGGCTCGATCAAGCCGCACACGGAATTCACGGGCGAGGTCTACATCCTGTCGAAGGACGAAGGCGGCCGTCACACGCCGTTCTTCAACAACTATCGCCCGCAGTTCTACTTCCGTACGACGGACGTGACCGGCTCGATCGCCCTGCCGGAAGGCAAGGAAATGGTCATGCCGGGCGACAACGTGTCGATCACCGTCAAGCTGATCGCCCCGATCGCCATGGAAGAAGGTCTGCGCTTCGCAATCCGTGAAGGTGGTCGTACCGTCGGTGCTGGCGTCGTTGCCAAGATCCTGAAGTAAAAGGCGGATTGATGCGCTGTTCCTCGCAAGGGGTGCGGCGCATCGCCTGTTGCATCGCTCTTTCAATCTACCGGCGGCCCGGCCGCCATGCTCTTTAAGGAAACATCATGCAGAACCAGAAGATCCGTATCCGCCTGAAGGCTTTCGACTATCGCCTGATCGACCAGTCGGCCGCTGAAATCGTCGAGACCGCCAAGCGCACCGGCGCGATCGTCAAGGGCCCGGTGCCCCTGCCGACTCGCATCCAGCGTTTCGACGTTCTGCGTTCGCCGCACGTCAACAAGACCAGTCGCGACCAGTTCGAAATCCGCACGCACCAGCGCCTGATGGACATCGTCGACCCGACGGATAAGACTGTCGACGCGCTGATGAAGCTGGACCTGCCGGCCGGTGTGGACGTCGAGATCAAGCTGCAATAAGCAAGACAACGCTGCCGGATCCTTCCGGTAACGGGCAGACGGCGAGCCAAGTGCTCGCCGTTTTGCTTTTGAGGTGGCGGATGTTGCATTGCACACGACGTCCGGGCGCTATCCGGCAATCGGCCTTGCATATTGTTCGTAACCGGGATATATTGTAGGGCTACCCCTTTAGTCAGGGGAGTGGGCTGGCCATTTGGCCTCGCGCCGTCTCTTTAGGCGCAGTCCAGTTCAAGATTCGTAGTATCAATCAGCCCCGGCCAATCGCAGCTGGGAATGGAGCAAACCATGAGCCTTGGCCTTGTAGGTCGCAAGGTTGGCATGACCCGTATTTTCACGGACGACGGCGATTCGATTCCCGTCACCGTGCTCGAGGTCGGCGACAACCGCGTGACGCAAATCAAGACGGACGAGACCGACGGTTATACCGCGGTTCAAGTCACCTTCGGCACCCGACGCGCCAGCCGCGTCACCAAGCCGCTGGCGGGTCATCTCGCCAAAGCCGGCGTGGAAGCGGGCGAAGTCATCAAAGAATTCCGAGTGGATGCCGCTCGTGCCGCTGAATTCCAGCCTGGCGCGAACATCAGCGTCGACCTGTTCGAAGTCGGTCAGAAGATCGACGTCCAGGGTGTGACGATTGGTAAGGGCTACGCCGGTACCATCAAGCGCTACAACTTCTCGTCGGGCCGCGCCTCGCACGGTAACTCGCGCTCGCACAACGTGCCGGGCTCGATCGGTATGGCGCAGGATCCGGGTCGCGTGTTCCCGGGTAAGCGCATGACCGGTCACATGGGTGACGTCACCCGTACCGTCCAGAATCTGGAAATCGCCAAGATCGACGCAGAGCGCAAGCTGCTGCTGGTCAAGGGTGCGATTCCGGGCGCCAAGGGCGGTCAAGTCATCGTCACGCCGGCCGTGAAGGCCCGCGCCAAGAAGGCATAAGGAGCAAACGCATGGAACTGAAGCTGCTCCAGGACAACGGTCAACTCGGCGCCG
Organism: Ralstonia pickettii; assembly: GCF_016466415.2. Classification (NCBI taxonomy): domain Bacteria; kingdom Pseudomonadati; phylum Pseudomonadota; class Betaproteobacteria; order Burkholderiales; family Burkholderiaceae; genus Ralstonia; species Ralstonia pickettii. The sequence goes on along the minus strand of NZ_CP066771.1, from coordinate 2,885,603 downwards.
GCGTTGCTGCCTCGCCGGAAGTGTTCGGCCGTGACTACAACGAAGCCCTCGTTCACCAAGTCGTCGTCGCTTACCAGGCCAACGCTCGCAGCGGTAACCGTAAGCAGAAGGACCGTGAAGAGGTCAAGCACACGACCAAGAAGCCGTGGCGTCAAAAGGGTACGGGCCGCGCCCGTGCAGGTATGAGCTCCTCCCCGCTGTGGCGCGGGGGTGGTCGTATCTTCCCGAACAGCCCGGAAGAAAACTTCTCGCAGAAGGTCAACAAGAAGATGTACCGCGCCGGCATGCGCTCGATTTATTCGCAGCTCGCCCGTGAAGGTCGCATCAACGTCGTTGACAGCCTGTCCGTCGACGCGCCCAAAACCAAGCTGCTGGCCGACAAGTTCCGCGCCATGGGCCTGGATTCGGTGCTCGTGATTACCGATAACCTGGACGAAAACCTCTTCCTGGCATCGCGCAACCTGGCGCACGTGCTCGTGGTTGAGCCGCGTCACGCCGACCCGCTGTCGCTCGTGCACTACAAGAAGGTGCTCGTGACCAAGGCAGCCGTCGCGCAGATCGAGGAGTTGCTGAAATGACGCAAGTTGCCAAGAACGACCATCGCCTCATGCAGGTGCTGCTGGCACCTGTGGTGTCTGAAAAGGCAACCCTGGTGGCCGAGAAGAACGAACAGGTAGTGTTCGAAGTGGCTCGCGACGCCAACAAGGGCGAAGTGAAGGCTGCTGTCGAGCTGCTGTTCAAGGTCGAAGTCGAGTCCGTCCAGATCCTGAACCAGAAGGGCAAGCAAAAGCGCTTCGGCCGCTTCATGGGTCGTCGTGACCACGTGAAGAAGGCCTATGTGTCGCTGAAGCCGGGCCAGGAAATCAATTTTGAAGCGGAGGCCAAGTAATCATGGCACTCGTCAAAACCAAGCCGACATCGCCGGGCCGCCGCTCGATGGTGAAGGTCGTTAACCCCGACCTTCACAAGGGCGCGCCGCACGCTCCGCTGCTGGAAAAGCAAATCCAGAAGTCGGGTCGTAACAACAACGGCCACATCACCACCCGTCATAAGGGCGGTGGTCACAAGCATCACTATCGCATCGTCGATTTCAAGCGTAACGACAAGGACGGTATCCCGGCCAAGATCGAACGCCTGGAATACGATCCGAACCGTAGCGCCAACATCGCACTCGTGCTGTTCGCTGACGGCGAGCGCCGCTACATCATCGCCCCGAAGGGCGCTGTGGTTGGCCAAGCCATCGCTAACGGATCGGAAGCGCCGATCAAGGCCGGTAACAACCTGCCGATCCGCAACATCCCGGTCGGTACGACGATCCACTGCGTGGAAATCCTGCCGGGCAAGGGCGCTCAAGTTGCCCGTTCGGCCGGTACGTCCGCCGTGCTGCTGGCTCGCGAAGGCATTTACGCTCAAGTGCGTCTGCGCTCGGGTGAGGTGCGCCGCGTGCACATCGAGTGCCGCGCGACCATTGGTGAAGTCGGCAACGAAGAGCACAGCCTGCGCCAGATCGGCAAGGCCGGTGCAACCCGTTGGCGCGGAATTCGCCCGACCGTTCGCGGTGTGGTGATGAACCCGGTCGACCACCCGCATGGTGGTGGTGAAGGCAAGACTGCAGCAGGCCGTGATCCGGTGTCCCCGTGGGGCACGCCGACCAAGGGCTACCGCACCCGTCGTAACAAGCGCACTGACAGCATGATCGTTCAGCGCCGTCACAAGCGTTAATCGGTAGGTAGGAGCTTAGATATGACTCGTTCCGTAAAAAAGGGTCCTTTCATTGACGCCCACCTGCTGAAGAAGGTTGAGGCGGCAGTGCAGACGAAGGACAAGAAGCCCATCAAGACGTGGTCGCGTCGTTCGACCATTCTGCCGGACTTCATCGGCCTGACGATTGCCGTTCACAACGGCCGTCAGCACGTGCCCGTGTATGTCACGGAAAACATGGTTGGCCACAAGCTCGGCGAATTTGCGCTCACGCGTACGTTCAAGGGCCACGCTGCCGACAAGAAAGCGAAGCGATAAGGGGCAATCATGGAAGTTAAAGCGATTCATCGCGGCGCCCGTATCTCCGCACAGAAGACGCGCCTGGTCGCTGACCAGATCCGCGGCCTGTCGATCGAGCGCGCGCTCAACGTGCTGACGTTCAGCCCGAAGAAGGCGGCTGGCATCGTGAAGAAGGTGGTTGAGTCCGCCATCGCGAACGCCGAGCACAATGAAGGCGCCGATATCGACGAGCTGAAGGTCAAGTCGATCTACATCGACAAGGCCACGTCGCTCAAGCGCTTCACGGCGCGTGCGAAGGGCCGTGGCAACCGCATCGAGAAACAAACCTGTCACATCACTGTGACGCTGGGCAACTAAGGGGTCACGATGGGACAGAAGATTCATCCGACTGGCTTCCGTCTGGCTGTCAGCCGTAACTGGGCATCGCGTTGGTACGCGAGCAACACCCAGTTTGCCGGCATGCTCAAGGAAGACATCGAGGTTCGCGAGTTTCTGAAGAAGAAGCTGAAGAACGCGTCGGTGGGCCGCGTGGTCATCGAGCGTCCGGCCAAGAATGCTCGTATCACCATTTACAGCTCGCGTCCGGGCGTGGTGATCGGCAAGAAGGGCGAGGACATCGAACTGCTGAAGGCTGAACTGCAGCGTCGCATGGGCGTGCCCGTGCACGTGAACATCGAAGAAATCCGCAAGCCGGAAGTCGATGCACAGCTGATCGCCGATTCGATCACGCAGCAGCTCGAGCGCCGCATCATGTTCCGTCGCGCAATGAAGCGCGCGATGCAGAACGCGATGCGTCTGGGTGCCCAAGGCATCAAGATCATGAGCTCGGGCCGTCTGAACGGCATCGAAATCGCCCGTACCGAGTGGTACCGCGAAGGCCGTGTGCCCCTGCACACGCTGCGCGCCGATATCGACTACGGCTTCTCCGAAGCGGAAACCACCTACGGCATCATCGGTGTCAAGGTGTGGGTGTACAAGGGTGACCACCTCGGTCGCAACGACGCACCCGTCGTGGAAGAGCCGCAAGAAGAGCGCCGCAAGCGTCCGGGTCGCCCGGAAGGTCGTCGCCGTGAGGGCGAAGGTCGCCCGGCCGGTCAGCGCCGCGGTGCTGGTGCAGGTGCCCGTCGTGGCGCCGACGCCAAGACTGGAGAATAAACATGCTGCAACCTAAGCGCAGGAAGTACCGCAAGGAGCAGAAGGGCCGTAACACCGGTATCGCGACGCGCGGCAACGCAGTCTCGTTCGGCGAGTTCGGTCTGAAGGCGATGGGCCGCGGCCGTCTGACCGCACGTCAGATTGAGTCGGCCCGTCGTGCGATGACCCGTCACATCAAGCGTGGCGGCCGCATTTGGATCCGGATTTTCCCGGACAAGCCGATCTCGAAGAAGCCTGCCGAAGTCCGTATGGGTAACGGTAAGGGCAACCCGGAATACTACGTGGCTGAAATTCAGCCGGGCAAGATGCTGTACGAAATGGACGGCGTTGGCGAAGAACTGGCACGCGAGGCATTCCGCCTGGCCGCTGCCAAGCTGCCGATCGCGACCAGCTTCGTGGTGCGTCAGGTCGGAACGTAAGGAGCACACACCATGAAAGCATCCGAACTGCGCGACAAAGATGTCGCCGGGCTGAACCAGGAGCTCTCCGAGCTGCTGAAGGCCCAATTTGGCCTGCGCATGCAAAAAGCGACGCAACAGCTGCAGAACACCAGCCAGCTGAAGAAGGTGCGTCGTGACATCGCGCGTGTCCGCACCGTGCTGGGCCAGAAGGGGAACCAGAAATGACTGAAGCCGCAACGTCCCTGAAGCGCACGCTCGTCGGTCGCGTTGTCAGCAACAAGATGGACAAGACTGTTACTGTCCTGATCGAAAACCGCGTGAAACATCCGCTGTACGGCAAGTACGTGGTGCGCTCTAAGAAATACCATGCGCACGACGAAGCCAACCAGTACAACGAAGGCGACAAGGTTGAGATCACGGAATCGCGTCCGCTCTCCCGCACGAAGTCGTGGGTGGTGTCGCGTCTGCTTGAAGCTGCACGCGTGATCTAAAACAACAGCGGAGCAGTTTGCTGTTGCAAGGCCGAGATTATGTGATATAGTCTCGGTCTTTCCCTTTCAGAGGGTGGCTGGCAAATCTGCTGGTGGCTCGGGTGAGGGAAAAAGCGAATGGGCCAGGCGGCAATCGCCGTCGGGCAGCTACCGACTTCAAGTTGATCAACCCAATCGCAGTTGGCGCAATGCCAGCAGCCGGCGGGACCAAGACTGATCGCCTCTGCGCATTGTGCGTTTGGCGAATTAAGTTGGGACGAGAACACCATGATTCAGACAGAAAGCCGGCTCGAAGTGGCCGATAACACGGGTGCGCGTGAAGTCATGTGCATCAAGGTGCTGGGCGGCTCGAAGCGCCGCTACGCCAGCGTCGGCGACATCATCAAGGTCAGCGTCAAGGACGCTGCCCCGCGTGGTCGCGTGAAGAAGGGCGATATCTACAATGCCGTGGTGGTGCGTACCGCCAAGGGCGTGCGCCGTCCCGACGGCTCGCTCATCAAGTTCGACGGCAATGCCGCCGTGCTGCTGAACACCAAGCTTGAGCCGATCGGCACCCGTATCTTCGGGCCGGTCACTCGCGAACTCCGTACCGAGCGCTTCATGAAGATCGTGTCGCTCGCGCCGGAAGTGCTGTAAACGGAGGCCGCATGAACAAGATTCGCAAGGGCGATCGCGTCATCGTCCGTACCGGTAAAGACAAGGGCAAGCAAGGTACTGTGCTGGCCGTGCTCGCCGAGCATGTGACGGTTGAAGGCGTGAACGTTGCCAAGAAGCACGTGCGTCCGAACCCGATGCTGGGTACCACGGGTGGTGTGGTCGACAAGGTCATGCCCATCCATATTTCGAACGTTGCGCTCGTGGATGCCAATGGCAAGCCGTCGCGCGTCGGCATCAAGGTTGAAGGCGGCGTGAAGACGCGCGTGCTGAAGACCACCGGTGCTGCCGTCGGCGCTTGATTCTGGGCAATAGAGAGGAGTTGAGCATGACTGCACGTCTGCAAGAGTTTTACAAAGAGAAGGTTGTGCCCGAACTGATCAAGCAGTTTGGTTACAAATCCGTGATGGAAGTGCCGCGTATCACCAAGATCACCCTGAACATGGGTCTTGGTGAAGCCATCAATGACAAGAAGGTCATCGAGCACGCCACGGGCGACCTGATCAAGATCGCTGGCCAGAAGCCGATCGTGACGAAAGCCCGCAAGGCTATCGCCGGCTTCAAGATTCGCCAGGGTTACCCGATCGGTACGATGGTCACGCTGCGTGGCCAACGTATGTACGAATTCCTGGATCGCTTCATCACCGTGTCGCTGCCCCGCGTGCGCGACTTCCGTGGTGTGTCGGGTAAGGCGTTCGATGGTCGCGGCAACTACAACATCGGTGTGAAAGAGCAGATCATTTTCCCCGAGATCGAGTACGACAAGATCGACGCACTCCGTGGTCTGAACATCAGCATCACGACGACTGCGAAGAACGACGAGGAAGCGAAGGCGCTCCTCAATGCGTTCAAGTTCCCGTTCCGTAATTAAGGGGTTACCGTGGCTAAATTGTCTCTGATCGAACGCGAGAAGAAGCGTGCCAAGCTCGTGGCCAAGTACGCTGAGAAGCGCGCCGCTCTCGAAGCCATCGTGGCCGACCAAAGCAAGTCGGAAGAAGAGCGCTACGAAGCGCGTCTGAAATTGCAAGCGCTGCCGCGCAACGCAAATCCGACGCGTCAGCGCAACCGCTGCTCGATCACCGGTCGTCCCCGCGGTACGTTCCGTAAGTTCGGCCTGGCGCGTAACAAGCTCCGCGAGATCGCCTTCAAGGGCGAGATCCCGGGTCTGACGAAAGCCAGCTGGTAATCACGCACAGGCTACAGGAGAAACAGTATGAGCATGAGCGATCCGATCGCCGATATGCTGACGCGTATCCGCAACGCGCAAGCGGTGGAAAAAGCGTCGGTGGTCATGCCGTCGTCGAAGCTGAAGGTGGCAATCGCCAAAGTCCTGAAGGACGAAGGCTACATCGACGAATTCGCCGTGACCGAGCAGGGTGGCAAGTCCACGCTGACGATTGGTCTGAAGTACTACGCTGGCCGCCCGGTCATAGAGCGCCTGGAGCGCGTCTCGAAGCCTGGTCTGCGTGTGTACAAGGGCCGTAATGAAATTCCGCAAGTGATGAACGGCCTGGGTGTCGCCATCATCTCGACCCCGCAGGGTCTGATGACGGACCGCCGCGCCCGCGCAACCGGTGTCGGTGGCGAAGTCATTTGCTACGTCGCCTAAGGGAGGGGAACCATGTCTCGCGTAGGTAAGGCTCCCATCGCGCTGCCCAAGGGCGCCGAAGTTAATTTCGCTGGTGGTCTGCTGACCGTTAAGGGCCCGCTGGGCACCCTGACCCAGCCGATCCACTCGCTGGTCAAGGTCACCACCGACAACGGCACGATCACGTTCGCGCCGGCAGATGAGTCGCGTGAAGCCAATGCGCTGCAAGGTACGATGCGCGCCCTGACGGCCAACATGGTCAAGGGTGTGACGACGGGCTTCGAGCGCAAGCTGAACCTGGTCGGCGTGGGTTACCGTGCATCGGTTCAGGGCACCGCTCTGAAGCTGCAACTCGGTTTCTCGCACGACGTGATCCATGAGATGCCGGATGGCGTGAAGGCGGAAACGCCGACGCAAACCGAGATCATCATCAAGGGTTCGGACAAGCAAAAAGTTGGTCAGGTCGCCGCTGAAGTGCGTGGTTATCGTCCGCCGGAGCCTTACAAGGGCAAGGGTGTGCGCTACGCCGATGAGCGTGTGATCCTGAAGGAAACCAAGAAGAAGTAAGGGTGCACATCATGAACAAAAATGACTCGCGTCTGCGCCGTGCACGTCAGACCCGCCTGAAAATTGCGGAACTGAACGTCGCCCGTCTGGCTGTGCACCGTACGAACCTGCACATTTATGCGCAGGTCTTCTCGGAAGATGGCACCAAGGTCCTGGCTTCGGCCTCGACGGCGGAAGCCGAAGTCCGCAAGGAACTGAACGGCAACGGTGGCAACACCGCTGCTGCCACCCTGGTGGGTAAGCGTATCGCTGAGAAGGCGAAGGCTGCCGGCATCGAAGCCGTGGCGTTCGATCGCTCGGGTTTCCGTTATCACGGTCGCGTAAAGGCTCTGGCCGACGCGGCACGCGAAGCTGGCCTGAAGTTCTAAGCCGGCATAGAGGATATCGTCATGGCAAAAATTCAACCTAAGGTCCAAGGGGACGAACGCGACGACGGTCTTCGCGAGAAGATGATCGCGGTCAACCGTGTGACCAAGGTGGTCAAGGGCGGCCGGATTCTCGGTTTCGCTGCTCTGACTGTGGTCGGCGACGGCGACGGCCGTATCGGCATGGGCAAGGGTAAGGCTAAGGAAGTCCCGGTGGCCGTGCAGAAGGCAATGGACGAAGCCCGTCGCAAGATGGTCAAGGTCCCGCTGAAGAACGGTACGCTGCAGCACGAAGTGGTTGGCAAGCATGGCGCCGCGAAGGTGCAGATGATGCCCGCGAAGGACGGTACCGGCGTGATCGCCGGCGGCCCGATGCGCGCTATCTTCGAAGTGATGGGCGTGACGAACATCGTGACCAAGTCGCACGGTTCGACCAATCCTTACAACATGGTGCGCGCAACGCTGGATGGCCTGCGCAAGATGAGCACCCCGGCCGAAGTTGCCGCCAAGCGTGGCAAGTCGGTCGAAGAGATCCTCGGCTAAGCCGAAGGGATAGGTGAACGATATGTCGCAGAAAACCGTGAAAGTCCAACTCGTGCGCAGCCTGATCGGTACGCGCGAAGACCACCGCGCCACGGTGCGCGGCCTGGGCCTGCGCCGCATGAACTCGGTGTCCGAATTGCAGGACACGCCCGCAGTGCGCGGCATGATCAACAAGGTGTCCTACCTGGTCAAGGTCATCGGCTAAGGCAAGACGGAGAAGAACATGCAACTGAATAACCTGAAGCCGGCAGCCGGCTCCAAGCACGCCAAGCGCCGCGTTGGTCGCGGTATTGGTTCGGGCCTGGGCAAGACGGCTGGTCGTGGTCACAAGGGTCAGAAGTCGCGTTCGGGTGGTTTCCATAAGGTCGGCTTCGAAGGCGGCCAGATGCCCCTGCATCGTCGTCTGCCCAAGCGTGGTTTCACCTCGCTGACCAAGGAATTCACCGCTGAAGTGCGTCTGGGCGACCTGGCGGGCCTGCCGATCGAAGAAATCGATCTGCTGTCCCTCAAGCAAGCCGGCCTCGTTGGCGAGATGGTCAAGAGCGCCAAGGTGATCCTGTCGGGCGAAATCGACAAGAAGGTCACTCTGAAGGGTATCAGCGCGACGGCTGGGGCGAAAGCTGCAATCGAAGCGGCTGGTGGCTCGCTGGCCTAATAGCCTGCTGTTTCACACTGACGGAGCATCCGTTTGGCCACGGCGAAACCTAATGTGATGGCCCAGGCCAAGAACACGGCCAAGTACGGCGATCTTCGCCGTCGGTTGGTGTTCCTGGTTCTGGCACTGCTGGTGTACCGGATCGGCGCGCACATTCCTGTGCCCGGTATCGATCCGGATCAACTGGCGCAGCTTTTCCAACGGCAGTCGGGTGGCATCCTCGGGATGTTCAACCTGTTCTCCGGCGGTGCGCTGTCGCGTTTCACGGTGTTTGCGCTGGGGATCATGCCGTACATCTCGGCGTCGATCATCATGCAACTGCTGACGATCGTGTTGCCGCAGCTGGAATCGTTGAAGAAGGAAGGCCAAGCCGGCCAGCGCAAGATTACGCAGTACACGCGCTACGGTACGGTCGTCCTGGCAACGTTCCAGGCGCTGGGGATTGCAGTGGCACTCGAAGCGCAGCCGGGTCTGGTTTTGGATCCGGGTCTGATGTTCCGGGCCACCGCCGTGATTACGCTGGTGACGGGCACCATGTTCCTGATGTGGCTGGGTGAGCAGATCACCGAGCGTGGTCTGGGCAACGGGATCTCGATCATCATTTTCGGCGGGATTGCTGCCGGGCTGCCCAATGCGATCGGCGGGTTGTTCGAGCTGGTGCGTACGGGATCGATGGGGATTTTCTCGGCGATCCTGGTGGTGGCGATTATTGGTGCGGTGACGTTCGTGGTTGTGTTCATCGAACGGGGCCAGCGCAAGATTCTCGTCAATTACGCCAAGCGGCAGGTTGGTAACAAGATTTATGGCGGACAGTCGTCGCATCTGCCGCTGAAGTTGAATATGGCCGGGGTGATTCCGCCGATCTTTGCGTCGTCGATCATTCTGTTCCCGGCCACGATCGCGGGCTGGTTTACAGCTGGCAACTCGACGAATCCGGTTGCACGGGTTGTCAAGGACCTCGCGGCAACGCTGTCGCCGGGTCAGCCGGTGTACATCCTGCTGTATGCAGCGGCGATCATCTTCTTCTGTTTCTTCTACACCGCGCTGGTCTATAACAGCCGGGAAGTGGCGGATAACCTGAAGAAAAGTGGGGCGTTCATTCCGGGCATCCGTCCGGGCGAGCAAACCACGCGGTATATCGACAAGATTCTGGTGCGGTTGACCCTGGCGGGTGCGATCTACATCACGCTGGTGTGTCTGTTGCCGGAGTTCTTGGTGCTGCGCTGGAATGTGCCGTTCTACTTCGGTGGGACATCCCTGTTGATCATCGTGGTTGTCACGATGGACTTCATGGCGCAAGTGCAGTCCTACGTGATGTCTCAGCAGTACGAGTCTTTGATGAAGAAGGCGAATTTCAAGGGAAACCTGACGCTCCGCTAAGAGCGATCGCACGAACCTGAAGGGACATGGCTAAAGATGACGCGATCCAGATGCAGGGCGAGGTGCTGGAAAACCTCCCCAACGCAACGTTTCGCGTCAAGCTAGAGAACGGCCACGTAGTGTTAGGCCATATTTCCGGCAAGATGCGCATGCATTACATCCGCATCTTGCCCGGGGACAAGGTGACGGTCGAATTGACCCCGTATGATCTGTCCCGCGCGCGCATCGTATTCCGGGCGAAGTGAGCGGACTGGAATTGAAGGAAGAGGAAAATCATGAAAGTGCTGGCTTCTGTTAAGCGCATTTGCCGCAACTGCAAAATCATCAAGCGCAAGGGCGTGGTGCGTGTGATCTGCTCGTCGGACCCGCGTCATAAGCAGCGCCAAGGCTAATTTCGCAAAGAGGATTGACGAATGGCACGTATCGCAGGGGTCAACATCCCCAACCACAAACATACCGTGATTGGCCTGACGGCGATCTACGGTATCGGCCGCTCGCGCGCTCAGAAGATTTGCGAGGCTACTGGCATCCCGACCGACAAGAAGGTCAAGGACCTGACGGATCCGGACCAGGACGCGCTGCGTAAGGAAATCGAGAAGTTCCTCGTTGAAGGCGATCTGCGCCGTGAAACGACGATGAACATCAAGCGCCTGATGGATCTGGGCTGCTATCGTGGCGTGCGCCATCGCAAGGGCCTGCCGATGCGTGGTCAGCGTACCCGCACCAATGCCCGTACCCGTAAGGGTCCGCGCAAGGCCGGCGTCGCGCTCAAGAAGTAATCCGTCGGGTAAAGGATAGGAACTATGGCAAAAGCAGCGAATACCGCCGCCCAGCGCGCGCGCAAGAAGGTTCGCAAGAACGTCGCCGACGGCATCGCGCACGTTCACGCGTCGTTCAACAACACAATCATCACGATCACCGACCGCCAGGGCAACGCTCTGTCGTGGGCGACGTCGGGTGGCCAAGGCTTCAAGGGCTCGCGTAAGTCGACGCCGTTCGCCGCCCAGGTTGCAGCTGAAAGTGCTGGCCGCGTGGCGCAGGACCAAGGCATCAAGAACCTGGAAGTGCGCATCAAGGGCCCGGGCCCGGGTCGTGAATCGGCTGTGCGTGCACTGAACAACCTGGGTATCAAGATCCAGTTGATCGAAGACGTGACGCCGGTGCCGCATAACGGCTGCCGCCCGCCGAAGCGTCGTCGTATCTAAGCGATTCGACCGACCGCGCCCGCTGTTGGCGAGGTCGGTCTGCGGGTGCTATACTCGCCCGCTTGCCTGTCTTCCGGATTTCCCGGAAGGCGGGTTTCGTCTTTTCATAAGCCCACTGTTCGCTGCGGTCCCGTTGTTAGGGCTGAGCAGGCGGACCATCCGAAGCCGTGCGCCTCGGATGACTGATAACGAAGGAACATAACGTGGCACGCTATACCGGTCCCAAGGCGAAACTGTCTCGCCGCGAAGGTACTGACCTTTTCCTGAAGAGCGCACGTCGCTCCCTCGCCGACAAGTGCAAGCTGGACAGCAAGCCTGGTCAGCACGGCCGCACCTCCGGCGCCCGCACCTCCGACTACGGCAACCAACTGCGTGAAAAGCAGAAGGTCAAGCGCATCTACGGCGTGCTTGAGCGTCAGTTCCGCCGCTACTTCGCTGAAGCCGATCGTCGCAAGGGCAACACGGGTGAAACCCTGTTGCAACTGCTGGAATCGCGCTTGGACAACGTCGTGTACCGCATGGGCTTCGGCTCGACCCGCGCGGAAGCGCGTCAGCTGGTGTCGCACAAGGCGATCCTGGTGAACGGTCAAGCCCTGAACGTGCCGTCGGCCCAGATCAAGACGGGCGACGTGATTGCCATCCGTGAAAAGTCGAAGAAGCAAGTGCGTATTGCTGAATCGCTGACGCTGGCAGAGCAAACCGGCTTCCCGACGTGGGTTGCCGTGGATGCCAAGAAGATGGAAGGCACCTTCAAGCAAATTCCGGATCGCGCAGATATTGCCGGCGACATCAACGAAAGCCTGATCGTCGAATTGTATTCGCGTTAATGACGAGGCCCGTACCGCAAGGTGCGGGCTTGTGCGCCTTTTGGGGACGCTCATCGTCTACATTGTGTTCGAGCGCTGGATATCACTGGTGCGCAGATCCAATCCGAATCGTTACGTGCCGCAACGCGATTGCGGCACGCGCGTCTTCCGTCACGTATTCCGTGGCGGATTCTTTTAGTCCCCGTCAGCCTTATCGGTGTAACGAGCCGAGGGTATTGAAATAGGACAACCTAATGCAAACAGCACTCCTGAAGCCCAAAATTATTGCGGTTGAGCCGCTTGGCGATCATCACGCGAAGGTCGTCATGGAACCGTTCGAGCGCGGCTACGGCCACACGCTCGGTAACGCGCTGCGCCGCGTGCTGCTGTCGTCGATGGTCGGCTATGCACCGACCGAAGTGACGATCGCTGGGGTCGTCCACGAGTACTCCACCATCGATGGCGTTCAGGAAGACGTCGTCAACCTGTTGCTGAACCTGAAGGGCGTGGTGTTTAAGCTGCACAACCGTGATGAAGTCACGGTGTCGCTGCGCAAGGAAGGCGAAGGCGTGGTGACTGCGGCCGATATCGAGCTGCCGCACGATGTCGAAATCATCAACCCGGGTCACGTCATTGCGAACCTGTCGGCTGGCGGCAAGCTCGATCTGCAGCTGAAGGTCGAGCAAGGCCGCGGCTATGTGCCGGGCAACGTGCGCAAGTTCGGCGATGAGTCGAGCAAGGTCATCGGCCGCATTGTGCTGGACGCATCGTTCGCGCCGGTGCGCCGTGTGTCGTACGCCGTTGAGTCCGCTCGCGTGGAGCAGCGTACCGACCTCGACAAGCTGGTGATGAACATCGAAACCAATGGCGTGATTTCGCCGGAAGAGGCGATCCGCCAGTCGGCTCGCATTCTGGTGGATCAGCTGTCGGTGTTTGCCGCGTTGGAAGGCACTGAAAGCGCCGCCGAGGCCGCCGCCGCCCGTGCACCGCAGATCGATCCGATCCTGCTGCGCCCGGTCGACGACCTGGAGCTGACGGTGCGTTCGGCCAACTGCCTGAAGGCGGAAAACATCTACTACATCGGCGATCTGATCCAGCGTACCGAGAACGAACTGCTCAAGACCCCGAATCTGGGTCGCAAGTCGCTCAACGAGATCAAGGAAGTCCTCGCTTCGCGTGGTTTGACGCTCGGCATGAAGCTCGAGAACTGGCCGCCCGCAGGTCTGGAGAAGTAAGTTGCAGTGCTCGGCCGGTGCGTTCGCATCGGCCGGTTTTCCCGCCGTTGCTGTCTGAACGGCCTATTGTTAAAGGCTACCGGCCCGCGCCTCGCAAGAGGTGATAGAAGAGCTGGTCAAACACTCTTAAGAAGGAATCATCATGCGTCACCGTCATGGTTTGCGGAAACTGAACCGCACCTCGTCGCACCGTCTCGCGATGCTGCGCAACATGTCCAACTCGCTGCTGCAGCACGAGCTGATCAAGACCACCGTGCCGAAGGCCAAGGAGCTGCGCAAGGTTGTCGAGCCGCTGATCACGCTGGCCAAGAAGGACACCGTCGCCAACCGCCGTCTGGCATTCGCCCGCCTGCGCGACCGCGACATGGTTACCAAGCTGTTCAACGAACTGGGCCCGCGTTTCGCGACCCGTCCGGGCGGCTATACCCGTATCCTGAAGTTCGGCTTCCGCCAGGGCGACAATGCGCCGATGGCGCTGGTCGAGCTGCTGGACCGTCCGGAAGTTGCTGAAGCAGTCGATGCCGAAGCTGCTGCCGAGTAAGGTCAGCCTAGGTTTGCCTGTGTGACATGACGTCGCGCCGGGTGAGCCGCCAAATGCGTGTTTTCATGCGCATTACAATGAAGCCAGGATTCGCATCCTGGCTTTTTTGTTAGCTGCGTCGGGTCTTCTTTCAGCCCGGACACGTGTGTGGAGAACAAATGTCTGACGGAACCGATGTGCTGCTCGTCTTGACCAACGTGCCTGATGCTGCCAGTGCCGACCGGGTTACCCAACTCGTGTTGGAATCGCGGGCGGCAGCCTGCGTCAATCGCTTGTCAGAGTGCGCTTCAACGTACTGGTGGAACGGCGTGTTGGAGCGCGCAACGGAGATCCCCTTGCTGATCAAGACCACGCGTGCCGCTTACCCCCAATTGGAGGCCGCGGTGCGCCAGGCCCATCCGTATGAGGTGCCTGAAATCATCGCTGTGCCAGTGGTAGCCGGTTTGCTGGCCTATCTTGCGTGGGTAGCTGGCGAAACGCGCCCCGCTTCTGTTTGATGTTCGATTGCCGTTGATATGACTTCCTCTTCGTTTCCGTCGATGCGGCGTGTGCTGCAACTGCTGATGTTGCTAATGGCTGTGGCGATGTTGCGCGTGCCTGCCTACGGCGGAGACGAGTTCCTGCCACCCGAGCAGGCTTTTCGCTTTTCCGCCATGCAGGTGGACGGGCAAACCGTTGAGGTCAAGTTCGGCATCGCTGACGGCTACTACATGTATCGCGAGCGGCTGGCGGTCGCTGCGGATCCGGCAACCGTCACATTCGCGCCGCTCGAGCTCCCTGCTGGCAAGATCAAGCACGACGAAAACTTCGGCAAAGAGGTGGAAACCTATCGCCACGAACTCGTCTTCCACGTGAGGGCGCAAAGCACCTCCGCGCCGTTCACGCTGATCGTCACTTCGCAAGGCTGCGCGGATCAAGGGCTGTGCTACCCGCCGATGAAGAGCCGCTTCCAGGTACGTCCGTCGTCCGCTTCGGTCGTGCCGGTCGCTCCGGCTGCCACGGCGGCAGACAGCATCGAGCCCGAAGGCAAACAAGGACGGATTGCCAGCACGCTCGATAGCGGCAACCTCGGCGCGATCGCCGCGCTGTTCTTTGGTCTGGGCTTGCTGCTGACCTTTACGCCGTGTGTGCTGCCGATGCTGCCGATCGTGTCAGCCATTGTGGTGGGGGAGCACGCCACGCGTATGCGGGCGGCATTCGTGTCGGTGGGCTACGTGCTCGGCATGGCTATTGTTTATACGGCGCTTGGCGTGGCGGCCGGGCTGGCAGGCCAGGGGCTGCAGGCGGCGCTGCAGAATGCCTGGGTGCTGGGTGCCTTTGCGCTGCTGATTGCGCTGCTGTCGTTATCGATGTTCGGCTTGTACGAGCTGCAATTGCCGGCGGCGTGGCACCACCACTTGACGCAGGCATCCAACAAGCTCAGTGGCGGTCAGGTGGTAGGTGCTGCCGTCATGGGCGCGCTGTCTGCCTTGATTGTGTCGCCGTGTGTGACGGCACCGCTGGCGGGGGCGCTCGTCTATATCTCGCAGACGGGCAACGCGGCGGTGGGTGGGACGGCACTGTTCGCGCTGTCCATGGGGATGGGCGTTCCGCTGATTCTCGTGGGCGTGGGTGCGGGCAATCTGCTGCCACGTTCGGGGCATTGGCTGGTGGTGACCAAGGCGGTCTTCGGTTTCATCCTGCTGGCGGTGGCTTGGTACATCGTGCAGCCAGTGTTGCCATCGTGGGTGGCGATGGTTGGCTGGGGTGCGTTGCTAATTGGCGCGGCCGTGTTTTTGCGAACGTTCGATTCGCTGCCCGATGGCGCAGGCAACGTGCAGCGCTTGGGCAAGGTGATTGGCGTGGTGCTGGCGCTGGCCGGCGCGGCGCAATTGGTGGGCGTGGCCGCAGGCGGGCGCGATCCGCTGCAGCCGTTGGCGGGCGTACTGCGTGCCTCGACGGTGGCGAGCACTTCCACGTTGACCTTCAAGCGCGTGAAGAGCGTGACTGAGCTTGGTGCTGAAGTGCGCAACGCCAGCGCAGCGGGCAAACCTGTGATGCTCGATTTCTACGCCGACTGGTGCGTGAGCTGCAAGGAGATGGAGCGCCTGACCTTTACCGATGTGCGGGTGCGCAAGGCGCTTGCCGATGTGGTGCTGCTGCAGGCTGACGTGACTGCCAATAATGCGGACGACCAAGCGCTGCTCAAGCGCTTCGGCCTATTCGGCCCGCCCGGCACGGTCTTCTTTGATACGCAGGGCCGCGAGGTTCAGGCTCGCGTGATCGGCTTTGAGCGCGCCGATACGTTTCTCGCCAGCCTGCGCCGCGCGCTCGGTGCAAGCGGCGCAGCACAGCCGGCGAAGGCTTCCACCTGATCAGCCGCGCAGCAGGCGTGCGGCGTCCAGCGCGAAATAGGTCAGGATGCCGTTCGCGCCGGCGCGCTTGAACGCCAGCAGCGACTCAAGCACGACCTTGTCGTGATCGAGCCAGCCGTTCTGCGCGGCGGCCTTCAGCATCGCGTATTCACCGCTGACCTGATAGACGTACGTGGGAAAGCGGAACTCATCCTTCACGCGTCGCACGATATCGAGGTACGGCATGCCGGGCTTGACCATCACCATGTCGGCGCCTTCGGCGATGTCGAGTGCCACTTCGCGCAACGCCTCGTCCGAGTTGGCCGGGTCCATCTGGTAAGTCATCTTGTTGCTCTTGCCCAGATTGGCGGCCGAGCCCACCGCATCACGGAACGGGCCGTAGAACGCCGAAGCGTACTTTGCCGCATAGGCCATGATGCGGGTGTAGATGTGGTCGTCGTTCTCCAGCGCCAGGCGGATCGCACCGATGCGGCCATCCATCATGTCCGACGGCGCGACGATGTCCACGCCCGCCTCGGCTTGCACCAGCGCCTGGCGTATCAGAATGTCGACGGTCTCTTCGTTGAGCACATAGCCGTTGGCATCGAGCACGCCGTCCTGGCCGTGGCTCGTGTACGGATCGAGCGCCACGTCGGTCAGAATCCCCAGTTCAGGGAAGCGCGCCTTGAGCGCTTTCACCGCGCGCGGGATCAGTCCGTCCGCATTGGCGGCCTCGATGCCATCCGGCGTCTTGAGCGACGGCTCGATGACAGGGAACAGCGCCAGCACTGGAATGCCAAGCTGCACGCACTGCTCTGCCACGCCCAACAGCACATCGATCGACACGCGCTCCACGCCCGGCATGGACGGCACGGCTTGGCGCACATTGGTGCCTTCCAGGATGAAGACGGGGTAGATGAGGTCGTCGGGAGTGAGGCGCGATTCGCGCATCATGCGGCGGGAGAAATCGTCGCGGCGCATGCGGCGCGGACGATGGTCGGGGAAGCTCGCGATCATTTCAGCAGACCCTAAGAACACACTGTGAAGTTTCGAAACCTTTGTCGCGATTATCCATCCTATGCACGGACAATGCGCCAGCGACGCTGATGCAGCGTCCCCCGCGGCTCCTCCCTGACGCGGGTTCCCATCGATGGCTCGATGGGGTCGTTACCCCCGTTGCGCGTTTGGCGACGGGGTTTTTTTTGCCTGTTCGGTTTGCGGCTGGGGCTCCAGCGCCTCGGGCAGGCACAGCCAGCCTGCGACAATTCGCTGCGCCTCTTCAATGCCGCGGCGCTTCAGGCTCGAGAACAGCTGCACCGTCAGCGACACATCACCATCGATCTGCGCACGGTAATCGGCGAGCACCTTGCGGGCCGCCATGAGCGCGCGCGAGGCATCGTTATTAGTCAGCTTGTCCGCCTTCGTGAGCAGCACGTGGATCGGCTTGCCTGTCGGCAGGAACCACTCGACCATCTGGCAATCGAGGTCGGTAAACGGCCGGCGCGCGTCCATCATGATGACGAGCCCCGCGAGTTGCTGGCGCGCCTGGACGTAGTCGCCGAGCAGATGAACCCAGTGCGATTTGGTCTCGCCGGGGGCTTCGGCATAGCCGTAACCGGGCAGATCGACCAGGAAGCCGAGCGGGTCTTCCGCCTTGGCAGGCATCACCGAGAAATAGTTGATGTGCTGCGTGCGGCCGGGCGTCTTGCTGGAAAACGCCAGCCGCTTCTGATTGCACAGGATATTGATTGCGGTCGATTTGCCTGCGTTGGAGCGGCCCGCAAACGCGACTTCCGGCACGGCGGTCGCCGGTAAATCACGCAGATGATTGACGGTGATGAAGAAACGGGCTTGATGCAGGAGCGACATGCGCGGCAGTACCTGTAAACTGCAGTTCAGAACTGCGTGGTTGCTGCGCCGCGAGGTCGCATTGCAGAGGTGTTATTGTACAATACGCCGGTTTACGGACGTCCCCACCAGATCCGTCGCAGGACCGCCCCGAGGCCCGGGCCGGTCCGTTTTCATGCGCTGATCCGGCACGAGGAGAAGGGGGCGCCCGGCGCCGCAGGGTCCCGCATAGGGCGGCGCACGCAGCATTCGAAAACAATCTAAACAAGGTGTGCGAATGAACCGCATCGCGAACGTTTTTGCTGTCGCAGCGCTGTCCCTGGCATCGGCCTTTTCCGTGGTCCATGCCGAAGAGCAAAAAGTCGCCAAGGCCGACGCCGCGCGCGGCGAAACGATCTTCAACAACGGTGTGCCGGCCAATGGCGTGCCCGCGTGTACCAGCTGTCACGGCGCCGGCGGCAACAGCGCCATGAACGTCAACCCGAAGCTGGCCGGCCAGCACGCCGAATACGTCGAAAAGCAGCTCAAGGATTTCAAGGCAAAGACTGATCGCAACCACCCGGTCATGTCGCTGTATGCCAGCGCGCTGTCGGATCAGGACATGAAGGACATCGGGGCCTACCTGGGCAAGCAACCGGCCTGGAAGCCGGGTTCGGCCAAGAGCAAGGACACGATCGAGCTGGGCCAGAAGCTGTATCGCGGCGGGGACGCCAAGCGCGGTATCGCAGCGTGCGCAGGCTGTCACGGTCCGACGGGTGCTGGCATCCCGGCGCAGTATCCGCGTATCGCAGGTCAGTTCTCTGAATACACGGAGGCTCAACTGGTGGCCTTCCAGAGCGGCGCCCGCAAGAACAGCGTACAGATGCACGACCTGGCCGGTCGCATGACGGCCCAGCAGATCAAGGCGGTGGCCGACTACATTGCCGGCCTGCGCTAATCTGCCGCACCCGGCTGTCATGTGACGGCCGCACAATCAATAAGAAGAACAGGGTGGCAATGCGCCTGGCATCGCCACCCTGTTTTCGTTTCTGAACAGGTTTTTTCCCCGCATGTCTTCGGTCTCCACTTCCGGCGTCCAGATCCGCTCCCGCCGTCGCGCGTTGCGCGAAACGGTCGAGCTGCTCTCGTCGATGCGTTTTGCGATCAGCCTGCTGACGGTGATCGCCATCGCCAGCGTGATCGGCACCGTGCTCAAGCAGAACGATCCGTATCCGAACTACGTCAACCAGTTCGGGCCGTTCTGGGCCGACGTATTCCGATCGCTGACGCTGCCGACCGTCTATAGCGCGTGGTGGTTTCTGTTGATCCTGGCATTCCTGGTGGTGTCGACGTCGCTGTGCATCGTGCGCAATGCGCCCAAGATGCTGGCCGACATGCGCGCCTGGCGCGAGAACGTGCGCGAAGGCAGCCTGCGCGCGTTCCATCACCGTGACGAATTTGATTCCCCCGTCGATATCGCCACCGTGACCGCACGCCTGGCCGCGCTTGCGCAGAACCGCGGCTTCCGCATCAAGGCGTTTGCGCGCGATGGTGGGGCCACGCTCATCACGGCAAAGGCGGGCGCGGGCAACAAGATCGGCTACATCCTGGCGCACACGGCCATCGTCGTGATCTGCATCGGCGGGCTGCTGGACGGCGACATGATGATTCGCGCGCAGATGTGGTTTGGCGGCAAGTCGTCCATCAAGGGCAACGCGGTGATCAGCGACATCGGCCCGGAGCATCGGCTGTCGACATCGAACCCGGGCTTTCGCGGTAATGCGTTCGTGCCGGAAGGTTCGACCGTCAGCACGGCGATTTTGAACATCGCGGATGGCGCCCTGATCCAGGATCTGCCGTTCACGATCACGCTCAAGAAGTTCACCGTCGAGCATTATTCGACCGGCATGCCCAAGCTGTTCGCCAGCGACATCGTCGTGACCGACCGCCGCACCGGCAAGCAGACCGCTGCGCGCGTGGAGGTGAACAAGCCGTTTGTGTATGACGGCGTGGCGATCTATCAGTCGAGCTTTGAAGATGGTGGCTCGAAACTGAAGTTGATCGGCTATCCGATGCACGGTGACAACGCCAAGACGTTCGACATGTCCGGCGTCGTCGGCCAAAGCTCGAAGCTCACCGGCAAGGGCGGCGACTACACGGTCGAATTCTCCGACTTCCGCCTGATGAATGTGGAAACGGTGACGGACGCCTCGGGCAAGCAGGACGCACGCGGTGTCGGCAAGAAGGGCGGTGCGGAAAATGGTCTGCGCGCGGAGCTTGGCAACGTCACCAAGATGACGCGCGACCGCGATCTGCGCAACGTCGGCCCCTCCGTGCAGTACAAGCTGCGCGACGCCAACGGCCAGGCACACGAGTTCAGCAACTACATGCTGCCCGTCACGCTGGACGGGCAATCGGTATTCCTGGCCGGCATGCGTTCGCAGCCGGACGAGCCGTTCCGCTATCTGCGCATTCCCGCCGATGCGCGAGGCACCGTCGCCGACTGGATGCGCCTGCGCGCCGCGCTGCAGAATCCAGCGATGCGCGGCGAGGCAGCGCGCCGGTTTGCGCTGCTCTCCATGCCCGGCGAGCAGCGCGCGGAACTGCGCAACCAGTTGATGGAAAGCGCCCGTCGCGCGCTCGGCCTCTTTGCCGGCGCTGCCGATGCCAAGGACGGCGCCTCCGCCGATGGGCAGGGTGGTTTTGCCGCGGTCGCCACGTTCCTGCAGAAGTCGGTGCCCGAAGGGGAGCGAGAGAAGGCCGCCGATGTGCTGATGAAGATCATCAACAGCTCGATGTGGGAACTGTGGCAACTCGCCCGCGCCCAGGACGGCCAGCCTGCGCCAACCGTCGATGCCGCGAGCAGCCAGTGGTTGCAGAGCGCCATCAACGCGCTGTCGGACAATGTCTTCTATGGGGCGCCGGTCTATCTGCAGTTGAGCGACTTCCAGCAGGTGCAGGCGAGCGTCTTCCAGCTCACGCGTGCGCCGGGCAAAAACATCGTGTATCTTGGGTCGTTGCTGCTGGTGCTGGGCGTGTTTTCCATGTTTTACGTGCGAGAGCGCCGCTGGTGGCTGTGGATCAGACCGCAATCCGGTCCGGCCAACGAAAGCCCCTCCGGCACACATGTGCTGACCGCCATGTCGACCATGCGCCGCACGCTCGACTTCGACCGCGAGTTCGAGCGCCTCAAGCACGATATCCGCGCCGCGGCAGGCGCCCCCGCCGCACCCGATGCCGCTGGTGCAGCGAGCGTCGACCCCAAACCAACGAAGTGAGCAGGTGATGGAAGCGACCAATCCCCAACCGACCGTGGCGAGCGCTGATCTGGGTGCGCTGCAGCGCCCGTCGTATTTCCGCCGCCTGGGCTGGTTTGACTGGCTGTTTGCCGCAATGCTGGCCGCCGGCGCCGGTTACGCCTTCTCGCGCTACGGCGCCTACATGGACGGCTACGAGCGCGGCATTCTCGTTGCCGCCGTGCCTGCCTTCGCATGGCTTGGCTGGACGTGGAAGCCGGTGCGCGTGCTGATGATCGGCATCGCCGTGTTGTCGCTGTTCGGCATCTCGCAATACGCGGGCGCCAATGGGCCGGATCTCGCCCGCGCTGAACACGCCTTCTTCCTCAAGTATTTCCTTGCCAGCCAGTCCGCCATCCTGTGGATGAGCGCGCTGATCTTCCTGTCTACCCTGTTCTTTTGGACGGGGCTGCTGCTGCGCTGGGAAGCGGGTGGATCCATTGGCAGCAAGCTGTGCTGGGCTGCGGTGGTCCTCGGTCTGACCGGCATGCTGGTGCGATGGTACGAGTCGTACCTGGTCGGCGCAGACATTGGCCACATCCCCATCTCGAATCTGTACGAGGTGTTCATCCTCTTCACGCTGATCACCTCGCTGTTCTATCTGTACTACGAGCAGCGTTACAAGACGCGGGCGCTGGGGCCCTTCGTGATGCTGGTGGTGTCGGCGGCGGTGGGCTTTCTGCTGTGGTACACGGTGTCGCGCGGCGCGCAGGAGATCCAGCCGCTGGTGCCGGCATTGCAGAGCTGGTGGATGAAGATCCACGTACCGGCCAATTTCATCGGCTACGGCACGTTCGCCCTGTCGGCCATGGTCGGTGCGGCTTATCTGCTGAAGGAGCGGGGCGTGCTGGCCGATCGCCTCCCGTCGCTCGAAGTGCTGGACGACGTGATGTACAAGGCCATCACCGTCGGCTTTGCGTTCTTCACCATCGCCACGATTCTCGGGGCGCTGTGGGCGGCTGACGCATGGGGCGGCTACTGGAGCTGGGATCCGAAGGAAACCTGGGCGCTGATCGTTTGGCTGAACTACGCCGCGTGGCTGCACATGCGCCTGATGAAGGGGCTGCGTGGCCGCATGGCGGCCTGGTGGGCCCTGATTGGCCTCTTGGTGACGACGTTCGCCTTCCTTGGCGTGAACATGTTCCTCTCGGGCCTGCACAGTTACGGCGAGCTGTAAGCCGTCAGTCACAAAAAACTCAGCGGACTGGAATAAAGACGCGCCTGGCGTGTTTACTGCTCAGTGAGGGCGCGATCGGCGCGCCTCTCCATCCAAGGAGAACAAGATGAGCCAGTCCGCAGCTTCCCAGAAATGGTTCAATCCGCGCACCGCGCTGGCCAGCGCCGCGCTGCTCGCCGCATTCGGTGTGGCCGGCTGCAGCGGCATGGGCATGGGAGCCTCGTCCACGCCGTCGGCCGTCAAGGTGACCAACGGCACGCTGACGGATCAACACGGCATGGCGCTCTACATGTTTGACCGTGACGCCACGGCCGGCAAGAGCGCCTGCAACGGCAAGTGCGCCGAGAACTGGCCGCCGCTGGCCGCCAATGACGCCGACAAGCCGTCTGGCGACTACACGATCATCACGCGCGACGATGGCAAGAAGCAGTGGGCCTATCGTGGCAAGCCGCTCTACCTCTGGACCAAGGACAAGATGCCGGGCGACCAGACTGGCGACGGCTTCATGAACGTTTGGCACGTCGCCAAGCCGTAAGCACGCCGCCCTCGCTCGCGCCCCTATGTCCGATCTGGCCAGCCGGCTGATTGCGCTCACGCCACGCCTGCGCCGGCACGCGCGCGGGCTCGTGCGTGACGCCAGCCGCGCCGACGACCTCGTCCAGGACACGCTGGAACGTGCCTGGCGTTATCGCTGGCGCTTCCAGTTGCGACCCAGGCTGGGCCCGCTCGGCCAGATCGGCGCGAAAAGCGAGGGCGACGGATTGTTTGCCTGGCTGCTCACCATCATGCATCGGCTCCACCTCAACGCCGTGCGCAGGCCCGACCGAATCGAGCTGAGCGATGCGCCCCCCGAGATTCCCGTCGATGACGACCCCGGTTTGCGCCGCGATCTGCTGCGCGCGCTGGCGACGCTGCCAGAAGATCAGCGCGCGGTATTGCTACTCGTCGGCCTGGAGCAGTTCGCCTACAAGGAAGCCGCCGATGTGCTGGGCGTGCCGATCGGCACGGTGATGTCGCGGCTGTCGCGGGCGCGTGAGCGGATGCGCGCGGCGCTCGACGGGGCGCCAGCCGCATCGGCTGCATTTGCGGCATCCGGCGATGGCGGCAGCACAGCGCTGCACCGCGTGAAGTGAGGCTCGCCATGTCGTCCAATTCCATTCATATCGACGACCTCCATGCGTATGCCGACGGCCGCTTGCCTGCGGCACGCCGTGCTGCGGTGGAGGCCTATCTTGCCGCGCACCCGGGTGCCGCGGCCGAAGTTGCGGCTTGGCGCGAAACGGACGCGCAGTTGCACCGCGCGCTCGATCCGTTGCTCAATGAACCGGTGCCGCAGCGCCGGATCCCGGCAGCGATCCTCGGGGCGGCACGCCGGCCAACGACGACCGGCTTTGGCGCGATGCGCGGCTGGGGCGTGGTGGCGCTGAGCGTCGCGTGCCTGGCCATCGGGTCCGGGGCCGGCTGGTTGAGCCGAGGTGTCGTCGAGCGCACTATGCCCATGCAGCGGTTCGCCAATGACGCACTCGTATCGCACGTCGTCTTCGCTCCCGAGTCGAAACACATTGTGGAAGTGCCGGCCGACGAAGAGGCACATCTGGTCACCTGGTTGTCGCGGCGGCTTGACGCCCAGTTGCATGTGCCTAATCTAAGATCGCTGGGTTACCGGCTCATCGGCGGACGGCAGACGGTCGTGGCCGATGCGCCCACGGCCATGCTGATGTATGAGGGGCCCGGCGGCACGCGCATCTCCGTGCAGTTGCGGCGCATGCCGAGCAATCGCGATACCGGCTTCCGGCTGGAGACGCTCGCCCCCGACAACCGTGTGCTGCAGGCGATCCATCCCGCCGTCGATCACCCGCCGCCGATGGCGTTCTATTGGGCGGATCACGGCCTTGGGTTTGCAGTCGCTGGCCCGCTTGCGCGGGCGCAGTTGCTGGAAGTGGCGCGGGTCGTGTTTCGGCAGTACAGCGAATTCACCGGCCCGGCGCCGCGCAAGGAATAGCGCTACATTTTTTTCGCCATGCGTTGTCAGGTCGGCAGCGCTGGAACGACCAACGCACATGGGACAGCGTTCCCGCACAACGAGGACCCCGAATCATGTTGATTAAGACTGACCGCTGGCTGCGTGGCGACGACATCCCCGCCAGCGAGATCACGCCGCAGCACATCTTCGAGCAGCGCCGCCGCTTTTTGGCCGCTGCTGCCATGGGCGCTGCGGGTGCAACGCTGGCGCCTTGGGCGTCGCGCGAAGCCTTTGCCGCCAACCCGCCACTCGCCAAGTTGCCTGGCAAGCCGAATCCGGCGTACACGACTGTGGAAAAGGCCACCCCGTACGACCAGGTCACCACGTACAACAACTTCTACGAATTCGGCACCGACAAGGCCGACCCGGCGCGCTATGCCGGCACGCTGCGCCCGCACCCCTGGCAAGTCAGCGTGGAGGGTTTGGTGAAAACCCCCAAAACCTACGACCTGGACGACCTGATGAAGCTCGCGCCGATGGAAGAGCGTGTCTACCGCCTGCGTTGCGTCGAGGGCTGGTCGATGGTGATTCCGTGGGTGGGCTTCCCCTTGGCCGAGTTGATCAAGCGGGTGGAGCCCCAGGGCAGCGCCAAGTACATCCAGTTCATCTCGCTGGCCGACAAGCGGCAGATGCCCGGCATCAGCAGCCCCGTGCTGGATTGGCCGTATAGCGAAGGCCTGCGACTGGACGAGGCGATGCATCCTTTGGCGCTGCTCACCTTCGGCCTCTACGGCCAGGTGCTACCGAACCAGAACGGTGCGCCCGTGCGCGTGGTCCTGCCGTGGAAGTATGGCTTCAAGAGCGCGAAGTCCATCGTCAAGATCCGCTTTGTCGACAAGCAGCCGCCGACGAGCTGGAACCTTGCCGCGGCCAACGAATACGGTTTTTATTCCAATGTGAACCCGACTGTCGATCACCCGCGCTGGAGCCAGGCCACCGAGCGCCGCATCGGCGAGGACAAAGGCGGCTTCGGTGGCCTATTCGCGCCCAAGCACAAGACGCTGATGTTCAATGGCTACGAACAGGTCGCGCCGCTGTACGCGGGCATGGACCTGCGTAAAAACTTTTGAGGCCGACATGACATTGCTGCCACCGATGTTGGCGCCCAAGCCATTGCGTGTGGTGAAGGCGATCGCATGGATCGTGGCGCTGCTGCCGTTCCTGCGCATCGTCTTCCTGGGCGCGACAGACCAGTTCGGGGCCAACCCTCTGGAGTTCGTCACGCGCTCGACCGGCACGTGGACGCTGGTGCTGCTGTGCTGCACGCTGGCCATCACGCCGCTGCGCCGCATCACGGGCATGAACTGGCTGATCCGGCTTCGTCGTATGCTCGGGCTGTACACGTTCTTCTACGGCACGATCCACTTCCTGATCTGGTTGCTGGTGGATCGCGGGCTCGATCCGGCATCGATGCTCAAGGACATCGTCAAGCGGCCCTTCATCACCGTCGGCTTTGCGGCGTTCGTGCTGATGATCCCGCTGGCCGCCACGTCGACCAACGCGATGGTGCGCAGGCTCGGCGGCAAGCGCTGGCAGTGGCTTCACCGGCTGGTCTATGTGACCGGTGTGCTGGGCATCCTGCATTACTGGTGGCACAAGGCCGGCAAGCATGACTTTGCCGAGGTGTCGATCTACGCCGCAGTGATGGCGGTGCTGCTGGGCCTGCGGGTCTGGTGGGCGTGGCGCTCGCAGCGCAGTGCGATCACCGGAGCTGCGATGCCAGCCCGCGATTGATGCCGATCGCGCCGAAAAAAAGCCGACGTTTGCGCGTCGGCTTTTTCTTTTTGCGATGCGGGCTTATGCCGGGAACAGATGCTCGCCGCGGATCAAGTCTTCGAAGCACTCGCGCTCGCGTGCCAAGTGGACTTTGTCGCCATCGACGATGACCTCGGCCGCGCGATTGCGCGTGTTGTAGTTCGAACTCATCGTGAAGCCGTACGCGCCCGCCGACAGGATCGCGAGCACATCGCCAGGCTGCACCGCCAGCGAACGGTCGCGGCCCAGCCAGTCGCCGGATTCGCACACCGGGCCCACCACGTCGTAGACGACCGGCGCGCTTTGGCTTTCGCGCACCGGCACGATGTGGTGATACGCCTCGTACATCGCCGGGCGGGCCAGGTCATTCATGGCCGCATCCACGATGCAGAAGTTCTTGCTCGCGCCGGGCTTGAGGTATTCGACGCGCGTGAGCAGCAGGCCGGCGTTGCCCACCAGCGACCGGCCCGGCTCGAACAGCACGGTGCGATCGCCAAAACCGCGCTGCTCGACGCGGTCCAGCAGCGTGCGCGCGAAGGCCGTGATGTCCGGCGGCGTCTCGTCCGTGTACGTGATACCCAGACCGCCGCCCACATCGATGTGCGCGAGGCGGATGCCCTCGGCGTCGAGCTGCGTCACCACGTCGAGCACCTTGTCCAGCGCATCCAGATACGGCGATACCTCGGTGATCTGCGAGCCGATATGGCAGTCGATGCCGACCACGCGCAGGTTCGGCATCGCAGCGGCTGCGCGGTAGGTCGGCAGCACTTCGTCAAACGCCACGCCGAACTTGTTGCCCTTCAGGCCCGTCGAGATATACGGATGCGTTTTGGCATCCACGTCCGGGTTGATGCGCAGCGACACGGGCGCGACCTTGCCCATCGATGCGGCCACGTCATTCAGCCGGTGCAGCTCGGGGATCGACTCCACGTTGAAGCACGCCACGCCCACTTTCAGGGCGAATCGCATTTCGTCCGCGCTCTTGCCCACGCCCGAGAACACCACCTTCGCGGCCGGCGCACCGGCGGCCAGCACACGCTTGAGTTCGCCGGCGGACACGATGTCAAAGCCTGCGCCAAGCTGGGCGAATACCTGCAGCACGGCCAGGTTCGAGTTGGCTTTCATGGCGTACTGCACATGCGCGTTGCGGCCCTCGCATGCGGCGGCGTAGGCGCGATAGTTGGCAGTGAGGGCGGCGCGCGAGTACACGTAGGTGGGCGTGCCGAACTGCGCGGCAATCGCGTCGAGCGCGACGCCTTCGATCATCAGCGCGCCTTCCTGGCGGATCAGGGACTCGGACATGAGTGGGAGCATTCTGGGCGTCGCCCCGGATAAGGGCGTCGCCGGTTGAGCAAAAAGACGGGATTAGCGGTTCGTGGGTACCGCGCTGGCCGCATCTGCGGCTGCGGGTTTGGCGCCCGGAACCGGGGGCTGCGGCACGGCGTTCGGGCCGGCGATGCCGGGGTCGGTGGTTTGCGGCGCGGTTGGCGCCGGCGGCACCTTGGGCATGTACAGCGGCCCGCGAATCCCGCAGCCGGATAGGCCTGCGACCGTCAGGGTCAGGCCGACAGTGGCTACAATGGCGGCGGTTCGTATCATCGGATGATGGTGCAGAAAGGATGCCCAGGGTGTGACCCTTGCGGCGATCGGAGTCATATGGGACGAGGCGCCTGCTGGTCAGGACGGCCCGGAAACGGCCGCCACGCAACGTCCGCGCAAGATTTTGGAGTGTAGCATGCCCCCCCTGAGCGAATCGGAGTTCCTGGCACTGGCCGAAGCGGAACTCACCCGCATCGAAAGCATCGTCGAAACGGCTGCCGACGAGGCGGATGCCGACATCGAGGTCAATCGCACCGGTAACGTGCTGACGCTCGAATTCGACGATGGCTCCAAGATCATCATCAACAGCCAGGCGCCGATGCAGGAGCTGTGGGTGGCAGCGCGTGCCGGCGGTTTCCACTTCCGCCGGGGCGACGACGGCCGCTGGGTCGACACGCGCAGCAAGGAAGAGCTCTATGTGGCGCTCTCTCGCTATATCAGCCAGCAAAGCGATGTGGATGTGACATTGGCCGCCGGCTGAGCGCAGCGTTGTCGCATGACAAAAAGAAAAGCCGCCTCGAAGGGCGGCTTTTTCGTGGGCGCGACGCTCAATTGCCGCGGAACATGTCGAGAATCTTCTGTTTCTCCTGTTCCTGCGTCGGCGCGAGGTTGATGCCAGGCTGTTGCGGCTGATCGCCGCCCGGCGCGGAGGCCCCCGGCATCGCATCGCCCAGACCCACCGAAGCCACGCCCTGGCCATTGGCGTATTCCTCGTAGGCCCAGTCGCCCGCCATCTGTACGACGCCTTCGGGCGGCTGGCGCTCGGTCTGGGGCTCGCCCTTGAGCGCGTAGCTCATGTAGTTGATCCAGATGGGCAGGGCCAGGCCGCCACCCGTTTCGCGATCCCCCAGGCTGCGCGGGTTGTCGTAACCCATCCAGGCCACGCCGACCAGCTTGGGCGTATAGCCGCAGAACCAGGCGTCGAACGAATCGTTGGTGGTCCCGGTCTTGCCAGCCATGTCGTTGCGGCCCAGCTTGACCTTGGCCTGGTAGCCCGTGCCGTTCGACACCACGCTGCGCAGCAGCGAATCCATGATGAAGTCGTTGCGCGGATCAATCACGCGCACGGCGTCTTTGCCGGCGGTCATCGGGTGGCTTTGCTGCACGACCGTGCCGCGCGCATCCACCACGCGATCGATGATGTAGGGGTTCACGCGATAGCCGCCGTTGGCGAACACCGAGTAGCCGCTCGCCATCTGCAACATCGTCACGGAACCGGCGCCCAGCGCCATGGGCAGATAGGCGGGGTGCCGATCGGCATCGAACCCGAAGCGCGTGATGTACTGCTGCGCGTACTGCGTACCGATGGCGCGCAGGATGCGCACCGACACCAGGTTCTTCGATTTCTGCAGCGCGCGGCGCATCGTCATCGGGCCGTCATAGCCGCCGCCGTAGTTCTTCGGCTCCCACACCTGGCCGCCCGTGTCGCCGGTCGGGATCGAGAGCGGCGCGTCGTTGATGACGGTAGACGGCGAGAAACCCTTGTCCACCGCCGCCGAGTAGATGAACGGCTTGAAGCTCGAACCCGGCTGGCGCCACGCCTGCGTGACGTGGTTGAACTTGCTGCGGTTGAAATCGAAGCCACCCACCATCGAGTAGATCGCGCCCGTCTGCGGATCCAGCGAGATGAAACCCGAGGCCACTTCCGGCAGTTGCGTGATCGACCACTTCTGCGTCTTCGTGTCCTCGATCACGCGGATCACCGCGCCCGGGCGCAGCTTGATCTTGGGCTGTGCATTGTTCGACAGGGCCGCCTGTGCAAAGCGCAGGCCGTCGCCGGCCAAGTCGATCGTCTCACCGGTCAGCATCGTCGCGCGCACCAGCTTGGGTGTCACGCTCACCACCACGGCCGATTGCAGATCGTCGCTGTTCGGGTGTTCCAGCAGGGCGTCGTCGATGGCCTGTTCACGCTCCTCTGCATCGGAGGGCAGGTCGATGAACGCTTCAGGGCCGCGATAGCCGTGACGGCGCTCGTAATCGAGAATGCCGCGGCGCACTGATTGATAGGCCACGTCCTGGTCGGACTTGCGCAGCGTGGTGTAGACGTTCAGCCCGCGCGTGTAGGTTTCTTCGCGGTATTGCGCGTACATGAGCTGGCGCACCATTTCGGCGACGTATTCGGCGTGCACGTCGAATTCATGGCCTTCGCCGCGCACCGGCAATTGCTCGTTGACGGCCTGGGTGTACTGTTCCGGGGTGATGTAGTGCAGGTCGCGCATGCGCTGCAGGATGTACTCCTGACGCACCTTGGCGCGCTTCGGGTTCACCACCGGGTTGTACGCTGATGGCGCCTTGGGCAGGCCGGCCAGCATGGCGGCTTCTGCGAGCGTAATGTCCTTGATGTTCTTGCCGAAGTAGATCTGCTCTGCGCTCGCGAAACCGTACGCGCGCTGGCCCAGGTAAATCTGGTTCATGTACAGCTCGAGGATCTGATCCTTTGTCAGGCTCGCCTCGATCTTGTACGAGAGCAAGATCTCGTAAATCTTGCGCGTGTACGTCTTCTCGCTCGACAGGAAGAAGTTGCGCGCCACCTGCATCGTGATGGTCGACGCGCCTTGCGACAGGCCGCCATGCAGGTTCGCCAGGCCCGCGCGCAGGACGCCGATGAAGTCGACGCCGCCGTGCTCGTAGAAGCGGTCGTCTTCGATCGCCAGGACCGCGCGCTTCATCACGTCGGGCATTTGCGTGATTGGCACGAAGCTGCGGCGCTCCTCACCGAATTCGCCGATGAGGACGTTGTCGGCGGTGTAGACGCGAAGCGGAATCTTCGGGCGGTAATCGGTGATGGCGTCGAGCGACGGCAGGTTGGGCGCGGCGACGAGCAGGGCATAGCCCAGCAGCAGCGCCCCGACGACCCCCATGGCAACGAACAGGCCGAGCATCCAGAGAAGCAGGCGCGCCCACAGCGGGCGGCGGGCTTTGGGCGGCTTGGGCGAGGCTGGGGTGGTTTGGGCAGTAGCCATTACGGTGGGCACCGGGGGTGTCAGTCAGCGTGGCGGCGATTATATCGTTGGGGCTTCCGGAGTCCGGCCGCATCGGACGTAACAGCACGTAACGAGTGTCACGTCTGCCAACCAGACCGCACTTGTGCGCCGCGTCATGCTCGGTTGGCGTGCTGATTGTGCATCCGGAGTCCCGCGATTCAAGGCGGCTACGAATCCGCCGTTAGAAGTAGGCGGAGCGGAAATCAAGTCAGACGAAAGGGGTATCCCCCGACCGTGGGGTTTTGACAACGCTTTCGGAAGGGCATGGCGCGAAATGCGTCGCGGTCTGCCTGAGCGTTTGCCTGTTCTAAAGGATTTTGTGAGAATCCAGCAGCAAATCTAAGCAGGCTATGGCGCACGTTGGATTTGCGATGGGCGCCAGGGTTCAAAAACTATAAACGGTGGGGTGTCTCTGTGCGACGGGGTTTGTTGTCCGGCCTGCTGCGCCGCAATATCGTCGGGATAGATATCGGGTCTTCCAGCGTCAAGGTGGTGGAGTTGTCCGCCAACGGCAAGCAGGGGGATTTCCGTCTCGAAAAATGCGCCAGCGAGCTGATTGAACGCAGTGCCGTCGCTGACGGCAATCTGGTGAATATCGATGCGGTGGGCAATGCGCTCAAGCGCGCCATCGCCAAGGCCGGCATTCGCGGTAAGGAAGCCGTGCTTGCCATTCCCGCAAGCCTGACGGAATCGCAAACCGTCAGCCTGCCCGACAACCTGACCGAAGACGAACTCTTTGTGCAGGTCGAGAGCGAAGCCAACCGGCTGTTTCCGCCCTCGCAGAACGTCAATTTCGACTATGTCGTGATCGGTCCGTCCGAAACCGAAGGCGGGATCGGCGTGCGCGTCACGGCAACGGTGTCCGAGCGTGTGACCGAGCGCGTGACCGCCGCCGAGATGGCCGGTCTGAAAGCGATCGTCATGGACGTGGAAGAAAACGCCATCCAGCGCGCCATGACGCACATGCTGGCCGTCAAGCCGGACGCCAGCGAAATTGAAACGCGCGACATGCCCGTCGTGGCAATGTTCCACTTGGGTGGTGCGCGCTCGCACGCACTGTTCTACCAAGGCTGGAAGGAACTGTACGAGCAGCCGATGTCCGGCTCGGGCGACCAGCTCACGCAGAGCATCTCGCGTCTGTTTTCCCTCGATCTGCTCAAGGCCGAGGTGAAGAAGCGCAAGAACACGCTGCCCGACGAATACCGCAGTCAGCTGCTCAAGCCCTCGCTCGAGACGCTGGCCATGGAAGTCGGTCAGGCCATCCAGAATTTCCTGTCGACCTCGAGCGTCGGCCGCGTGGACGAGATCGTGCTCTCGGGCGGTCACGCATCGCTGCTGGGCGTACAAACCGCCATCCAGCAGCAGACGCAGATCAATACGACGCTGGCCAACCCGTTCGCCAACATGGGCGCGGCCAAGAACGTCAACGCGCGCTATCTGCAGCGCGATCTGCCGGCCTACATCGTCAGCGCGGGCCTTGCCCTGCGCGGGCTGCAATAAGGAGCTGACGATGGCCAATGAAAGCGCGAATGCCGTGAATGCGCTCCCGAACGTCAACCTGCTGCCGTATCACGCAGAGCGACGCGCCGGCAAGCGCAAGAAAGTCTTCATGAGCCTGGGCGGCGCGGCCGTTGCGGGCGCGGTGGTGGTGTTCCTCGGCGGCATGGTGATCGATCACCAGACGGAAGAGGCGCAACGCATCAACGACATCCTCACGCAGAAGAACGCGGAGATGGACAAGCAGATCACCGAGGTCAACACCCTCAAGAAGGACATCGACGATCTGCTGCAGCGTCAGCAAGCGGTAGAAGGCCTGCAAAACCAGCGCAACCGCCCGGTCCAGTTGCTTGAAGAGCTGGTGCGCCAGGTGCCCGACGGGATCTATCTCACCTCGCTCAAGCAGGAAGGCGAGCGTTACACCGTGTCGGGCGTGGCGCAGTCGAACGAGCGCGTGTCGGACCTGCTGCGCAACCTGGGCGCGGTGCCCTGGCTCGATCATGCCGAACTGGGCGAATCGGTGGCCACCACCATGACGAATAACCTGAAGGAACAGCGTCGCCTGTTCAACTTCACGATCCGCTTCCAGTGGAAGGCCGAACCGGCGACGCCGGCCAAGCCGGGTGCGGCCACGGCGGGGAAATAACCATGGCGCTCTCGACCGAAATTTCGTTGGAAGACCTGGTCAGCCAGTTCCGTGGCCTGAACCTGAACGAGCCGGAAACGTGGCCGATCGCGCCGCGCATCCTGTTCATGATTCTCTCTGCCGTGCTGGTGATCGGCCTGGGCTGGCAGTTGTATTGGAGCGGCAAGTTCGACGAGCGCGACGCCAAGCGCACCGAACAGGCCAACCTCAAGTCGGCATACCAGAGCAAGCTTGCGCAAGTAGTGAATCTGGAAGCGCTGCGCAAGCAGAAGGCTGAGGTCGAGCAGCGTGTCGCCAAGCTCGAACTGCAACTGCCCAACAAGACCGAGATGGATGCGCTGCTGGCCGACGTCAACCACGCCGGTATCGCGCGTGGCCTGACCTTCGACCTGTTCCGTCCGTCTGGCGCAGTGGTCAAGCCTTACTACGCCGAGATCCCGGTGGCGGTGAAGGTAAATGGCCGCTATCACGACATGGCGCTGTTTGCGGCCGACGTGGCGGCGCTGTCGCGCATCGTCACGCTGCAGAACATCTCCCTGACGGGCACCAAGGATGGCGGCATGGTGATGGAAACGCGCGCTGAGGCCTACCGGGCACTCGATGCCGATGAGCAGGCCGCGCAGCGCAAGGCGAACGCCGCCGCCAAGGGAGGCGCCAAATGAGGGGCCGCACCATGAGCCGTCGCCGCATGTCGCATGTTCTGCGTCTGTCGCCGCTGTGCCTGGCCGTCGTGCTGACGGCCTGCGGCGCGAGCGAAGACGATGAATTGCAGCAATGGATGCAGCAAGCGCGCCAGAGCGTCAGTACGACCGTGCCGCCGCTGCCCGAACCCAAGCCTTACGCGCCGCGCGAATACACGACCACCAAGCAGACTGATCCGTTCAGTGTGCAAAAGGTGGCAGAACTTTCGCGCGCGCAAAACGAATCGCCGGAACCGAATCGCCGTCGCGAGCCGCTGGAAGACTATCCGCTGGAAGCCTTCAAGCTGGTCGGGACGATGAAGCGCAATGGCGAGACGGAAGCCGTCGTGTCTGTCGGGGACAAGACGCAGCATGTGCATGTGGGGCAGTACATCGGACAAAACTATGGTCGCATCCTCCGCATCGGAGACCAGGAACTCACCCTGCGTGAGCTGGTGCGCGAAGGCACGACCGAATGGAAAGAAAAAATGACGACCCTGAAAGTTCAGGAGAGCGCGCAATGACGATGCGTCTTGTGAAGGGCGGCCTGTCGCAGGCAGCCCGAGTGGCCCGGGGGGGCGCGGTGGCATGGCTTTCGCTGTGCCTGTTCATGGTGGCCGGTCAGGCGGTCGCCCAGCAGGCAGCGCCTGCGGCGGCCGTCTCCGGCAACACGATCGAAAAGGTGGAGCAGGCCACGGCCGGTGAATCCACCGTGGTGACGGTCACGCTCAAGAGCGCGCCGACGCAGAAACCGGTGGAGTTCAGCACGCAGCAGCCTGCGCGTATCGCCATCGACTTCTTCGGGGCCAGCTTCGCGCAGGGCCGCGCCAATTACCAGTACGGCGGCAAGCTGCTGCGTTCGGCGAACGTCGTGCAGATCGGCGACCGTACCCGCGTCGTGCTCGATCTATCGCGCCAGACGCAATACAAGTCGGAGGTGCGTGGCAACCAGTACGTACTGACGCTGGAAGCTGCGCCAGTGGCGGCGGCTGTCGCGGCGCCGACATTCTCGGCCCCGGCACCCGTCGCGGGCGCTGAGCGCCCGGCGGTGCGCAATGTTGATTTCCGCCGTGGCGAGGACCTTGCTGGCCGCGTGGTGGTCGACCTGTCGACTGCCAACTCGGCGATCAACATCGCCCAGCAAGGCCAGAACCTCGTCGTGGACTTCGTCGGTGCGACGCTGCCACAGTCGCTGCGCCGTCGCTATGACGTGAGCGATTTCGGCACGCCGGTGCAGGCCATGCGTGCCACCGACAACGGCACAGGTGCACGCCTGATCATCGAGCCGCGCGGTAACTGGCAATACAGCTCGTACCAGACCGACACGCAGTTCGTGGTGGAGGTGCGTCCGACCAAGGAAGACCCGAACAAGCTGATTTCTGGCCCCGGCTACCGCGGTGAGCGCCTGTCGCTGAACTTCCAGAACATCGATGTGCGTTCGCTGCTGCAAGTCTTCGCCGACTTCACGAACCTCAACATCGTGACCAGCGATAGCGTGACGGGCACCCTTTCGCTGCGCCTGAAAGATGTGCCCTGGGATCAGGCACTGCAGATCGTGCTCGATTCGAAGGGGCTGGCATCGCGTCGCAACGGCAACGTCCTGTGGGTTGCCCCGCGCGGTGAGCTGGCCACGAAGGAAAAGGCCGAGCTTGAGTCGCAGCAGCAAGTGACCGAGCTGGAGCCACTGCGCAGCCAGGTGTTCCGCCTGAACTACCAAAGCGCTGGGGATGTGCGCAACATGCTGCTGGGTGCCGGCGCCGCGGGTGGGGCAGGCGGTGTCGCTGGCGGTGTCGCGACTTCCCGGATCCTGTCCAAGCGCGGCTCGCTCACCGCGGATACGCGGACGAATCAACTGTTCGTCTCCGACATCCCGAGCAAGCTTGAAGAGGTGCAGGCCTTCCTCTTGAAGATCGACATCCCGGTTCGCCAGGTGATGATCGAGGCGCGCATCGTCGAGGCGGACGACACGTTCAGCCGCAACTTGGGTGCGAAGCTGGGCTTCGCGTCGAAGACGAATGGCGCTGGTTACGGCAATACCTACACCAACGTGGTGTCGCCGATTACGCAGGGTGCCACGTGGGACAACAGCCCGGCGATCAGCTTCCCCGCCAATGGCATCAACGGCGTGAACGCAGCCAGCGTGGCCGTGAGCCTGTTTAACGCCGGTGCCGGCCGCTTCCTGGCGCTGGAGCTGTCTGCGCTGGAAGCTGACGGCCGCGGCAAGATCGTCTCCAGCCCGCGCGTGGTCACTGCCGACAACATCAAGGCGCTGATCGAGCAAGGTACTGAGATTCCGTACCAGCAGGCGACGTCTTCCGGTGCGACTTCGGTGTCGTTCAAGAAGGCCAACCTGAAGCTGGAAGTGACGCCCAAGATCACGCCGGACGGCAACATCTTCCTGGATGTGGACGTCAACAAGGACAGCGTAGGTATCCAGACCACCAACGGCTTCGCCATTGACACCAAGCACGTGCAGACGCAGGTGCTGGTCGAGAATGGCGGCACGGTCGTGATCGGCGGTATCTACACGCAGAACGAGCGGACCGACATCAACAAGGTGCCGCTTCTAGGCGACATTCCGGTGCTCGGCAATCTGTTCAAGAGCACGAGCAAGATTAACAACCGCACCGAGCTGCTGGTCTTCCTGACGCCGCGTGTGCTGTCCGATCAACTGTCGCTGAAGTAACCCACGGCGGCGTTTCGATAAAAAGGCCCGGCCTCCTGAATGGAGCGCCGGGCTTTTTTGTGTCCTGCGGCGGGGTTTGTGCAGGATGGTGACCAAATGCCACTACAATCAGGCTCAAATTCCTGATTTCACGTGATTTTGTCTGTTTCGAACGTATTTTTCGTCGGCTTGATGGGCGCGGGCAAGACCACGGTCGGCCGGGCGGTGGCGCGTCGGCTCGATCTGCCGTTCTTCGACTCCGACCATGAGATCGAAGCGCGGTGCGGCGTGCGCGTGCCGGTCATTTTCGAGCACGAAGGCGAGGTCGGTTTTCGCGATCGCGAAACCCACATGATCGACGAGCTGACCGCGCGCGATGGCGTGGTCATCGCCACGGGTGGGGGCGCCGTGTTGCGGGCCGAAAACCGGGCGTTCCTGCGCGAGCGTGGCACGGTGATCTACCTGCGCGCCAATCCGCATGACCTGTATCTGCGCACGCGCCACGACAAGAACCGGCCGCTGCTGCAGACAGAGAACCCGCGCGCCAAGCTGGAGGAGCTGCATGCGATCCGCGATCCGCTGTACCGTGACGTGGCGCATTTCGTCATCGAAACCGGCAAGCCCACCGTCGCGCAGCTTGTTAATATGGTCTTGATGCAACTCGAAGTGGCCGGCATTGTGGCTCCGCCCGCAGGCTCTTCCACCTCCTCGCAAGTCTCCCCACAGTCATGATTACCGTTGATGTTGACCTTGGCGATCGCGCCTATCCGATCCATATCGGCTCGGGGCTGTTGTCCAAGGCCGAGTTGTTCGCGCCCCATATTCGCGGCGCGCGTGCCGTGATCGTCACCAACGAGACCGTCGCACCGTTGTATGCGGCGAAGGTCGAAGCGGCCATTCGTTCGCTCGGCAAGGCGGTCGACACGGTTGTATTGCCTGATGGGGAATCGTTCAAGAAGTGGGACACGCTCAACCGCATCTTTGATGCGCTGTTGACGGCGGGTGCGGATCGCAAGACCACGCTGATCGCGCTGGGCGGCGGCGTTGTCGGCGACATGACCGGCTTTGCCGCCGCCTGCTACATGCGCGGCGTGCCGTTCATCCAGGTGCCGACGACGCTGCTCTCACAAGTCGATTCCTCGGTGGGCGGCAAGACGGGCATCAACCACCCGCTGGGCAAAAACATGATCGGCGCGTTCCACCAGCCGCAGGCGGTGCTGGCCGATATCGATACGCTGCGCACGTTGCCTGCCCGAGAGCTGGCGGCCGGTATGGCCGAGGTCATCAAGCATGGCGCAATTGCCGATGCCGATTACTTCGCCTGGATCGAACAGAACATCAAGGGTCTCAACGATTGCGATACCGACCTGATGGCCGAAGCCGTGCGTGGCTCGGTGCGCATCAAGGCCGCAGTCGTGGCACAGGATGAGCGGGAAACCGGCCTGCGTGCCACCCTCAATTTTGGTCACACCTTTGGCCACGCCATCGAGGCCGGCCTGGGCTACGGCGAATGGCTGCACGGCGAAGCCGTCGGCTGTGGCATGGTGATGGCGGCGGATCTGTCGCATCGACTGGGCTTTA
This sequence comes from Ralstonia pickettii, assembly GCF_016466415.2. NCBI lineage: Bacteria > Pseudomonadati > Pseudomonadota > Betaproteobacteria > Burkholderiales > Burkholderiaceae > Ralstonia > Ralstonia pickettii. Next base: position 2,847,953 of record NZ_CP066771.1, on the reverse strand, counting down.
TCGACATCGACACGCGCAACCGCATCACCGCGCTCACGCGTGCGGCGAACCTGCCGACGGTGGCGCCGGACCTCGGCGTTGATCGCTTCATCGACCTGATGCGCGTCGACAAGAAGGCCGAAGCCGGCGAGATCAAGTTCGTGCTGCTGCGCAAGCTGGGCCAGGCGTTCGTGACCGCGGTGCCCGACGCGGACTTGCGCGCCACCTTGCAGCACGCCGTGCTGCGACCACCGACCGAAGCACCCATCGCCTGATACGAGACGAGAGGGCCCGATGAACGACCGATTTGATGTGCCGTCCGCGCCGTTCGATCTCGAAGGCCCTCTCGCTCCCTACGCCGCGCATTCGGCGCAGACGCGCGGCCGCGTACACGCCGAGCCGCCATCCACATCGCGCACCGAGTTCCAGCGTGACCGCGATCGCATCATCCACAGCACCGCTTTCCGCCGGCTCGAATACAAGACGCAGGTCTTTGTGAACCACGAGGGCGACCTGTTCCGGACCCGGCTCACGCACAGCCTCGAGGTCGCGCAGATTGCCCGTTCGATTGCGCGCAGCCTGCGCCTGAACGAAGACTTGGTCGAAGCGGTTTCGCTGGCGCACGATCTGGGCCACACGCCGTTCGGTCATGCGGGGCAGGACGCACTCAACGATTGCATGAAGCCATACGGAGGCTTCGAACACAATCTGCAGAGCTTGCTGGTTGTCGATCGGCTGGAGGAGCGCTACGGCGGTTTTGATGGTTTGAACCTGACCTTCGAAACGCGCGAGGGTATTCTCAAACATTGCTCGCGCAACAACGCGGCCACGCTCGGTGACTTGGGCCGCCGTTTTCTCGAAGGGCAACAGCCGTCGCTGGAAGCGCAGCTTGCCAATCTCGCCGATGAGGTCGCGTACAACAACCACGATATCGACGATGGTTTGCGTTCCGGCCTGATCACGTTGGAGCAACTAGAAGACGTGCCGCTGTGGGCCATCCATCGGCGCGAAGCCGAGGCGGCGTTCCCGAACGTCAGCGGCCGGCGCCTGATCAACGAAACGATTCGTCGCATCATCAACGCGTTGATCGTCGATCTGATCGGCACCACGCGTGCCGGCATTGCTGAAGTTGCGCCGCAGTGTATCGACGATGTGCGTGCCGCGCCGGCGCTCGTCGCGTTCTCTGCAGCGATGCATGAAGAGGCGCGCGTGCTCAAGCGCTTTCTGTTCGATAACCTGTATCGGCACTATCTTGTGATGCGCATGTCCGCCAAAGCGCGCCGCATCATCGACGATCTGTTCCGCGCGTTCATGGACGACCCGCGCCTGCTGCCACCGCAGTACCAGGCGAAAGCCAACCCCGACGAGCAGCCGCGCTGGATTGCGCATTACATCGCCGGCATGACGGATCGTTACGCCATCAAGGAGCATCGCCGCATCTTTGCGGTGGATGCAGTTTGAGCGACGGCGTCGGCGGGGCGGCTACTCGCTTGCCCACTCCCCGACCATCAGGCAGCTGATCTGAACCGAGCGCCCAAAAAAAATGCCCGGCCGCCCCAACGCATGCCGGGCCGAACGCGCCAACCACCGCCGACGAGCGCCCCCGCCGTCGACGGCCCCTGCGGCACGTCGGTAAAAGTCGATCAGGACAGTGTCAGTTCGCTGATCGTCCTCCCTTAAAAGCGATAGCCCAGGCCGACGCCCAGCAGCCACGGGTCAACCTTGACTTTGCTGATGGTCTGGCCGCCCATCTTCACGTCGGCGCTGATCCAGGTCTTCTTCAGGTCGACGTTGAAGTAGAGGCGTTCGGTCAGGCGATAGTCGAAGCCGACCTGCAGCGCGGGGCCGAAGCTGTTCTTGCTGAGGTCCAGCGAACCAACGCCGGGCACCTGGAGATCGACATTCGAGATGCGCGTGTAGTTGATGCCTGCGCCCACGTACGGCTTGAAGCGCGACTCGGGCGTGAAGTGATACTGCATCGTCAGGATGGGCGGCAAGTGGCGGAAACTGCCGATCTTGGTGGGGCCGCCCAGCGCGCTTCGCATGACCGTGACGTCCTGCTGTTGCGGGTAAGTCAGGATCAGCTCGGCGGCCAGATGTGGCGTAAAGAAATACGAGATGTCCAGTTCGGGCAGGACCTTGTTGTTGATCTGAATGGCGTCAGCCGGAATGGCCAGTGCAGGCACCGGGTCGGATTTGTTGGCGGCTGTCAGGTTGACGGCGCGCAGACGTACCATCCAATTACCGGAGGCCGGCGGCAAATCCGTGCCCTGCGCAAAGGCGGCCTGGCTGAACCCGGCGGCAAGCATTCCGGCGGCAACAGCTACAACGGCTAGGCGGTGAAAAGCCATCAATCGCTCCCTCTCGTGTCGTCTTGTGATGTGGTGGGAGCCAGTCTCGCGGGGAAGTCGCCCGGCCGATTTGCTTGGGATCAAGTTGGACCAGTCGTCGATAGCGCATAGGGCCGCCGATTTGACGGCACGCAAACTTCTCCGTTGCGCCCCGACGACAGCGCTATGCAAGCGTTTGCGCCCTAAAAATTGGGGACAGATTCACGCGCTCCGGCTACGATGGCGCTTTTCTCCACCCGTTTTTCCATGGCTCGCCTGCCTCGTCTCAGCCCAATCGATGTCCCGGTGCACGTGTTGCAGCGCGGCAACAATCGCCAGACCGTTTTCCGCGGCGACGACGACTACGCGTTCTATCTCGACACGCTGCGCATGGCCGCCCGCGAGCATGACTTCGCCATCCATGGGTTTTCGCTGATGCCGAATCACGTCCATCTGGTGGGGACACCCAAGGTGGCGGACAGTCTTTCGCGAACGCTGCAGGCTGTGGGACGGCGCTATACGCGCTACTTCAACGCTGCGGCGGATCGCAGCGGCACGTTGTGGGAAGGGCGTTTCCGATCGACGGTACTGGACCCCGCCGAGTGGGTGCTGCCGATCCTGTTGTATGTGGAATCGAACGCGGTGCGCGCGGGGCTCGTCAGCACGCCGGAAGAAGATCGATGGAGCACGTATCGTCACCACGTCGGCATTCAATCCATTCCGTGGGTGAGTGACCACTTCTGTTACTGGCGCCTTGGCAACACGCCTTTTGAGCGCCAGTCGCGCTACCGAACGTTGTGGCATGAAGGTTTGGGCTCCGACCAGTTCGCGCAGATTCGCCAGCATGTGCACAGTGGTTGGCCGCTCGGCAATGAGGCGTTTCTCGCGACACTTGCGCGCACCGGAGGCCGTCGCGTTGCGCCATTGCCCAAGGGGCGGCCGCCGCGCCAAACCACGGCGGTGGAAGCGGAGGGCAGCGCGCGCACCGAATAGCGGGATGGCGGCGCTGTCATGTATGGGCGCATCGATTCGGGTGGTTTTAATCTGTCCCTATTAAAAAGCCCGCACTGAGACTACGCATTTACTAATTTACTCCGACCCCATTTAAAAAATTTTGCCTGTTACGGGCCACTCTTTTATATTCGTTTCACCCCGCATTCATGGTGCGGCGCGCCATTGCCTGTCTGCCTTCGCATCCGCACGATCGCGAGGGCCTTCTGCGGCGCGTTGTACCTACAACCTCGGAAGATCGCCGTGGAACAACATTCCTTCCCCATCACGCCGTCGGCGCCGTCGGCCCAGGGTCTGTACGACCCGACCAATGAACACGACGCTTGCGGCGTCGGCTTCGTCGCCCACATCAAGGGCAAGAAGAGCCACGAGATCGTCCAGCAGGGCTTGCGCATCCTGCACAACCTCGACCACCGGGGCGCTGTAGGCGCTGACCCGCTGATGGGCGACGGCGCAGGCATCCTGCTGCAGATTCCCGACCAGTTCTTCCGTGAAGAAATGGCCAAGCAGGGTATCAACCTGCCGCCGGCCGGCGAATACGGCGTCGGCATGATCTTCCTGCCGAAGGAACACGCTTCGCGCCTGGCCTGTGAGCAGGAACTTGAGCGCACCGTGCGTCTGGAAGGCCAGGTTGTGCTGGGCTGGCGCGATGTTCCGGTCGACAAGACCATGCCGATGTCGCCGACGGTGCAGAAGACCGAGCCGGTGATCCGCCAGATCTTCATCGGGCGCGGCCGCGACATCATGACCACCGACGCGCTGGAGCGGAAGCTGTACGTGATCCGCAAGACCGCCAGCCACGCCATCCAGGCGCTCAAGCTCAAGCACGGCAAAGAATACTTCGTGCCCTCGATGTCGGCGCGCACGATCGTCTACAAGGGCCTGCTGCTTTGCGAACAGGTCGGCCGGTACTACCAGGATCTGGCTGATCCGCGCACGGTGTCGGCGCTTGCGCTGGTGCACCAGCGTTTCTCGACCAACACGTTCCCTGCATGGGAACTGGCGCACCCGTACCGCATGGTTGCGCACAACGGCGAAATCAACACCGTCAAGGGCAACGTCAACTGGATCAACGCACGTACGGGCGGCATCTCGTCGCCGGTGCTGGGCGATGACCTGCCCAAGCTGTGGCCGCTGATCTATCCGGGCCAATCCGATACGGCTTCGTTCGACAACTGCCTCGAACTGCTGACGATGGCGGGCTATCCGCTGGCCCAGGCGATGATGATGATGATTCCGGAAGCGTGGGAACAACACACGCTGATGGACGACAATCGTCGCGCCTTCTACGAATACCATGCCGCGATGATGGAGCCGTGGGACGGCCCCGCCGCCATCTGCTTTACCGACGGCCGCCAGATCGGCGCAACGCTCGACCGTAACGGCCTGCGTCCGGCGCGTTATTACGTGACCGATGACGACATGGTCGTGATGGCTTCGGAAGCCGGCGTGCTGCCGATTCCCGAGTCCCGCATCGTCAAGAAGTGGCGTCTGCAGCCGGGCAAGATGTTCCTGATCGACATGGAGCAGGGCCGCATCATCGACGACAAGGAACTCAAGGACAATCTGGCCAACGCCAAGCCGTACAAGAGCTGGATTGATGCCGTGCGCATCAAGCTCGACGAGCTGGAAGCCAAGCCTGAAGACGTGGCCGCCGAGACCAAGCCGGCCGCCAAGCTGCTTGACCGTCAGCAGGCGTTTGCCTACACCCAGGAAGACGTCAAGTTCCTGATGGCCCCGATGGCCGCCAACGGCGAAGAGGCCGCCGGCTCTATGGGCAACGACAGCCCGCTGGCCGTGCTGTCCTCGAAGAACAAGACGCTCTACAACTACTTCAAGCAACTGTTCGCGCAGGTCACGAACCCGCCGATCGACCCGATCCGCGAAAACGTGGTGATGTCGCTCGTCTCGTTCATCGGGCCGAAGCCGAACCTGCTTGAGCTGAACAACATCAACCCGCCGATGCGCCTTGAAGTGAGCCAGCCCGTGCTGGACTTCAAGGACATGGCGAAGATCCGCAACATCGAGCACTACACCGGCGGCAAGTTCATGGCTTACGAGCTGGACATCTGCTATCCGGTGGCGTGGGGCAAGGAAGGCATCGAAGCGCGCCTGGCTTCGCTGTGCGCCGAGGCTGTCGATGCGGTCAAGTCGGGCTACAACATCCTGATCGTTTCGGACCGCGCGGTCGACGAGAAGCAGGCCGCGATTCCCGCGCTGCTGGCCACGTCTGCCATCCACCATCACCTGGTGGACAAGGGCTTGCGCACGAGCACGGGTCTGGTCGTTGAAACAGGTTCGGCCCGTGAAGTGCACCACTTCGCACTGCTGGCCGGCTACGGTGCAGAAGCCGTGCACCCGTACCTGGCAATGGAAACGCTGGCCGAACTCGCGCCGAGTCTGGGTCTGACGGCCGAGAAGGCCATCTACAACTTCACCAAGGCGATCGGCAAGGGCCTGCACAAGGTAATGTCCAAGATGGGCATCTCGACGTACATGTCGTACACCGGCGCGCAGATCTTCGAAGCGATCGGCCTGTCGCGCGAACTGGTCGACAAGTACTTCCAGGGCACCGCATCCAACGTGGGCGGCATCGGCATCTTCGAGGTGGCTGAAGAGGCGCTGCGCCTGCACCGCGACGCCTTTGGCGATGCACCGGTGCTGGCGAACATGCTGGACGCCGGCGGCGAATACGCCTACCGCGTCCGCGGTGAAGAGCACATGTGGACGCCGGATTCGATCGCCAAGCTGCAGCACGCGACGCGCGCGAATTCGTACCAGACGTACAAGGAATACGCGAACCTGATCAACGATCAGAGCAAGCGCCACATGACGCTGCGCGGCCTGTTCGAGTTCAAGGTGGACCCGGCGCGCGCGATTCCGCTGGAAGAAGTCGAACCGGCCAAGGAGATCGTCAAGCGCTTCGCGACCGGCGCCATGTCGCTGGGTTCGATCAGCACGGAAGCGCACACCACGCTGGCCGTGGCGATGAACCGCATCGGCGGCAAGTCGAACACGGGCGAAGGCGGTGAAGACGAGCGTCGTTATCGCAACGAACTGCGCGGCATTCCCATCAAGCAGGGCACGAAGCTGTCGGACGTGATCGGCCGCGAAGTGGTCGAGCGCGATCTGGAACTGCAAGAGGGCGATTCGCTGCGCTCGAAAATCAAGCAGGTAGCCTCGGGCCGCTTTGGCGTGACGGCCGAGTACCTGGCGTCGGCTGATCAGATCCAGATCAAGATGGCGCAGGGCGCCAAGCCCGGCGAGGGCGGTCAACTGCCCGGCCACAAGGTGACGGATTACATCGGCAAGCTGCGTTATGCAGTGCCGGGCGTGGGCCTGATCTCGCCGCCGCCGCACCACGACATCTATTCGATTGAAGATCTGGCGCAGCTCATCCACGATCTGAAGAACGTGAACCCGCGTTCGGACGTGTCGGTCAAGCTGGTGTCGGAAGTCGGCGTGGGTACGGTGGCGGCAGGTGTCGCCAAGGCCAAGGCAGACCACGTGGTGATCGCCGGTCATGACGGTGGCACGGGCGCCTCGCCGTGGTCGTCGATCAAACACGCCGGTACGCCCTGGGAACTGGGCCTGGCCGAGACGCAGCAGACGCTGATGCTCAACGGCCTGCGCAACCGCATCCGCGTGCAGGCTGACGGCCAGATGAAGACCGGGCGCGACGTTGTGATCGGCGCGCTGCTGGGCGCTGACGAATTCGGCTTTGCGACCGCCCCGCTGGTCGTCGAAGGCTGCATCATGATGCGCAAGTGCCACCTGAACACCTGCCCGGTGGGCGTGGCGACGCAGGATCCGGTGCTGCGCAAGAAGTTCTCGGGCAAACCTGAGCACGTGGTGAACTACTTCTTCTTCGTGGCCGAGGAAGTGCGCGAAATCATGGCGCAACTGGGCATCCGCACGTTCAACGAACTGATCGGCCGCGCCGACCTGCTGGACACAAAGGCCGGTATCGAACACTGGAAGGCCCGCGGCCTGGACTTCGCGCGCATCTTCTACCAGCCGGCCAAGAAGGAAGGCGAGCCGTGCTACCAGGTCGATGTGCAAGACCACGGTCTGGATCGTGCACTGGATCACCAGCTCATCGAGAAGTCCAAGGCTGCGCTGGAGAAAGGCGAGCGTGTTTCGTTCATCCAGCCGGTGCGCAACGTCAACCGCACGGTCGGCGCGATGCTCTCGGGAGAAGTCGCCAAGCGTTATGGCCACGAGGGTTTGCCCGATGACTCGATCCACGTGCAGATGCAGGGCACGGCCGGCCAGTCGTTCGGCGCGTTCCTGGCGCATGGCATCACGCTGGACCTGGTGGGCGACGGCAACGACTACGTGGGCAAGGGCCTGTCGGGCGGCCGCGTGATCGTGCGTCCGCCGCACGAGTTCCGCGGTGAGCCGACCAACAACATCATCGTCGGCAACACCGTGCTGTACGGTGCGCTGGCTGGTGAGGCGTTCTTCAACGGCGTGGCCGGCGAGCGCTTCGCGGTGCGCAATTCCGGCGCCACCACGGTGGTGGAAGGCACGGGCGACCACGGCTGCGAATACATGACCGGCGGCACCGTCGTCGTGCTCGGCACCACCGGCCGCAACTTCGCGGCAGGCATGTCGGGCGGCGTGGCCTACGTCTATGACGAAGACGGCCTGTTCGACAAGCGCTGCAACACGGCAATGGTGGCGCTGGAATCCGTGCTTTCGGCGGCCGACCAGGAGAAGGCTCATACCCCGTCGACCTGGCACAAGGTGAACGGCGAGCGCGTGCTCGACGAGCAACTGCTCAAGGCGCTGGTGGAAAAGCACTTCCGCTACACCGGCTCCGAGCGTGCCAAGGAACTGCTGGCCGACTGGAACAATGCGCGCCGTCGTTTCGTCAAGGTCTTCCCGACCGAGTACAAGCGCGCACTGACCGAGATGTACGAGCGGGAACAGGAAGCGGGCCGCGAACAGATCGCCGCCTGAACCTGATTCCAAGCGACTTGGCGGGTGGTCGATCGATGATCGGCGCCCGCCGCCACTGAATACAACGCAACCTCACAAGACAGGCTCGACGCCTCGCCAGCACCGCTGTGCCGGCAAGGTCGAGACAGGAAGGACACCATGGGCAAGGCGACTGGTTTTCTCGAATTTCCCCGCCAGAACGAGGCATACGAAGCGCCCGAAGCGCGCGTGAAGCATTACAAGGAATTCGTGTTCGCGCTGGCGGACAACGAAGCCAAGATCCAGGGCGCACGCTGCATGGACTGCGGCATTCCGTTCTGCAACAACGGCTGCCCGGTCAACAACATCATCCCGGACTTCAATGACCTGGTGTATCGCCAGGACTGGAAGACCGCGATTGAAGTGCTTCACTCGACCAACAACTTCCCCGAGTTCACGGGCCGCATCTGCCCGGCACCGTGCGAGGCGGCTTGCACGCTGGGCATTAATGAACTCCCGGTCGGAATCAAGTCGATCGAGCACGCCATCATCGACAAGGCGTGGGAAGAAGGCTGGGTGGCGCCGCAAGTGCCGAAGCACAAGACTGGCAAGACCGTGGCCGTGGTCGGCTCGGGCCCGGCTGGCATGGCGGCAGCGCAGCAACTGGCGCGCGCCGGTCACGATGTGACGCTGTTCGAAAAGAACGACCGCATCGGCGGCCTGCTGCGCTACGGCATCCCCGACTTCAAGCTGGAGAAGGCGCAGATCGACCGCCGCATGCAGCAGATGGAAGCCGAGGGCGTGACGTTCCGCACCGGTGTGATGGTGGGCGACAAGACGGTTCCGGCCGGCATCACCAACGATGCCCGCGAGACTATCGCCGCGGAAGACATCCTCAAGCAATTCGACGCCGTGGTGCTGACGGGCGGTTCGGAAGTGCCGCGCGATCTGCCGGTGCCCGGCCGTGATCTGGATGGCGTGCATTACGCGCTCGAATTTCTGATCCCGCAGAACAAGGAAGTGGCCGGCGATGCGCCGAACCCGATCCGCGCGGATGGCAAGCACGTTATCGTGATCGGCGGCGGCGACACGGGCTCGGACTGCGTGGGCACGTCCAACCGCCACGGCGCCGCATCGGTCACGCAGTTTGAACTGCTGCCGCGTCCGCCCGAAGAAGAGAACAAGCCGCTGGTGTGGCCGTACTGGCCGATCAAGCTGCGCACGTCGTCGTCGCATGATGAAGGTTGCCAGCGCGACTGGTCGGTCGCCACCAAGGCGCTCATCGGCGAGAACGGCCGCGTGACGGGCCTCACCGCCGTGCGCCTGGAGTGGAAGGACGGCAAGATGGTCGAGGTGGCAGGCAGCGAATTCACGCTCAAGGCCGATCTCGTGCTGCTGGCGATGGGCTTTACCAACCCGGTCGGCGGCTTGCTGGATGCCTTTGGCGTGACGAAGGACGCGCGCAACAACGCGCGTGCCGCCACCGAAGGCGACAACGCCTACGCCACCAACGTGCCGAAGGTGTTCGCTGCCGGCGATGTGCGCCGTGGCCAGTCGCTCGTCGTGTGGGCGATCCGGGAAGGCCGCCAGGCTGCCCGCTCGGTTGATGCGTTTCTCATGGGTCATTCGGACCTGCCGCGCTGACCACGCGGTTGACCGTTTGACTCAGGCCCGCCTGCCTCGGCGGGCCTTTTTGTTTGTGCCGCGTTTGCTGAGGCACAAGCGTCATGCCTCATGGTTTACGTCGACATGGTTTACATGAGTGCAGGGCGGACAGGCGGATTTCTAGAATGAGATTTCCCCGTGATCCCCAACTGCCTCATGCGACCTCGCGCCCGCAATGTGCGTGCAGATGTGCCCCACGCGCCCGATGTGCCGGATCGGCAGCGGCGGCGAGCGCTTGCGTGGCTTGGCATGCTGCCGGCGATGCTGGCGTCGCCCGCGCGTGCTTTGCTGCAAGGCTATCCGTCGCAACCGCTGCGTCTGGTCGTGCCGGCGGCGGAAGGCAGCGCGTTCGATGCACTGGCGCGCGCACTCGCGACGCAACTGCAGCAGCAGGTCGGCCGCGAGGTGGGCGTCGAGGATCGCCCGGCAGCCAATGGCATGGCCGCCGGCGAGGCCGTCGCCCGCGCGCCCTCCGATGGCCATACGTTGCTGCTCCAGCAGACCACGTTCGTCGCCCAGCCCGCGCTCGAGCCGGCGTCGTATGACCCGCTGCGCGATTTCCAGCCGGTCGCGATGGTGGCCACGCTGCCCCTGTTTCTCGCGATCGATGCGCGCTTGCCGATCTATTCCGTGACCGATCTGCTCGCGCAGGCGAGCGGTGAGTCCGTCACGGTCAATTGCGGCTCGGATATCGTCGGCACGTGGTCGCACCTTGTCGCCGAGCAGTTTGTGCGCGACTACGCATTCCATGCGCCGCATGTGGCCGTCCGCGGTGAAGCAGGGCTCGTGCAACAGATCCTGGCCGGGCGCATGACGGCGTGTTTCGCCTGCTATCCGAGTGTGGCGGCCGCCGCGGCCAATGGCCAGCTACGGTTGCTCGGGGTGACGGGAGGGACTCGCTCGCGTTTCGCACCCGCTGTGCCGACCCTGCGCGAAGGCGGTCTCGCCGGATTTGATCGCAGCGCCTGGATCGGCTCCTTCATGCCGGCACGCACTCCCCGGTCTTTCTCGATGCGCGCGGCGGCCGAATTGCGGCGCGCCGTCGCTTCAGGTGATGTCCGCGCTACGTTGCGTGCCGGCGGCTTCGAACCCGAATGGGATGCCCCCGACACGTTCGCCCAGACCGTGCGCCATGACGCCACGCACTGGCAGGGGGTGATTCGCCAAGCCGACCTACGGCTGGATAGCGGCGAATAGGCTGCTCCTGCTGTCGCCTGCAGGTACCAACGCCAGCTGCGCAGGCGCACCACTTTCAGCAGCCCCGCAAGACCCGGAAACCCCCAGCGCGGCGAACAAGCCACACAAACTGTCGGTAAGCACGGCGTGACTGACGGGCTACGCGGGTTTCCACCTATAATGGCGGGCCGCGCGAAGCTGCGTCTGTTGGCGAGCCAGCGGTAGTCAAGACAACGAGATGCGGCAGCATGAAGCCGCCAACCTGCCGAGCCCTCTGCACCGATCTCCACCGTGTCCACCCAGCCTTCCAACGCCGTTGTCGAACTCGATCAGGTCGATTTCGCCTATCAGCCAGGCGCGCGGCGCATCCTGTCCGGCCTGTGCATGCGCGTGCCCAAGGGCAGCGTGGTGGCCGTCATGGGCGGCTCGGGCTGCGGCAAGACGACGATTCTGCGGTTGATTGGCGGCCAAGTGGCCGCTGCCGCCGGCACTGTACGCGTGCACGGCCAGGACATCGGCGCCATGGACAAGCGCGCGCTGTACGCTGCGCGCCGCCAGATGGGCATGCTGTTCCAGTTCGGGGCGTTGTTCACCGATCTGTCCGTGTTCGACAATGTGGCATTTCCACTGCGCGAACATACCGAACTGCCCGAACTGCTCATCCGCGATCTGGTGCTGATGAAGCTGAACGCCGTCGGCCTGCGCGGTGCGCGCGACCTGATGCCTTCGGAAATTTCCGGCGGCATGGCCCGGCGCGTGGCGCTGGCGCGGGCGATTGCGCTGGATCCGTCGCTCATCCTCTATGACGAGCCGTTCGCTGGGCTGGACCCGATCTCGCTGGGCCTGACCGCGTCGCTCATCCGCAAGCTGAACGACGCGCTCGGCGCGACCAGCATCATCGTTTCGCACGACGTGCAGGAGACGTTCCACATTGCCGATTACGTCTACTTCATTGCCAACGGTGGCATTGCTGCCGCAGGCACGCCGGCTGAGCTGACCGCATCGACCGATCCGTTCGTCCGTCAGTTCGTGCACGGAGAGGCGGACGGTCCCGTGCCGTTCCACTATCCCGGGGCACCGCTGGCAGATGACTTCGGTCTGGGCAAGAGCGGAGGCGCACGATGATTTCCACCATCGGCCGCTTTGTTCTGGTGCTGATCAGCCGCTTCGGCTATGCCGCACGCACGTTGATTTCGCTCATTGGCGCTTCGGGCGACGTGCTCCGTCGCCCGCGCCTGGTGATCGAGCAACTGCGCTTCATCGGCAATGATTCGTTCATCATCATTGCTGTGTCGGGTCTGTTCGTTGGCTTCGTGCTTGGTTTGCAGGGCTACAACACGCTTAACCGCTACGGCTCCGAGCAGGCGCTGGGTTTGCTAGTGGCGCTGTCGCTGGTGCGCGAGCTGGGGCCGGTGGTGACGGCCCTGCTGTTTGCCGGTCGCGCCGGTACGTCGCTCACGGCCGAGATTGGCCTGATGAAAGCCGGCGAGCAGCTGATCGCCATGGAAATGATGGCAGTCGATCCGCTGGCCCGCGTGCTGGCGCCGCGTTTCTGGGCGGGCTTCATCGCCATGCCGTTGCTGGCCGCGATTTTCAGTGCGGTGGGTATTTTGGGCGGATACTTCGTCGGGGTCGGACTGATTGGTGTGGACCCCGGCGCGTTCTGGTCGCAGATGCAGGCCGGCGTCGATGTCATGGACGACGTGCTCAACGGCGTCATCAAGAGTTTCGTGTTTGGTGTGGCGGTCACCTTCATTGCCCTGTATCAGGGATATGAGGCCAAGGCCACGCCAGAAGGCGTCTCGCGCGCGACCACCCGCACGGTGGTGATCGCGTCGCTCACCGTGCTGGCGCTGGATTTCGTGCTCACGGCGCTGATGTTCAGCTGAGCCGCCGGTTGTCGTTAGCGTTCAACGAGAAAAGATCATGCGTAAAAGCGTCCTCGATTTCTGGGTCGGCCTGTTCGTTCTGGTGGGCATCATTGCGCTGCTGTTCCTGGCGCTCAAAGCGGGCAATATGAGTTCGTTCTCGTTTGCCAAGACTTACCAGGTGAAGGCGGCCTTCGACAATATCGGCGGGTTGAAGGTGCGGGCGCCGGTCAAAAGTTCGGGTGTGGTGGTCGGCCGTGTGTCGCAGATCCTGTTCGATGACAAGAGCTACCAGGCCATCGCGGTGCTCGACATGGATCAGCGCTATCAGTTTCCGAAAGACAGTTCGGCCAAGGTCCTGACCTCGGGTCTGCTCGGTGAGCAATACATTGGCATTGAACCGGGCGGCGACTCGGCCATGCTTGCCAGCGGCAGCAAGATCACCATGACGCAGTCGGCGGTGGTGCTGGAAAACCTGATCAGCCAGTTCCTCTATAGCAAGGCCGCGGATGCCGGTGCCGGCAGCGCGAATGGCAGTGCCGGCGGAACCAAGCCGGCCGAGGGCAGCGGGAGCACTAAGCCATGAAAATAACAACATCCATCCAAATGCTGCGCGGCTTTGCGCTGGCTGTGGCTGCAGGCGCCACGATGCTGGCCGGCTGTGCGACGGGGCCGAATGCCAATCCGGCTGACCCGATCGAACCGTTCAACCGCGAAGTCTTCCGCATCAACGAAGACCTCGACAAGGGCGTGCTGAAGCCGGTTGCGCAAACGTATGTCGATGTGGTGCCGTCGCCAGCGCGCACGGCGGTGTCGAATTTCTTCTCGAATGCGGGCGATGTCTATTCGGCCGTCAACAACCTGCTGCAATTGAAGGGCACCGCCGCGCTGGAAGACACCATGCGCGTGGCGATCAATACCGTGCTGGGTCTGGGTGGCCTGATCGACATTGCGTCGGACGCCGGCCTGCCCAAGCACAAGGAAGACTTCGGCCAGACGCTGGGCGTATGGGGTGTGCCGTCGGGTCCGTACGTCGTGTGGCCGCTGCTCGGCCCGAGCACTGCACGTGACACCGTGGGGTTCCTGGTCGACTGGCAGATGGACCCGCTCACGTACTGGCACGACAGCGCGATCACCTACTCGCTGGCCGCGTTGCGCGTGGTTGACGTGCGCGCGAACCTGCTTGGAGCCAGCAATGTGTTCGAACAGGCCGCGGTCGACAAGTACACCTTCCTGCGCGATGCCTATTTGCAGCGCCGCCGCTACCTGATCTATGACGGCAACCTGCCGGAAGACCAGGACAACACGAAGTCGCCGGATACCGGTGACGCGACGGTCTCGCCGTACCATCGCTTCACCCCCAACTGGCCGGTGTTCCGCCGCTGATCGGCACACGTAACAAGCTCGCCTCAAAGGTGACAAGGCGTAAAAGTGGCCGGCCCGCACGAACTTGGCTGCGGGCGGTCTGTTCTAATCGCCAACAAGATTGCCGCGCATGCGCAGCAAGCGACCCAAAAATCACACTATAAGGACGCGATATGTTGAAGAAGCTTCTCCGCTCCCTGCTCGCCGGTCTCACGCTGACGGCTGTCGTGGCAGCTGCGCCGGTCCACGCCCAGGACGCCGACGCACAAGCCACGGTCAAGACGGCTGTGGACGACGTGCTCAGCACCATCAAGAGCGATCCGGAACTGCGTGGCGGCAACATGACCAAGGTGTACCAGCTGGTCGACCAGAAGATCGTGCCGCGCGCCGATTTCAAGCGCACCACACAGATCGCGATGGGCCGTTTCTGGAACCAGGCGTCGCCGGAGCAGCAGCAACAGATCCAGGAAGGCTTCAAAACGCTGCTCATCCGCACTTACGCCGGCGCGCTGTCGAATGTGAAGAACCAGACCGTTTCGTACAAGCCGTTCCGGGCGGCCGCAGATGACACCGATGTGGTGGTGCGCTCGACCGTGAACAACAACGGCGAACCAGTGGCCCTGGACTACCGTTTGGAAAAGACGGCCGGTGGCTGGAAGGTGTACGACATCAACATCAGCGGCCTCTGGCTGTCGGAGACGTACAAGAACCAGTTTGCCGATGTCATCAGCAAGCGCGGCGGCGTGGCTGGGCTGGTGAGCTTCCTGAACGAGCGCAACTCGCAGCTCGAGAAGGGTCCGGCAAAGTAAGCCACCTTCCGGTAGAATTCTCGCAGCGGTCAACTCTGGCCGCTGTTTCTTTTTCAGTGCCCCCATTCCCATCATGTTGACCTTGTCCGGCCCGCTGACTCACCGCGAAGCGCCGCGCGTTCTGCGCGAGGGCGAGGCTCAGCTCGGCCAAGCGCGCGAAGCCGGCAATGCCGCGCTGCACATTGATTGCGCCGGCTTGTCGCAGGTCGATTCGTCAGCGCTGGCGGTGCTGCTGTCGTGGCAGCGCACGGCGCAGGATGCCGGTATCACACTCGATATCGCAGGCGCTCCGCAGGCGCTGTCCAATCTCGCCACGCTGTACGGCCTGGAATCTCTGCTGGCTATCGCGCCCGCCCCTGCTGCGCACCATCACGCTCGACATTGAGGCGGCGTCCGGTGCGGGCGCGGGGTGATTGCTCCGAACCCGTCATCGCGACGCCGCGCTCCGGGCCGGGGTCGTGCGCACCCCTGTCATTCGCGGTTCGGCGTCTTCAGTGGTGACGCCGTGAGTTGGTCCAGTTCCCCTATAATTCTGGGTTTGTCGCTCTGCCGCCGCCGTGTGCGGCGTCCGCTGCCGTGATCGCCACGTCGATTCATGGCCACGATATGCGCAGGGTAGTTCACTTTGTCGGCCATGAAAGCCATCGAAATCGCTGACGTCCGCAAGCGCTACAAGTCATTGCAAGCGCTCAAGGGCGTGAGCCTGTCTGTCGAGCAGGGCGAGTTTTTCGGCCTGCTGGGCCCCAACGGCGCGGGCAAGACCACGCTGATCTCCATCCTCGCGGGCCTGAATCGTGCTGATTCCGGCAGCGTGCGCGTGCTCGGCCACGACGTCGTTTCCGACTACCGCACCGCGCGCCGCAAGCTGGGCGTGGTGCCGCAGGAACTGGTGTTCGATCCGTTTTTCACGGTGCGCGAAACGCTGCGCCTGCAGTCGGGCTACTTCGGCCTGACCAAGAACGACGACTGGATCGACGAGGTCATGGCCAATCTGGACCTGACCAACAAGGCCGACGCCAACATGCGTGCGCTCTCCGGTGGCATGAAGCGCCGCGTGCTGGTGGCGCAGGCGCTGGTACACCGGCCGCCCGTGATCGTGCTGGACGAGCCGACTGCCGGCGTGGACGTCGAGCTGCGCCAGACGCTGTGGAAATTCATCTCCCGCCTAAATCGCGAGGGCCACACTGTCGTGCTGACCACGCACTATCTGGAAGAGGCCGAATCCCTGTGCGACCGCATTGCCATGCTCAAGTTTGGCGAGGTGGTGGCGCTCGATCGCACGGCGAATCTGCTGTCCCAATTTGCCGGGTTGCAGCTGGTGCTGAGCTTTGCGAAGGGTGCGTTGCCGGCATCGCTCGAAAGCCTTCGCCTGCCGGGCAACCATGGCGAGCGCGGCGTGCGTCTGCGCCTGTCGGGCTACGGCGAGGTCGAACAGATTCTCTCCACGTGCCGCCTTGCCGGCTGCGAGATCGACGACATGGAAGTCGCCAAGGCCGATCTGGAAGACGTGTTCGTGCAGATCATGCGGCGCGAAAGCGGATTGCCCCTCGGGCCTCAGGCGCCTGCCATTCCTGATTCTGCTCTGGAGCCCGCCGCATGAACGTCATTCCCGAGAGCATGCCGGGCCGTTGGGTCGGTTTCCGTACGCTGCTGTACAAGGAAGTCCTGCGTTTCTGGAAAGTGAGCTTCCAGACCGTGGCCGCGCCGGTGCTGACCGCGCTGCTGTATCTGCTGATCTTCGGCCACGTGCTGGAAGACCGCGTCAAGGTGTTCGACCAGTTGAGCTACACCGCCTTCCTGGTGCCCGGCCTGGTGATGATGAGCGTGCTGCAGAACGCGTTCGCAAACAGCTCATCGTCGCTCATCCAGTCGAAGATCACCGGCAACCTGGTGTTCATCATGCTGCCGCCACTGTCGCACTGGGAGATGTTCGGCGCGTATGTGTGCGCCTCCATCATTCGCGGGTTGGCCGTGGGGACTGGCGTGCTCGTCGTGACGACCTTGTTTGCGCACCTGCACTTCGCGCAGCCGCTGTGGATCATCGTGTTTGCCGTGCTGGGCGCGAGCGTGCTGGGCACCTTGGGGCTAATCGCCGGTATCTGGGCTGAAAAGTTCGACCAGCTCGCAGCGTTCCAGAACTTTCTGATCGTGCCGGCCACCTTCCTGGCGGGCGTGTTCTATTCGATTCATTCACTGCCGCCGTTTTGGCAGGCGGTGTCCCACGCCAACCCGTTCTTCTACATGATCGACGGCTTCCGCTACGGCTTCTTCGGCGTGTCCGATGTGCCGGTGGCGACGAGCCTCGGCGTGATGCTGATCGCGCTGGTCGTGGTGGGGGGTGTGGCCCTGCAGATGCTGCGCACGGGCTACAAGCTGCGCCATTGATGCGTCGATAAGAAAACGAACGACGCTCACCCTAACGTTTTGCAGGAGAAGGGACGGCCATGTTGCCCACACCCGAACAAGTCAAGCAGTACATCGAAACCGGCCTGCCGTGCGAGCACCTCGAAGTCGAGGGCGACGGCCAGCACTTTTTTGCCACCATCGTCAGCGCGCAATTTGAAGGCAAGCGGTTGATCCAGCGTCACCAGCTCGTCTACGCCGCGCTGGGTGAGCGGATGCGCGCCGAAATTCACGCGCTGTCCATGAAGACGCTCACCCCGGCGGAGTGGCAGCCCTGATGGCCGAGCTTGATCCTACCCCGGTTACCGTTTCAACCCATTCCGACCTTGCGCTCGCCGAGCGCCCCTTCCACAGTGATCGACGAGACGTCTCGCTCATGGACAAACTGCTGATCGAGGGCAATGGCCCGCTCTCGGGCGAAATCCGCGTGTCTGGCGCCAAGAACGCCGCGCTGCCCATCATGTGTGCCGCGCTGCTGACGGCCGAGCCGCTGGCGCTGAGCAACGTGCCGAATCTGCAGGACGTGCGCACGATGCTCAAGCTGCTGCGCCAGATGGGCGTGGAAGGCGTGCTCGACGGTCACAACCTCACGCTCGACGCTGCCACCATCCACACGCCTGAAGCTTCGTACGACCTGGTGAAGACGATGCGTGCATCGATCCTGGTGCTGGGCCCGCTGCTGGCGCGTTTCGGCCATGCGCGTGTGTCGCTGCCGGGCGGTTGCGGCATCGGCGCGCGTCCGGTGGATCAGCACATCAAGGGGCTGCAATTGATGGGCGCCGAGATCGTCATCGAGCACGGCTACATTGAAGCCAAGCTTGCCGATGGCGCAAAGCGTCTGCGCGGCGCGCGCATCGTCACCGACATGGTGACGGTCACGGGTACGGAAAACCTGCTGATGGCAGCCGCGCTTGCCGACGGCGAGACCGTGCTGGAAAACGCCGCGCGCGAGCCTGAGGTCACCGACCTCGCCAATCTGCTCGTGAAGATGGGCGCGCGCATCGAAGGCATCGGCACCGACCGCCTGGTCATCCAGGGTGTTGAAGCGCTGCACGGCGCCGCGCACACGGTGATTGCCGATCGTATTGAAGCCGGCACATTCCTGTGTGCCGTGGCTGCGGCCGGTGGCGACGTGACGCTGCGCGCCGTGCCGCCCGGCATTCTCGATGCCGTGCTCGACAAGCTGCGCGAAGCCGGCGTAACGCTCACCACGGGCGACGACTGGATCCGTGTGCAGATGACCGGCCGCCCCAAGGCCGTGAGCTTCCGCACGTCGGAATACCCGGCGTTCCCGACCGACATGCAGGCGCAGTTCATGATGCTCAACGCCATCGCCGAGGGCTCTGCCACGGTGACGGAGACCATCTTCGAAAACCGCTTCATGCACGTGCAGGAACTGAACCGCCTGGGCGCCAATATCGTGATCGAAGGCAAGACGGCGGTGGTGACGGGCGTCGAGCAATTGTCGGGTGCGACCGTCATGGCAACCGACCTGCGCGCCTCGGCCAGCCTCGTCATCGCCGGGCTGATCGCGCAGGGCGAGACGCTGGTCGACCGCATCTATCATCTTGATCGCGGTTACGACCGCATCGAAGACAAGCTGTCCGCCGTCGGCGCCAAGATCCGCCGCATCCAGGGGTAAGCCGGCCATGAACGCATTCCAGTCCGCCTCCAACCAGCTCACGCTGGCGTTGTCCAAAGGGCGCATCTTTGAAGAGACGCTGCCGTTGCTGAAGGCTGCCGGCATCGAGGTGACCGAAGACCCGGAAACCTCGCGCAAGCTGATTCTGCCGACGTCGGACCCCGCGCTGCGCGTGATCATCGTGCGTGCCTCCGACGTGCCGACCTACGTGCAATACGGCGCGGCGGATTTCGGCGTGGCCGGCCGCGACGTGCTGATGGAGCACGGCATGGCGGGCCTGTATGCGCCCATCGACCTGAATATCGCCCGCTGCCGCATGTCGGTGGCGGTGCCCAAGGGCTTCGATTACGCCAACGCGGTGCGCCAGGGTGCGCGCCTGTCGGTGGCGACGAAGTATCTGAATACCGCGCGCGAACACTTCGCCAAGAAGGGTGTGCACGTCGACCTGATCAAGCTGTACGGCTCGATGGAGCTGGGCCCGCTGGTGGGCCTGGCTGATGCCATCGTCGACCTGGTCAGCACGGGCGGCACGCTGCGCGCAAACAACCTCGTCGAGGTGGAAGAGATCGTGCAGATCTCGTCCCGACTGGTCGTCAACCAGGCTGCGCTGAAACTCAAGCGTGACAGGCTGGCGCCCATCCTCGACGCTTTCGAGCGCGCCTCCGCGACGGACGCGCGTGTTGGGGAAGCCGCATGAGCCTGACCATCCGTAAACTGGATTCGGCCGACGCCGGATTCGCGGCGCAACTGCGCCAGGTGCTCGCGTTCGAAGCGAGCGAAGACGAAGCCATCGACCGCGCCGCTGCGCAGATCCTGGCCGATGTGAAGGCGCGCGGCGACGCCGCCGTCCTGGAAGCCACCCGCCGCTTCGACCGCATCGAAGCCGAGAGCGTAGCCGCGCTGGAGCTGTCGCCCGCCGTGCTGCAGACCGCGCTGGACGGCCTGGAGCCCAAGCGCCGCGCGGCTCTGGAAGCCGCCGCCGCCCGCGTACGTGCGTATCACGAGAAGCAAAAGATCGAGTGCGGCACGCACAGCTGGGAATACGCCGAAGCCGACGGCACGGTGCTCGGCCAGAAGGTGACGCCGCTCGACCGCGTGGGCATCTACGTGCCAGGCGGCAAGGCGGCGTACCCGTCGTCGGTGCTGATGAACGCGATTCCGGCGCGCGTGGCCGGGGTCAAGGAAATCATCATGGTGGTGCCCACGCCGGGCGGCGTGCGCAACGAGCTGGTGCTGGCTGCGGCCTGCATTGCCGGGGTGGACCGCGTGTTCACCATCGGCGGCGCGCAGGCCGTGGGTGCGCTGGCTTATGGCACGGACACCGTCCCCGCCGTCGACAAGATCGTCGGCCCGGGCAACGCCTATGTGGCGGCCGCCAAGCGCCGCGTGTTCGGCACAGTGGGCATCGACATGATTGCCGGTCCGTCGGAAATCCTCGTCATCTGCGATGGCACGACCGATCCGGACTGGGTGGCGATGGACTTGTTCTCGCAAGCCGAGCACGACGAGCTGGCCCAGTCGATCCTGCTGTGCCCGAACGCCGAGTTCATCGCGCAGGTGGAAGCCAGCATCAACCGCCAGCTGGAAGACATGCCGCGCCGGAGCGTGATCGCAGAATCGCTGTCGGGCCGAGGTGCGCTCATCAAGGTGCGCGACATGGAAGAGGCGTGCGACATCGCCAACGACATCGCGCCGGAGCATCTGGAGGTTTCGGCGGAAAACCCGCGCCAGTGGGCCGAGCGCATCCGCCACGCCGGCGCGATCTTCCTCGGCAAATACACCAGCGAATCGCTCGGCGATTACTGCGCGGGCCCGAACCACGTCCTGCCGACCTCGCGCACGGCGCGTTTCTCGTCGCCGCTGGGCGTGTACGACTTCATCAAGCGCTCCAGCCTGATCGAGGTGAGCGAAGCCGGCGCACAGATGCTGGGCGAGATTGCCGCCGAGCTGGCCTACGGCGAAGGGCTGCAGGCGCACGCCCGCAGCGCTGAATATCGCCTGCAACGCCCCACGTCCGAATAACATCCGCCGCACGACGATGACCGCCACCGCTCCGGCCCAAGCCTCTCTGGATGACCTGCTCGCCCGCATCGTGCGCGACGACGTTCGCGCCATGGGCGCGTACCACGTGCCCGACGCGACCGGCATGGTCAAGCTGGACGCGATGGAGAACCCGTATCCACTGCCGGCGATGCTGCGCGACGCGCTGGGCAAGCGCCTGGCCGAAGTCGCGCTCAACCGCTACCCGGTGCCGACGGCCGACGCGTTAAAGGCGCAGCTCAAGCAGGTGATGCATGTGCCGGCCGGTGCCGAGGTGCTGCTGGGCAATGGTTCGGACGAGATCATCAGCCTGATCGCCATTGCGGCGGCCAAGCCGGGCGCGACCGTGCTGGCGCCGGTGCCGGGTTTCGTGATGTACGCGATGTCGGCGCAGCTGCTGGGCTTGAACTTTGTCGGCGTACCGCTCAAGGCGGACCTGACGCTTGACCGTGAAGCGATGCTGGCGGCCATGGCCGAGCACCAGCCTGCCGTCATCTATCTGGCGTATCCGAACAACCCGACGGGCAACCTGTTCGACGCGGCCGACATGGACGCGATCATCCGCGCCGCGCGCGGCCCGGTCTGCCAGAGCCTGGTGGTCGTCGACGAGGCGTACCAGCCGTTCGCGCAACATAGCTGGATGCCGCGTCTGCGCGATTTCGATCACCTTCTGGTGATGCGCACCGTCTCCAAGCTCGGCTTGGCGGGCATTCGTCTGGGCTACGTAGCCGGCCACCCGAAGTGGATTGCCGAGCTGGACAAGGTGCGCCCGCCGTACAACATCAATGTGCTGACCGAGGCCACCGCCCAGTTCATGCTCGAACACGTGGATGTGCTCGATGCCCAGGCAGCGACTTTACGGGCCGAGCGCACCAAGCTGATCGACGCGCTGGCTGCGCTGCCGGGTGTTGAAGTCTTCCCGAGCGCCGCCAACTTCATCCTGGTGCGCGTACCCGATGCAGCGGGAATGTTCGATCGCCTGCTAAAACGGCGTGTTCTCATCAAAAACGTCAGTAAAATGCACCCGTTGCTGGCCAACTGTCTGCGCGTGACGGTCAGTAATCCCGAAGAAAACGCGCAATTTATCGATGCCTTTGTCGCATCGATGCAGGAAGCCCCATGAGCCGCCGTGCCGAGGTCACTCGCAACACCTCTGAAACGCAGATCCGCGTCGCCCTTGATTTGGACGGCACGGGCAAGCAGACGCTGAACACCGGCGTCCCGTTCCTCGACCACATGCTCGACCAGATCGCCCGTCACGGCATGGTCGACCTGGACGTCTCGGCCACCGGCGATACCCATATCGACGATCACCACACCGTGGAAGACGTCGGCATCACGCTGGGCCAGGCCGTCGCCAAGGCCATCGGCGACAAAAAGGGCATCGTGCGCTACGGCCACAGCTACGTGCCGCTGGACGAAGCGCTGTCGCGCGTAGTCATCGACTTCTCCGGCCGTCCGGGCCTGGAGTTCCACGTACCGTTCACGCGTGCTCGCGTGGGCAACTTTGATGTGGACCTGTCCATCGAATTCTTCCGTGGGTTCGTCAACCATGCCGGCGTGACGCTGCATATCGACAACCTGCGCGGCGTCAACGCGCACCACCAGATCGAAACCGTGTTCAAGGCCTTCGGCCGCGCGCTGCGCATGGCGGTTGAAATCGATCCGCGCGCCGCCGGCACGATTCCGTCGACCAAGGGCGCCCTGTAAATCACCGCGTCGGCCTGGCCGCGCCTATCCGACTCCAAACCGGCCGCCGATCCGATGGATCTGACCAAAAGCTTTTTCTCGCTGCTCGCGCTGATCAACCCGATCGGGGCGATCCCGTTCTTCATCAGCCTGACCGAGAGCCAGACGGATGAGGAGAAGCGCCGCACCATCAAGGTGGCATCGATTTCGGTGGCGATCGTGATCGGCCTGTCGGCGTTGCTGGGCGAGCAGATCATCAGCTTTTTCGGGTTTTCGGTGGGTTCGCTGCAGGTCGGTGGCGGGATCATCATGATCATGATCGCGTTGAACATGCTCAATGCGCAGACCAGCCGCACCAAGGCCACGCCCGAGGAAGAGGACGAGGCCGGCGCCAAGGCCAGCATTGCGGTCGTGCCGCTGGCGATTCCGCTACTCACGGGCCCAGGCTCGATCAGCACGGTCATCGTCTATGCCGGTAAGACCAAGCACTGGTGGGACCTGCTTCTCCTGGCGGGTGTCGGTGTGGCGATCGCAGCCGTGGTCTGGATCGTGTTGCGCGCGGCCGAGCCGATCGCCCGTGTGATCGGGCGCACCGGCATCAACGTCGGTACGCGTTTGATGGGCCTGATCCTGGCGGCGCTGGCCGTGGAATTCATCGTTGATGGGTTGAAAACCCTGTTGCCCGTACTTCGGGCCTAAATTGAGTCATGACTAAGATCGCAATCGTCGATTACGGCATGGGCAATCTGCGCTCGGTGGCGCAAGCCCTGATGGCCGTTGCTCCGGAGGCCGATGTGCGCATCAGTGCGCAAGCGGATGAAATCCGCGCCGCCGACCGCGTCGTCCTGCCAGGGCAAGGCGCCATGCCCGACTGCATGGCCGCGTTCGACCAGTCCGGCCTGCGCGACGCTGTGCTCGAGGCATCGCGCAGCAAGCCGATGCTCGGCGTATGCGTCGGCGAGCAGATGCTGCTGGAGCGCAGCACCGAGGCGCGCCCCGGGCAGCAATACACCGAAGGGCTGGGCCTCATCAAGGGCGATGTGGTCCGCTTTGATCTGGACGGCAAGTTGCAGCCGGACGGTTCGCGGTACAAAGTGCCCCAGATGGGCTGGAACCGCGTGCACCAGAGTCGTGCCCACGCCCTTTGGGAAGGTGTGCCGGACCAGAGCTACTTCTATTTCGTGCACAGCTACTACGCGCGGCTCGCGAATGCCGACGAATCGGTCGGAGAGACCGAATACGGCGTGCGGTTTACCTCCGCCATCGCCCGGGATAATATTTTTGCAACACAGTTTCACCCGGAAAAAAGTGCGCAAGCCGGTCTGCAGATCTACCGGAACTTCGTGCACTGGAACCCGTGAACTCGGGCTCACAGTCGCAACCGAATCCCTTTTGCCCGTTTAACCTCACCCCCTCAACTTTGTCGTTACGACTATGCTGCTCATCCCGGCCATCGACCTGAAGGACGGTCAGTGTGTGCGCCTCAAACAAGGCGATATGGATCAAGCCACCGTATTCTCGGAAGACCCCGCTGCCATGGCGCGGCATTGGGTCGAGCAGGGTGCGCGCCGCTTGCACCTCGTCGACCTGAATGGCGCTTTCGCGGGCAAGCCGCGTAACGAGGCGGCCGTCAAGGCCATCCTCGCCGAGGTGGGCGACGAGATCCCCGTGCAACTCGGCGGCGGCATCCGCGATCTGGGCACCATCGAGCGCTGGCTCGACGACGGCTTGTCGTACGTGATCATCGGCACGGCGGCGGTCAAGGACCCGGGCTTTCTGCGGGACGCATGCACGGCATTCGGCGGCCATATCATCGTCGGGCTCGATGCCAAGGACGGCAAGGTGGCGACCGACGGCTGGAGCAAGCTCTCCGGCCATGAAGTCGTTGACCTCGCCAAGAAGTACGAGGATTACGGCGTCGAAGGCATCATCTACACCGACATCGGCCGCGACGGCATGCTGCAGGGCATCAACATCGATGCCACCGTCAAGCTGGCGCAGTCGGTGAAGATTCCTGTCATTGCCAGCGGCGGCCTGTCGAACCTGAAGGACATCGACCACCTGTGCGCGGTCGAAGAGCATGGCGTGGAAGGCGTGATCTGCGGCCGCGCCATCTATTCGGGCGACCTGAACTTCAAGGAAGCGCAAGCCCTCGCGGACAAACTCGGCGCGGCCTGATCGTTGATCCAGCCGTGCACAACGGGCGCTCCGGCGTCCGACCCATCATGCTAGCCAAACGAATCATCCCCTGCCTGGACGTGACCAACGGCCGGGTGGTCAAGGGCGTCAACTTTGTCGAATTGCGCGACGCCGGCGACCCCGTAGAAATCGCACGCCGCTACGACGAGCAGGGCGCCGACGAAATCACCTTCCTCGACATCACGGCCACGTCCGACGGGCGCGACCTGATGCTGGGCATCATTGAAGCGGTGGCGTCGCAGGTGTTCATTCCGCTGACGGTGGGCGGCGGTGTGCGTGCGCTGGAAGATGTGCGACGGCTGCTCAATGCCGGTGCGGACAAGATCAGCATGAACTCCTCGGCGGTGGCGAATCCGCAGCTCGTGTCGGACGCCAGTGCCCGCCATGGCGCGCAGTGCATCGTCGTGGCTATCGACGCCAAGAAGGTGTCGGCCGAAGGCGAAGCGCCGCGCTGGGAAGTCTTCACGCACGGCGGCCGCAAGGGCACGGGCCTGGACGCCGTGGCATGGGCGCGCGAAATGGCGCAGCGCGGCGCCGGCGAAATCCTGCTCACCAGCATGGACCGGGACGGCACCAAGGCCGGCTTCGACCTGGAACTCACGCGCGCCGTGTCGGACGCAGTGCCGGTTCCGGTCATCGCCTCGGGCGGCGTGGGCAACCTGCAGCATCTGGCTGACGGCATTCAGCGAGGTCACGCCGATGCGGTGCTGGCCGCCAGCATCTTCCACTACGGCGAATACACCGTTGGCCAGGCCAAGCAATTCATGGCAGAGCAAGCCATTCCAGTACGGATCGGATCATGAGCAAGAAGTGGCTGAACAAGGTCCACTGGGACGACAACGGCCTGGTGCCGGTGATCGTGCAGGAGCAGGGCAGCAATGACGTCCTGATGTTCGCGTTCATGAACCGCGAGGCGCTGCAGAAGACGGTTGAAAGCGGCGAGGCCGTGTTCTGGTCGCGCTCGCGCAAGCGCCTGTGGCACAAGGGCGAGGAGTCCGGCCACATCCAGAAGGTGCACGAAATCCGCCTCGACTGCGATGAAGACGTCGTCTTGCTTCGCGTCACACAAATTGGCGGTATCGCCTGCCATACTGGCCGCCACGCGTGCTTTTTCCAGAAGTTCGAAGGCAATGTGGAAGACGGCGATTGGCACACCGTCGAGCCGGTGCTCAAGAACCCCGACGACATTTACGCCGGCAAGCCCGGCCACAATCATGAGTGACACCCTGCGCCGCCTGGGCGAGGTGCTCGAATCCCGCAAGCTCGCCAACGGCGGCGACCCGGAAAAGAGCTACATCGCGCGCCTGTTCAACAAGGGCGACGATGCCATCCTAAAAAAGATCGGCGAAGAGGCCACCGAGACCGTGATGGCCGCCAAGGATGCCCGGGCCGCGGGCATGACCGCCGAGGCGCGCAGCAAAGTCGTCTACGAAGTAGCCGACCTGTGGTTCCACACCATGGTGCTGCTATCGCACTTCGACCTCACGCCGGATGACGTGGTGAGCGAACTGGCCCGCAGAGAGGGGCTTTCGGGTCTCGAAGAGAAGGCACTGCGCAAGTCCCAGGCGCGCGACGCGGCGGGTGACTGACTACGGTGGCGAATCGTCGCAGGGAGGCAGCGTGGACAAATACGCAGCGGCAGTGGTGGTGACGGACGACGCGGAGCGCCTAGCCGGGCTGCGTCGTCTCACGCATATTTTGTATGCGCTCTACGCCATTTTTTGGCTGACCGGCGGTATCACTGCATTGATTGCCATCATCGTCGGCTATGTTAAGCGTGACGATGTGCGCGGCACGCTGTATGAGTCGCACTTCCGCTGGCAGATCCGTTCGTTCTGGTGGTGCGTACTCTGGGGTGTTGTCGGCGTGCTGCTCATTCCCGTCGCCTTCATCGGCTTTGCCGTGCTGTGGGCTCTGGGCATCTGGATGCTGTATCGTATTGTGAAAGGTTGGCTGTATCTGAATGACAGCAAGCCGATGTACGCAAATCCGTAAACTCAACCAATGGCGCCGCCATCGTTGCGGCACCGCCAGCCGTATTTACGTGGGAGTAGGACATGGGTTCCTTTAGCATTTGGCACTGGCTGATCGTGCTGGTGATCATCATGATGGTGTTCGGCACGAAGAAGCTGCGCAACATCGGTTCGGATCTGGGCAGCGCGGTGAAGGGCTTCAAGGACGGCATGCGCGAAGGGCAGGAAGACAAGCCGGCCGGTTCGCAACAACCACAACAGACCGCCGGCCAGCCGCCGCGCGAGCTGCACGATTCGACGACGATCGACGTCGAAGCGCGCGACAAGTCCAAGCAAGGCTGAATACAGACGCCCGCTGACCGATGATCGATCTCGGCATTTCCAAGCTGGCGCTCATTGGCATGGTGGCGCTCGTCGTCATCGGGCCCGAGCGTCTGCCCAAGGTGGCGCGTACCGCTGGCGCCTTGCTTGGCCGCGCACAGCGCTACATTGCCGATGTGAAGGCCGAGGTCAGCCGCGAAATCGAGCTCGAGGAACTGCGCAAGATGCGCACCGACTTCGAGCAGGCCGCGCGCAATGTGGAGCAGACCATCCACCAGGAGGTCAGCAAACACACGACGGAGATCAACGAGCGCCTGAACGAGGCGCTGGGTGACCCGGCCCAGACGTCGACCTCCGCGCCCGACTGGCGCCCCGCGCCGGGCAAGTCGCGCAACGGCCGTAACAGCTGGCGCAACAAGCAGCTCTCGATGCCCAAGTGGTACCGCCAGAAGCAGGGCGTGCGCATGTGGGCGCAATCGGGTGCGGCACGCGTCAAGCGCCATCGTCCGCCCATCGTTGCCGCACAGTCGCGTGCGCGTTCCTTCTTCGAATGATCTTCCTGGCGCGAGCCGTGTCTGCGGTGCCGTGTCCTGACTTCTCTCTTTTCCACCCGACATGAGTGCCGCTCCGCTCGATCCGCAAGAGTCGCCCGAGGACGGCGCGCAGGAAACCTTCATTTCGCACCTGGTCGAGCTGCGTGAGCGCATCGTCAAGGCGGGTGCCGGCGTGCTGCTGATTTTTCTGGGCCTGGTCTACTGGGCGCCGGATATTTTCAACCTGTTCTCGCGGCCGCTGATCCAGGCGTTGCCCAAGAACGGTCACATGATCGTGACGGACGTCACCGGCTCGTTCTTCGTGCCGATGAAGGTAACGCTGCTGGCTGCCTTCCTCATCGCACTGCCTTGGGTGCTATATCAAATCTGGCGTTTTGTAGCGCCGGGGCTGTACACGCACGAAAAGCGGATGATCATGCCGCTGGTGGTGAGCACTTATGTGCTGTTCCTGTGCGGCGTGGCGTTTGCATATTTCCTGGTCTTCCCGACGGTGTTCAAGGTGATGGCGCACTACAACGCGCCGCTGGGTGCCGAGATGTCCACCGACATCGACAAGTACCTGAGCTTCGCCATGACGACGTTCCTTGCCTTCGGCATCACCTTCGAAGTGCCGGTGGTGGTGATGGTGCTGGTGCGCTTTGGCATCGTGAGCCTGGAGAAGCTGCGGCAGGCGCGGCCGTACGTGGTGGTCGGCGCCTTCGTGATCGCCGCTGTTGTGACGCCGCCGGACGTGATGTCGCAGTTGCTGCTGGCGGTGCCGCTGTGGCTGCTGTATGAGCTGGGGCTGATCTTGGCGGCCATCTTCATCCGTAACACCACGGCACCGGAAAACAATCCGGAGCACCTGCCGGTGGTGAAGGACTGACCGACCGGTCCAGTATCAGCCAAAGAAAAAGGCAGCCGAGGCTGCCTTTTTTTTGTTGCCGATGAATCGGCGGTTACTGCTGTTGCTTCAAGCGGCGTACAGCCAGAACTGTTCGCGCGGGAAGGTCAGCGCGTACTTGCCGTCGCTGGGCGCGCTGGCGGAGTAGGCGCGCAGGCCTGTGCCCGTCGCGCCGCTGTCGTCGGTGGCGCGGAAGAGGCATTCCCACCGGTCTCCCAGGTACATGCGCGTGGCGAGCGGCAGGTGGATGGTGTTGTCGGCGTTGTCGATGCCCACCCGAACCTGTTCGAGCCGGATCACGCCGTGTGCTGAAGCACCCGGCTTCAGATCACCGCGCGCCACGCCCCATAGCGACCAACCTCCCGTTTCGTCTACCAGGCGGGCCATGCCATCACGCACTTCCGCGATCTTGCCGTTGACACGGTTGTTGCTGCCCATGAACTCGGCGGTGAAGAGCGTCTGCGGCGCGCCGTACATTTCTTCGGGCGTGCCTTGCTGTTCGATCACGCCGTTGTTGAGCAGCAGGATGCGATCGGACATGGCCATCGCTTCGCTCTGGTCGTGCGTGACCATCAGGGCCGACAGGCCCAGGCGGACGATCAGCTCGCGCAGGAACGCACGTGCTTCTTCGCGCAGCTTGGCGTCGAGGTTCGAGAGTGGCTCGTCGAGCAGGATCACGGGCGGGTTGTAGACCAGCGCGCGGGCGATCGCCACACGCTGCTGTTGGCCGCCGGAGAGCTGGCTCGGGAAACGCTCGCCCAGATGGCCGAGGCCCAGTTGCTGCAGCACGGCTTGTACGCGTTCCTTGATCTGCGAGGCGGGCGTCTTGCGCAGCTTGAGCGGGTAGGCGACGTTCTCCGCCACGGTCTTGTGCGGCCACAGCGCGTACGACTGGAACACCAGGCCCAGGTTGCGCCCTTCGGCCGGCACGTCGAGTTTCTTGGCGCCGTCGAACATGACGCGATCGCCGATCTGGACAGTGCCCTGGCTCGCTTGCTCGAGGCCGGCGACAGCACGCAGCAGCGTGGTCTTGCCCGAACCGGATGGGCCCAGCAGCGAGACGACCTCGCCCTTGTGCAGCTGCATCGAGACACCCTTGAGAACCGGGTTGTTGCCGTATTGCAGGTGCAGGTCGTTGACAGTGAGTTCAATCATGGAGCTTCACTCCGAAACGCAGTGCGATGCCGAGGCCGACGGCCACCAGCACGATATTGACGAAGGACAGCGCGGCAACGATATCGATGGCGCCGCCCGCCCACAGGGAAACCAGCATCGAGCCGATCGTCTCGGTGCCCGGCGACAGCAGATACACACCGGTCGAGTACTCGCGCTCGAAAATCAGGAAGATCAGCAGCCACGCGCCGAGCAGGCCGTAGCGCGTGAGCGGTACCGTCACGTCGCGCGTGGTGCGGGCGCGGGTGGCGCCGACCGAGCGTGCCGCCTCTTCCAGTTCCGGACCGACTTGTAGCAGCGCAGCCGAGATCAGCCGCAGGCCATAGGCCAGCCACACGACCGTGTAGGCGATCCACACGCTGAAGATCGTGCTGCGCAGGTCGCGCAGGCTCGGCACAACGTTCTCGATGATCCAGTTGGCGAACGGCAGGCCGCTGTCGGTCAGGCCGGTCTCGATCCAGTTCGGCACGAACAGGAACACCCACAGGAACGCCAGGCCAGCCAGGAGACCCGGAATGGCACGGGGCACCAGCACGCTGTAATCGAGGAAACGCGTCCAGCCATCCGGCTTGCGGTGCATGGCCAGGCCGATGCAGGTGTAGCAAGCCACGGCGATGGCGCCACCGATCACGCCGATCAGTACCGTGTTGACCATCGCGCGCAGGAATTGCGGCTGCTCGAAGATCTGCTGGAACGCGGTGGTCGAGAACGCTTCCACCAGCGACACCCCTTCACCCCAGTTCGATACGAAGGCGCGCAGCGCGATGCCCGACAGCGGCACCACCACCGTCACGAAGAACCACAGCACCACGACAGCCCAGGCCGGCCAGCGCCACGAGCCCAGCGGCAGCGGGCGGCTGCGCGTGACCTTGCCCTTGACGGTGACGAAGCGGTTGGCCGAGCGCAGCATGTAGCGTTGCAGCAGCACCAGCGGGAACGTCACCATCACCAGGCAGACCGCCACGGCGGCCATCAGGTGATAGGCCGGCGTGCCGAGCTTGTTGGTCAGCTTGTACAGGTACGTGGCGAGCACCAGATGGCCTTCCGGATCGCCCAACACGAGCACCAGCCCGAAGACCTCGAAGCCCAGGAAGATCACCAGCACGGCTGCGTAAAGCAGCGCGGGGCGCACCATCGGCAGGCTCACGTTGAGCGCCACCGATAGCGGCGATGCCCCCGCGATACGCGCGGCTTCTTCCACATCCGAACCGAGGCTGCGCAGCGCTGACGAGACATACAGATACACGTGGGGCACGTGCGTCAGGCCCGCAATGATGATGATGCTGGTGAACGAATACACGTTCCACGGCGCACCGCCAAACAGGCTCTTGAACCACACGGTGTAGAAGCCCACCGGGCCGGCGGACACCACGTAGCCGAACGCCAGCACCATCGGCGAGACGAACACCGGAATCATCAGCAGCGGTTCGAGAATGCGGCGGCCCGGCAGGTCCGAACGCACCATCAGGAACGCCAGGATGCCGCCCAGCGGTACCGAGATCACCGCCAGCCCGAAAGCGAGCGCGGTGGATTTCTCGAAGGCGTGCCAGAAGTCCGAATCCGTAAAGATGAAGCGATACGCATCCAGCCCCGCCAGCGCGTCGGGCATGAAGAACGGCGCAGACAGAAAGCTCTGGTAGAAGATCAGCGCCAGCGGCGTGAAAATCGCCAGCGCGGTAAGCAGAATGACCACGCCGCGCGGCAAAGCCTGTCCCACACGCGTCCAGGGCGAGCGCTTGAGGGTGGCTTGGCGAGCGGCGGCACGGTCTTGCGCTAGAGAACGCATGGTGCCTCCAGGAGGAACCGGCGCCAGATACGGATGGCGCCGGCAGGTCGGTCAGATGATAGGTGTGCCGGTGAACTGCGGATCAGGTCTCAGATCAACGGCCGGCGGCGGTGCGCCATTGCTTGATGAAGTCCAGGCGCTTCTTGGGTTCCAGGAACGCCAGGATCGATTCGTCGACCGGAATCGGCTTGATGCTGTTGCCGAGAATCTTCTTCAGGCCGGCGGCGGTGGCTTCGCCCGTCACGTCGTCCCGCAGCGAGTGCAGATCCGACTTGTTGGCGAGGATTTCCTGGCCGCGCTTGGACAGGATGTAGTCCAGCCACAGCTTGGCCGCGTTCGGGTTCTTCGCCTTCTTGGCGATCATCGCCACGCGCGACACCACCAGCGTGTAGTCCTTCGGATAGACGATGCCGATCGACGGATCCTTCTTGGCGCGTGCAATCGCGTACGAGCCCAGGATGTTGTACGCCACCAGGTTTTCGCCCGAGGCCACGCGCTCCATCATCGTGCCGGTCGAGGACTGCAGCACCAGGTTCGGGCCCACTGCCTTGACGAAGTCGAAGTACTGCGGCGAATCGAGATTGTCCTGCGCAGCCATCATGAAGCCCACGGCCGACTTCTCGATGTCGTACGTCGTGACCTTGTTCTTGAAGCGCTCGGGTTGGCTGGCGACCAGCTTGGCGAAATCGGCGTGCGTTTGCGGCGCTTCCGAATCCTTGATCAGGCGCTTGTTGTACAGGAACACGGCGGGCTCGTACGTCGTGCCGTAGGCCAGGCCCTTGTAGACAGCCCACTTCGGCACGTTCGGCACTTCCGGCGAGTCGTACTTCATCGCGTAGGTCTGCGCCAGCTTGAGCTGCGAGTCCATCGACGAGTTCCACATCATGTCAGCGGAGGCGCCGCCGGCAGCCTGCTCACTGATGAAGCGGTTGTACAACTCGCTGCTGTTCATGTCGTTGTACTCCACCTTCACGCCCGGGTAGAGCGACTCGAAATCCTTGATCAGCGGATCGGCAGCCTTGGTGTCGGTCGTCGCATAGACCACCACCTTGCCTTCCTTCTTGGCGGCGGCGATGGTGTCGGCGTAGCTGGCGGGATAACCAGCCGGTACTTGTGCGAGGGCGGTGGTGCTGAGGGTCAGTGCGGCAGCGGCAATTGAAGCGAGAGCGGCGTGCGCGGGCGTAAAGCGGCCACGAAGCATGGGTTTGTCTCCTGTTTGCTTGTGATGGTGTGGGGCCGGCTACTTATGGCGTGGTGCGTGTAGCTCGGACGGATGGCCCCAGGTGCGGCGGATTATAGAAATCGCGCGCTTTCGTGACGCTTTCATTGCGGCTGCTGCATCGCAGCATGCTCGATGGACGCAGTTGCCCCCGCGAGCGGTACGCGGATGCGCGCCGACAAGCCGACGCCGCCGTGCGCGTTCGGCTCCCCATCGGCCAATTCGATGTGCCCGCCGCTACGCGCTGCATAGGCACGCGCGATGGCCAGTCCTAGGCCGGAGCCCTCGGCGGCATAACGGGCATCTTTAGGCGCGTCCTTGGGTTTACCCTGGCGACTTCCGCCCTCGTGTGCGCGGCGAAAACGCTGGAACGCATGCGCGCGCTCTTCGGCGCTCATGCCAGGCCCGGTGTCGTCCACGCAGACCAGTGCGGTATCGCCGTCAGCCGCTGCCCGCACGGTGATGCGGCCGCCGGCCGGCGTGTAGCGGATGGCGTTGTGCACGAGGTTGGAGAGCGCCTCGCGCAGGAAGGCCGGATAGCCGATGACGGGCAGCGCCATGACGAGGCCGCCGTCATCCCACCCGAGGTCCTGCTGTTTTTCACGCGCCAATGGCAGCGCATCGACCACCACGTCGCGTGCCAAATCACCCAGGTCGAAGGTTTCGGCTGGCGCATCCTGCCCCGCATGCCGGGCGCGGGCGAGGGCGAGCAGCTGTGTGGTCAGCCGGTTCGTCGACTGCAGGCGCGCGATGATGGCGGACAGACTTTCGCGCACGCGCACCGGGTCGGTTTCGCGCAGTGCGTATTCCGCTTGCGTGAGCAGCACGGCCAGCGGCGTGCGCAACTGGTGCGACGCATCGGCCAGAAACTGGCTTTGCGCCTCCGCAAGTTCGGCATAGCGATGAATGTGGTGGTTGATCGCATCGACCAGCGGGCGGACTTCGGCGGGCACGTCCGTGGCATCGAGCGGGCGGAGGTCGTCCGATGCACGTACGCCGATGCTGCGTGCCAGGCGATTGAGCGGCCGCAGCGCGACGGTTACGCCGAGCCACAGCAGCGCGGCGCTGACCGCCACCAGCGCTGCATCGCGCAGCAGCGTGCCGCGCCACACCGCCTGCTGCAGCGCGCGCCGCGTCTCGATGGTTTCTGCCACCTGAATGACGATGCGCGCCGGCAGCCCCGGTTGATAGAGCGGCTTGGCCACGGCGGCCACGCGTACGGGCTCGTCGTGGTACGTCGCGTCGTAGAAGAGCGGGGTGTCGTTCTCCAGCCGCGTCACGGGCAACGGCAGATCGTCGTAGCCGGTCAGCGCGGCTTCGGGCGCCTTGCCCGGCAAGGGCTCGAAAGCGACGCGGTAATAGACATTGCTCTGCGCGGTGGATTCGAACATGGACAACGCCACGTACGGCACGTTGACCTGAACCTGCCCGCGCTCGATCGTCACGCCGTTCTCGATGGCGCGCACCGAGCCGAGCAGCGCGCGATCGTACGCGCGATCAGTCGCGCCACGCAGCGCCTGGTACGCCGAGACGATGTCGATGGCCAGCACACCTACCAGTCCCGGCAGCAGCAACCAGAGCAGCGTGAGTTTCAGGCTGCGCGGCAGCCGAAGCCAGGCGGGCCGCTGCATCATGCGCTGCTGTTGCCGGCGGCGGGCGCTTCACCATCGCCGGCTTCGAGCAGGTAACCCAGCCCCCGTACTGTGACGATCTGCACGCCCGTGCCCGCCAGCTTCTTGCGCAGGCGGTGCACGACCACCTCCACCGCGTCGGGGCTCGAATCGCTGTCCAGGTTGAAGACCTTGTCGAACAAATGCACCTTGCTGATCGGCTGGCCGGTCTTGTGCAGCAGTGCGGACAGCGCGGCGTGCTCACGCGGCGTGAGCGCCAGCGGCTCGCCCGACAGCAGGAATGCCTTGCGTCCGGTGTCGAACTCCAGGGGCCCGCAACGCAGACGCGGAAACGCCCGGCCGCGGCTGCGGCGGATGAGCGCCATCAAGCGCGCTTCCAGCTCGGACAACGCGAACGGCTTGGTGAGGAAA
Organism: Ralstonia pickettii; assembly: GCF_016466415.2. Classification (NCBI taxonomy): domain Bacteria; kingdom Pseudomonadati; phylum Pseudomonadota; class Betaproteobacteria; order Burkholderiales; family Burkholderiaceae; genus Ralstonia; species Ralstonia pickettii. The sequence continues at coordinate 2,812,903 of NZ_CP066771.1, read as the reverse complement.
TCGTCCGCGCCGGCATTGAGCCCGCGCACGCGTTCATCCAGTGCGCCCTGCGCGGTGAGGATCAATACCGGCGTGCGATCGTCGCGCGCGCGCATGTCGGCCAGCACGGCAAAGCCATCCTTGCGCGGCAAGCGCAGGTCCAGCACCACTGCGTCAAATTCTCCGGAGCCCAGGAAGGCTTCGGCGATGACGCCATCAGCGGCGCGCTCGATCACGAAGCCGCTTTGCGCCAGCGCGCGCGCCAGCCATGCGGCCAATTCTTCCTCATCCTCCACCAGCAAAATCCGCATCGGGTGTCTCTCAATATCGTTCTGGCTACTTTTTCATGATAATGCGTGGCGCCTTGATCTCGGCCACATCGCCGATCACTCCGTCCACCTGACGCGTCGCACAGATGCGCTCCAACCGGCATGTCGTCCATCCCCAATTCCCGTCGCCGCTGGCTTTGTCAGACCGCCGCATTGCTGGCTGCAAGCGGCGCCGTCGCGCGCGGGGCGCACGGGCAATGGCTGGCCCGCCAAGCCCCGGAGCTGCCGTCGTACTACCCGCGCGATTACGGTGCGATGATCGACGCCGCGCGTCGCGAAGGCCGCGTCACTGTGTATTCCACGACGGATTTCTCTGCCGCCTACCCGCTGATCCGCGCCTTCGAAACGCGCTACCCCGGCATCACCGTCGACTACCGCGAGCAGAACAGTGACGATATCTACCGCCGCTTCCTCGCAGAATTCGCCGCCAAGTCGCCGGGCGCCGATGTGGTCTGGAGCTCGGCCATGCCCGAACAGTTCAAGCTCGTGAACGACGGCCACGCACTTCCTTACGCATCGCCCGAGCGGCCTTACCTGCCATCATGGGCGATCTGGAAGAACGAGGCGTACGGCACGAGCTACGAGCCGGTCGTCTTTGTCTACAACACGCGGCAGCTGCCGCCGGAGTTGATTCCATCCACCCACGCCGACTTCGCTCGCATTCTGAATAGCCATCGTGACTTGCTGCGCGGTCGGGTCGCCTCCTACGACATCGAACACTCCGGCTCCGCCTTCCTGTTCGCCGCCGAAGATGCGCGCACAACGCCGGTGTTCTGGGATGTTGCCAAGGCATTGGGTGGCGTCAACGTCAACCTGTACATCACCACGGCCGCGATGCTGGAGCGCGTCGCCTCCGGCGAAAGCCTGCTCGCGTACGACGTGATCGGATCCTATGCCGCGCGTTACGCCGATCGCAATCCGGCGCTCGCCATCAAGATGCCGACCGACTACACGCTGGTCGCGACGCGCGTCGCCTTTATTGCGCGGCGCGCTGCCCGCCCGAACGCCGCGCGCCTCTGGCTCGACTTCATGCTCTCCCGCGATGGCCAGAGCGTGATGGCGGACCGTGCGTTCTTGTTTTCGCTGCGCCAGGACGTTGAGACCGGGCTCACCGCCAAGCGCCTGCTCGCCGAACTGGGAAACACGCATCGGCCCATTCCCGTTGGCCCGGGTTTACTCGCCCATCAAGATCAGCTCCGCCGTGCCGATTTCCTAAAGCGATGGCACGCCGCACTCGGCCGATAAAAAGAGGATAAAGAAGCACTGATTGCCGTAACGTGGTGCGAAGGCGACAATTCAGAACTGTCACCGACTGCCAAATTTGTTGCGCAGGAAGAGGGTGACAATCGCCCGCCAACCCCTGTGCCACCGCGCAACAAGCGGGTCGCGTCCCCCTCTCAATGGGGCTGGGCGCGTGTTGCCCATGAGCAACAACTTGGCCGCAAATCGCGGCCCAGAGCCAGAAAGGGTTTCCGGAATCAGTCAACGCTGGCACATAATGCGGTCAGACGTGAGGTATCTGCGTCGTCCATAAGGACAGTCAAGATTTCCCAATCAGTTGACAAGGAAAGTGTCGATATGAAGATGAAACTGTTTGCAGCTGCTGTCGCAGCTCTGGCCGCCGGTGGCGCCTATGCACAATCCTCCGTGACCCTGTACGGCGTGGTCGACGCTGGTCTGACCTACGCAAACAAGGTGCCGAACGGCAACGGCGGCGGTAGCTCGCGCGTTGGCCTGGATTCGGGCGGCCTGTCGGGCTCGCGTTGGGGCCTTCGTGGTGTTGAAGACCTGGGCGGTGGTCTGAAGGGTATCTTCAACCTGGAAAGCGGCTTCACCATCGACGACGGCAAGTCGGCCCAAGGTGGCCGCCTGTTCGGTCGTAACGCTTACGTTGGTCTGCAAGGCCAGTGGGGTCAACTGACCCTGGGTCGTCAGCAGAACCTGCTGTACGACTTCTCGCTGATCTATGACCCGATGGCGATCGCTTCGCGCTACGGTCTGGCTAACCAAGACGCGTTCTTCTCTGGCCGCGCTGACAACGCCGTCAAGTACATCGGCACGTTCGGTGGCCTGAGCGTCTCGGCTCTGTACTCGTTCAACCGCGATGGCAACGAGCAACCTGGTCTGCCTAAGCTGGGCCGTGAGTGGAGCCTGGGTGCCAACTACGCTGGTGGCCCGTTCTCGGTTGGTGCTGTGTACGACCAATCCAACCAGACGACCATTGCTACGGCAGACAACAAGGAACAACGCGCCACGATCGCTGGCACGTACGCCTTTGGTCCGGCCAAGCTGTACGCTGGCTACCGTTGGTACCATGCCAACTTCGCAACCGTTGCTGGCAACGGCAACCTGCGCTCGAACCTGTACTGGCTGGGCGCTGGCTACCAAGCTACGCCGGCTCTGACGCTGACGGGTACGGCTTACTACCAACAGTTCAAGAACAGCAACGCGGGTAACCCGTGGTTGTTCGTGGTCGGCACCGACTACGCTCTGTCGAAGCGCACCGACGCGTACTTCAACCTGGCCTATGCTAAGAACAGCAGCGGTTCGGGCCTGGGCGTGCTCAACCTGAAGACGACCGATTCGTACGCTGGCACGACGCTGGGTAGCACCAACTTCGGCAACCAAAACGTGTACTCGAGCCCGGCAGTTGGCAACGCCAACCAGTTCGGCGCTACCGTTGGTATCCGCCACAAGTTCTAATTTGACGCGCTCGTAAGGGCGCATCGAATTAAACGGTTAAACGCCGATCCCGAAAGGGGTCGGCGTTTTTCTTTGTGCGAACGATTCGCGTGCTTCTATATGACTGAGGCGGTATCCGGGGTTGGCTTGGCTGATGCCGACGTGACTGTCGCCTATGTGCAAGATGTCTCCGCTGATGGTGCTGACGCGGGCGAAGCGGGGGCGGGGCGTCACGCTCACTGCCGTGTTTCGGCATACGCCCAGACGCGCCGCCTGTCTGGCCACGCAGGACAAGGCGCTCCTATCCACACAGCGCAGTTGTTGGTACGCCAAATCGCCGGTCGGGCGGAGGGCGGCATCGAGGTGGCTTCTCACCTCATCAATATGCCGGCTTGACGCTCAAGCGTGCGCGAAAAAAAACGGCGGCACATTTGGCCGCCGTTTTTTATTCCGAAGCCTGCTGCTTACTGCTGTTCTTCGTCGTCCTGCGAGGGCATCGGTACGTTGCGGCGCGTTGGCGGCGGACGTTTGCCGACAACGATGGTCAGTTCTACCGCCTTGCCCTTGCGCGACACTGTCACCTTGGCTTCCGCACCGGGTTTCAGCTGCGCGATGCTGTTCAGCAGCGCCGTCGTATCCAGGATCGGCTGACTATTCACGCTCGTGAGAATGTCCCCCGGGCGCAGGCCCGCCCTGTCCGCCGGCCCACCTTGGACCACGGCGGCAATCAGCGCGCCATCTTTGCGCGACAGGCCAAACGACTCGGCAATTTCCGGCGTCACATCTTGCGGTTCAACACCGATCCAGCCGCGGACCACGCTACCGGTCGAGATAATCGACTCCATCACCTGCTTAGCCAGCGATACCGGAATCGCGAAGCCGATGCCCAGCGAGCCGCCCGAGCGCGAGTAGATCGCGGTGTTGATCCCGAGGAGGTTGCCGTCGGCATCAACGAGGGCGCCACCCGAATTGCCCGGGTTGATCGCGGCGTCGGTCTGGATGAAGTTCTCGAAGGTGTTGATGCCCAAATGGCTGCGGCCCAGCGCGGAGACAATACCCATCGTCACCGTCTGGCCCACGCCGAACGGGTTGCCAATCGCCAGCACCACGTCGCCCACGCGCACGTTCTCCAGCCGGCCCAGCGTAATGGCAGGCAGATTCGGCAGATTGATCTTGAGGACGGCTAGGTCGGTCTCGGGATCGGAGCCGACCACCTTGGCGTTGGCCTTGCGGCCGTCGGTCAGGGCGACCTCGATTTCGTCAGCGCCGTCCACCACGTGGTGGTTCGTTAGAATGTAGCCTTCTGAACTGACGATCACGCCTGAGCCGAGGCTGGCCGTGGGTTCCTGGCGCTGCTCGGGGGCGCGGTCGCCGAAGAAGAAGCGAAACCACGGATCGGCGCTGGCTTGAGGGTTGGTGCCACGCTTCGGCGCGTTTTTGCTGCTGAAGATGTTGACCACCGCCGGCATCGCGACCTTGGCCGCTTCTGCGTAGGAGTTGCTGGAGGTGCCGCCGTGGCCGATCGGCGCGACTTCCTTCAGCGCGACGATGGGCGAGCCGGATTGCACTGCGACCCTGCCGCGCTGCAGCCAATCAGGCTTGAGCGTGGCGATCACAAACCAGACGGCCAGGACGACCGTGACGGCTTGCGCAAAAAACAGCCAAAAGCGGCGCAACATAGAGCGAAGTTGAGTCCAAATGGATCGAAAAGAACTTGAATTGTACTTGAACGACCTGTTGCAGGCGGCCCGTTTTCGGGACTACTGCCCCAATGGTCTGCAGGTGCAAGGGCGCGAAAGCGTTACCCATATCGTGACGGGCGTGACGGCCAGCCTGGCCTTGATCGAGGCTGCCATCGAAGCCCGTGCGGACGCCATCCTCGTGCATCATGGTTACTTCTGGAAGGGCGAGGATGGCCGTGTCGTGGGGCAGAAGCATGCGCGCTTGAAGCAACTTCTGACGCACGATCTCAACCTGTTCGCATATCACTTGCCGCTCGATGCGCACCCTGACCTGGGCAACAACGCGCAGCTAGGGGCCTTGCTGGGCATCTCGCCCCAAGGCCGGTTCGGCGACGATGAACTGGGTTGGATTGGCGCGCTCGCCGCACCTACCACGCTGCGTGCCTTTGCGCAGACGGTGTCGGCAAGGCTCAACCGGGTGCCTCTCGTGATCGGTGAGGAGGATCGTCCGGTGCGTACGGTCGGCTGGTGCACAGGCGGGGCGCAAGGCTGGTTTGATGCTGCGGTGGCCGCCGGTGTAGACGTGTATCTGAGCGGTGAAGCGTCGGAGCAGACCACGCATCTTGCGCGTGAATCGGGTGTTGCCTATATCGGTGCGGGTCACCACGCCACCGAGCGCGGTGGCGTTCGGGCGCTCGGCACTCATCTGGCCGAGCGCTTCGGTGTGCGTCACACCTTCATCGATATTCCGAATCCGGTGTGATCGGACGTGTGATTACGGTTTGTTCTTCAGGCTGTCGCGAATCTCGCGCAGCAGTTGAATGTCTTCGGGTGTTTCGGCGGGCGCTGCCGGTGGGTTGGCGTCGATCATGCGCGTGATGGCGCGCACCATCAGAAATACGATAAACGCGAGAATCAGAAAATTGACCGCCACGGTGACGAAATTGCCGTAGGCGAAGACCGGCACGCCTGCCTTCTTCAGATCCGCCAGGGTGTGCGGCACACCAGCGGGCGCCTCTGCGAGTTGGATGAACAGGCTCGAGAAATCCAGCTTGCCGACGATGCGGCTGATCAGCGGCATGATCAGATCATTGACGAGCGAATCCACGATTTTGCCGAACGCCGCACCGATGATCACACCCACTGCCAGGTCGATCACGTTGCCGCGCATCGCGAATTTCTTGAAGTCTTGCATCAGTGCCATCGGTTTTCTCCGGATTGTTTGATTCGAGACAAACGGTCAAGCTGGCGAACGGTTGACCTGAATTGTTGAAAGCGAGGTTGCAAGAGACATGCCGAAGCCTTGCCTGGACTGGGCTGGCGGGCAATCGGTGCGTCCACTATATCCGCAACGGACGCCCCCCGCGACCGCTACCGTCGGCCAGGTACGCTCGGGTATAATTTTTGGTTGACGCGAATCTATCTTGATTTCTCACCCTGGGGTCTTGAATGAGTGACCAGCAAAACGTGGACAAGGGTCGCCGCAATCTATTGATTGCGACGTCCGTGGCTGGTGGTGTGGGAGGGGTTGCAGTTGCGGCCCCTTTCGTTTGCACATTCGCACCATCTGAAAAAGCCCGTGCAGCGGGCGCGCCCGTAGAGGCGGACGTGAGCGACCTGGCCCCGGGCCAGATGAAGGTGGTGGAATGGCGCGGCAAGCCCGTCTGGCTGCTCAAACGCACGCCCGACATGCTGGAGTCGCTCAAGAAGACCGATAACGAAGTTGCAGACCCCAAGTCCGACGTGCCCTTCACCATGAAGACGCCGGACTATTGCAAGAACGAAACCCGCTCCCGTGCCGAGCACAAGGACCTGCTGGTCGTGGTCGGCATCTGCTCCCATCTCGGCTGCTCCCCGTCTGGTCCGTTTCCCGCAGGTGCCAACGTGCAGCTCGCTGGAGACCCCGGCTTCGTCTGCCCGTGCCATGGCTCCACGTTCGACCTGGCTGGCCGCGTGTTCAAGAACAAGCCCGCGCCCCAGAACCTCGACGTTCCGCCGTACATGTTCCTGTCCGACACGAAGCTGGTGATCGGTAAAGACGAGAAAGGAGAGGCTTGATCATGGCCGAGAAGAAGGTGGAGACAACCGGGCTGCTGGGCTGGATCGATGCACGCTTCCCGGCATCGGAGCTGTGGAAGGCGCATCTGTCCGAGTACTACGCGCCGAAGAATTTCAACTTCTGGTATTTCTTCGGGTCGCTGGCGCTGCTGGTGCTGGTGATCCAGATCGTCACGGGCATTTTCCTGGTGATGAATTACAAGCCGGACGGCACACTCAACGCCGCCGGCATCCCCGTCGCCTATGCGAGCGTGGAGTTCATCATGCGCGAGGTGCCGTGGGGCTGGCTGGTGCGCTACATGCACTCGACCGGCGCTTCGGCGTTCTTCATCGTCGTGTATCTGCACATGTTCCGCGGCATGCTGTACGGCTCGTACCGTAAGCCCCGCGAGCTGGTCTGGATCTTCGGCTGTCTGATCTTTCTGTGCCTGATGGCCGAGGCCTTCATGGGGTATCTGCTGCCATGGGGCCAGATGTCGTACTGGGGCGCGCAGGTGATCGTGAACTTGTTCTCGGCCATCCCGCTGATCGGCCCGGACCTGTCGCTGTGGATCCGCGGCGACTACGTGGTGTCGGACGCGACGCTGAATCGCTTCTTCTCGTTCCACGTTATTGCGGTGCCGCTGGTGCTGCTGGGCCTGGTGGTGGCGCACATCATCGCTCTCCACGAAGTGGGTTCGAACAACCCGGACGGCGTCGAGATCAAGGCCAAGAAGGACGAGCGCGGCATTCCGCTCGACGGCATTCCGTTCCACCCGTATTACTCGGTGCACGACATCGTGGGCGTGGCGGTGTTCCTGTTCATCTTCAGCGCGATCGTGTTCTTCGCGCCCGAAATGGGCGGCTACTTCCTCGAAGCCAACAACTTCATCCCGGCAGACTCATTGAAGACGCCGCCGCACATTGCACCGGTCTGGTACTTCACGCCGTTCTACTCGATGCTGCGCGCGACCACGTCGGACTTCCTGCCATGGCTGTGGGGCTTCATCGCAATCATGCTGGGGCTGCTGTTCGTGCGTTCCAAGAGCATGAAGGTCAAGGGCGTGGCGGTGGCTGTTGCCGTGATTCTGGCGCTGGGCTTTGCCTTCATTGACGCGAAGTTCTGGGGCGTGGTCGTGATGGGCGGCTCGGTGGTGATCTTCTTTTTCCTGCCGTGGCTGGACCAGTCGCCGGTCAAGTCGATCCGCTATCGCCCGGGCTTCCACAAGACGCTGCTGATCCTCTTCGTGATCGCCTTCGCGGTGCTGGGTTACCTGGGTATCCAGCCGCCGAGCCCGGTTGGTTCGATCATCTCGCAGATCGGCACCATTCTGTACTTCGCGTTCTTCCTCGCGATGCCGATCTGGAGCCAGATCGGGACGTTCAAGCCAGTGCCTGAGCGCGTCACGTTCACGCCGCACTGATAGAGCCCGCGCACAAGGACCCATGAAGGACACAAGAATGAAAAAGCTGCTTGCGATTTTCGCCTTGGCCGGTCTCGTGTTTGCCGCGCCCGTGATGGCCAATGAGGGCGGAGTCCCGCTCGATCCGGCGCCCAACCAGTCCAGCGACACGTCTGCGCTGCAGCGCGGCGCCAAGCTGTTCGTCAACTATTGCCTGAACTGCCACGGCGCCAGCGCCATGCGCTACAACCGTCTGCGCGACATCGGTTTGACCGAGGAGCAGATCAAGCAGAACCTGCTGTTCACATCAGACAAGGTCGGCGACACGATGCACATCGCCATGGACCGCGAGGACGCCAAGAAGTGGTTTGGCGCCGTGCCGCCAGACCTGTCGGTGATTGCCCGGGCACGTGGCAGCGACTGGCTCTACACCTACCTGCGCACGTTCTACCGTGACGACACGCGTCCGACCGGCTGGAACAACCTTGTCTTCGACAAGGTCGGCATGCCGCATGTGCTGTGGGAGCTGCAGGGTCAGCAAGTGCCCAAGTACGCCGAAGTGAAGTCCGAGCACGGCGAGGCCGAGAAGAAGCTGGTCGGCTTCGAGGTGTCGGTGCCGGGCAAGATGAACAAGGTCGAATATGACCAGGCAGTCGCTGATCTGGTCAGTTATCTGGACTGGATGGCTGAGCCCGCCGGCAACCTGCGCAAGCGTCTCGGCGTCTGGGTACTGTTGTTCATTGGCGTGTTCTTCGTGCTGGCCTGGCGCCTGAATGCGGCCTATTGGAAGGACATCAAGTAAAATCCGTGTTTTCCGGGCAAGGGCTAGGCCGGTGGGGAACTGGTTCTAGCCCTTTGCCTTTTCGCAGTTTGTGCCGCGGAGACGCTGTTTGTCGCCGCGGTTGTACCGTCATCGGGCCGCCCCCGGCCCATGCGCCAAGGAACTACAACCATGATGGTCTTGTACTCGGGCACCACTTGCCCGTTCTCGCAGCGTTGCCGCCTCGTCCTGTTCGAAAAGGGCATGGATTTCGAGATTCGCGACGTCGATCTCTTCAACAAGCCGGAAGATATCGCGGTGATGAACCCGTACGGCCAGGTGCCCATCCTGGTTGAACGCGATCTGATTCTGTACGAGTCGAACATCATCAACGAATACATCGACGAGCGCTTCCCGCACCCGCAGCTGATGCCGGCTGATCCGGTGCAACGCGCCCGCGCCCGCCTATTCCTGTTCAACTTCGAAAAGGAATTGTTCACGCACGTGTCCGTGCTGGAGAACGAAAAGGGCAAGGCTGCCGAGAAGAATCACGAGAAGGCCCGTGCGGCCATCCGTGACCGCCTCACGCAGCTCGCTCCGATCTTCCTGAAGAACAAGTACATGCTGGGCGAAGAGTTCTCGATGCTCGACGTGGCGATCGCGCCGCTGCTGTGGCGCCTGGACCACTACGGTATTGAGGTCTCGAAGAATGCCGCCCCGCTGATGAAATACGCCGAGCGTATCTTCAGCCGTCCGGCGTATATTGAAGCGCTGACGCCGTCCGAAAAGGTCATGCGCCGCTGATCGCCGCCGGGTCGCGGGCCGTGCCCGGGCTGAGCCTGCGCGCGGCCGAGCCCAACGGTCACTGATTTCATCATGTCGGAAACCTCCACCAAGCCCTATCTGATCCGAGCCATCTATGAGTGGTGTACGGATAACGGCTTTACGCCGTACATCGCTGTCTTCGTCGACAACAGTACCAACGTGCCGCGCGAGTTCGTCAAGAACGACGAGATCGTGCTGAACGTGAGCTTTGACGCGACCAGCCAGCTCGACATGGGCAACGAGTGGATCACGTTCCACGCACGCTTCTCTGGTGTGTCGCGCAAGATCGAGGTGCCAATCGAAAACGTGCTCGCCGTGTACGCGCGCGAGAACGGTCAAGGTATGGCATTCCCGGTGGAGCGCAGCACCCCGACGACACAGGCGGCGACCGAACGCGAGAACAACCCGCCGCCCAAGCTGGCCGCGGTGGATTCGGAATCGGCATCTGCATCCGTCCCTGCCGAAGCGGAAACGGGCCCGGAGGACGAGCCCACCCCGCCAAACGTGCCACGCATCGGTGGAAAGCCTGCGCTAAAGGTCGTCAAGTAACGCGTGTTAGGTTAGAATCGTGATTCTTTGCCGGCTTAGCTCATCTGGTAGAGCAGTTGATTTGTAATCATCAGGTGGCGGGTTCGAGTCCTGCAGCCGGCACCAAATGCAAAAGCGACTTCCGAAAGGAAGCCGCTTTTTCTTTGTCCGTCCACAATGCCTTGCGGCGCGAGGGGAAACCTCAACCCCGTCGCACCCAAATCACCTTGCCGTCCTGGATACCCAGATTACGGCGTTCTCCCCGATAGTCCATCGTGCCCGGCAACGCCTTGCCGTCCCGTTCGCTGACGCGCCACAGGCAGCCGTTCAGCAGCGTCGATGCGTCCTGCTCGGATTTGCCGATGAGTGTGTCGTCTGGACCAGAGGCGGCCGGGCATGTGCCCGCCGGTGGGGTGTATTCAGCCATGGATGCCTCGCCTCCGTTCTGGATTTGTTCTCTGCCGGTCGTCGAGCATCCGGCCAGGTTTGCAAGGGCGACAACTGCCATGAGCATCGATGCAATGCGCGCCATACAACCTCTCTTTCGATGTTTGAAGTGTTGTGCGGCCGAGTGCGATGCGTGAGCAGCGCGGTGCGCTCGGTCTGTCGCGGAAGCCTATCTACAGGGTCATTTAAGCAGGCGCGGCAGCCGGGTGCGAATGCCCACGACATGTGTTCAGCACATCGCAAAAAGGCACGTGCATTGTGCGGTGACGAGCGTACTTAGGGGGAGTATTTTCTGATGTGACCAAGATGCTTGCAAATGGCGCCCGCAAGCCAATTCCGCACCAGTCGTGGGTTTGCGGGGTATGCGCGTGTTGCCGGCCCGCAAAGCGCCTTTCACCCCCTCCAAAAAACGCTTGCCGAGTCCGAGAACACTTTGTTACTCTGCGCCCCGTCATCACTACGGAGATGTTCTCCATGGACAGTTGTTCTAGTCGATCTTCGATCGCACTCTGAACGGCTAGACAGTCTCGGCGCATCGTTTTCGCTTTGCGCCATCCACTGCCTAGCCGCATTGCACGGCGGGTAGTGGCACTTGCGCGGGTTCTCCGTTCAAGCCCATTCCCACAATTCGATTGTTTTACCGACACGGCCATGTAGCTGCGTGCGCGTTCGCGTTCGTGGTTTCCTGGGAGGATCGTGGTCGGCTCATGCCTACGTTCGTCATAGAAACGAACGGGGGAGGTCTCATGCTGTTTCTCTCGATGCTGCAATACGTATGGGTCGCAGTGCGTCCGCTCGTTCTGGTGCGTGCCGCCGCACTGCGTCCGTTCCGTCGTCCGGCCCTGCTGGCCGCGATGACCTCGTTCTCTGTTTTCACCCATGCAGCTCAAGCGCAAGAAGCCCCGGCTTCCGCGCCGGCTGCAGATGCACTGCCGATTGCTGGCGGTGAACTGGATGACCGCTTCGGTTTCCACGGTCAATCGACCTGGGTTTGGCAAGCCAAGCCCGCGTTCAAGTCTCCGTACAGTGGCGACAACAGCCTGACCGGCGACCGCGCGATCAGCTACTCGTTCAGCACCACGCTCGATCTGGGCATGCGGTTGTGGAAGGGCGCCGAGGTCCACTTCAATCCAGAAGTCGTGATGGGCAAGGCTTTCTCCGATCTGCACGGGCTTGGCGGCCCAACCAACGGGGAACTTGCCAAGGTCACCGGTACCGATCCGACGCTCTACCGCGCCCGCGTGTTCCTGCGCCAGACCTGGGGTCTGGGCGGCGACACCGAAAAGGTCGACGCCGACTTCAACCAGTTCGCCGACGTGGTGGACAAGCGTGGCGTGGTACTGACCGTGGGCAATTTGCCCGTGCTCGACGTGTTCGATGCGGTGGAGTACGCCCACGATCCGCGCACGCAGTTCCTGAACTGGTCGTTCATGACGCATCCGTCGTTCGACTATGCAGCGGATGCGCGCGGCTACAGCTGGGGGCTTGCGCTCGAGTACATCGATAGCGAGCTTGGCTGGGCGGTGCGCGCGGGCCGTTTCCTCCAGCCGGTGGAGTCCAACGGCTTGCCGCTCGACACGCGTCTTCTCAAGCATTACGGCGACATGCTCGAACTGGAGAAGAGCTACACGCTGCTCGGCCAGGAGGGCAAAGTCCGCCTGCTCGGATGGCGAAACTTCGCCCGTATGGGCCGCTTTGACGATGCTCTTGCGCTCGGTCAAGCCACTGCGGGCCAGCCCGATTTGAGTCTGGTGCGGCGTGAGCACGCCAAGGTTGGCGTGGGTTTGTCCTTCGAGCAAAAGGTGGGTGAAAACTTGGGCCTCTTCACTCGATTGAACTGGTCGGACGATAAGACGGAGACCTATGCTTTTACCGAGGCGGGGCGAAACGTGTCGTTCGGCGGTCTGCTCAAGGGCACGGCGTGGGGGCGCCCCAATGATGTGGTGGGTGCGGCATTTTCGCTGAATATGCTGGGCCCGGATCACCGCGCCTACCTGGCGGCGGGCGGCAGTGGCGCGTTCCTGGGGGATGGCGCGTTGAACTACGGCCACGAGCGCGTACTCGAATTGTTTTACAGCTTTCAGCCGGTCAAGGGCCTTATGCTCAGCCCCGATTTTCAATTGATCCAGAACCCTGGCTACAACCGGGACCGCGGCCCTGCCAAGTTTTACGGCATGCGCGTCCACGCCGAGTTCTAAGACTTACGGAGGACCCATATGGACAGTCCGAGTCGACCTTATCCGACATTTCTTTCCTACTAGGCGAGTCCGCCGCACGGTTGTTCCCTGCTGCTGACTTGCCGCCCCGGCAAGGCAGCGGTGTCTGCATCGCTCCTTGATTGTCTGAATCGGCCGCCTTGGGTACGACAACCCATGCGCGGCGATTGCCGCATGCCGCGCACGCGTTGTGCCCATGCGGTCAGGAGTTGTTATGCGCAAATTCACCATTCCCGCCCGTCGTTTCTCGACCATTGCGCTGCCGTTCAGCTCGCCGTTCGTGCAAGTCCGCGCTGGTGCGCCGGAGCGTGCCAACACTGCACCGGCCACGTCGGACCGCCGTGCTGATGACGGTGGCCAATCGCTCTCGAACCACGGCTACGCAGCAGCTGCCATCCGGCTGTCGCGCACCTACTGGTAATCCAACGACAGGTAATCCCTCACCCAATAACAAATCGGAGGTCGATATGACCCAAATTGCTACTGGCATCGACGCACCACCACGTCATGCCGCGCTTGATGAGGCGCATGTGGGCGACATTCGTGGTGCGCTCGGCACCATTGCGCACCACGATACCGGCGCGCGTGACGGCTGGCGTGCACGCTTGCGCACGCTCCTGGCCATCCTCGGCCCTGGCCTGATCGTGATGGTCGGCGACAACGACGCCGGAGCCTTCGGCACGTACACGCAAGCCGGGCAGAACTACGGCACCACGCTATTGTGGACGCTCATGTTGCTCATCCCCGTGCTGTACGTGAACCAGGAGATGGTGCTGCGCCTGGGTGCCGTCACACGCGTCGGGCACGCGCGGTTGATCTTTGCGCGCTTCGGCAAGTTCTGGGGCAGCTTTTCCGTCATCGACCTGTTTTTGGTGAATGCGCTGACGCTCGTGACCGAGTTCATCGGCATCAGCCTGGCGCTGGAGTACCTCGGCATCCCGCGACATTGGGGCGTTTGTGCAGCGGCGGCGCTGGTGATGTTGGCCGCGTCCACGGGTGACTTCCGACGGTTCGAGCGCTTTGCACTTGCGCTGGTGGCGGGCAGTCTCACGCTCATTCCGATCTTTCTGTTGGTGCATCCGCCGATGGGGCAGGTGGCGCGCGATTTCTTCGTGCCTGCTCTACCGGCCGGTACACCCTTGGCGGAAGTGATGCTGCTGATCATCGCCATCGTCGGGACGACCGTGGCGCCGTGGCAATTGTTCTTCCAGCAGAGCTACGTGATCGACAAGCGCATCACCGCCCGTTTCATCCGCTATGAACGCGCGGATCTGTGGCTGGGCATCGTCCTCGTGATTGCCGGCGCGGTGGCGATGATCGCCTTCAGCGCGCAGGCCTTTCACGGCACGCCGGAGTTCGGCAACTACACCGATGCGCTTGGCACGGCGCATGGCCTGGAGCGCCACTCGGGCCGCTGGGCCGGTGTCCTGTTTGCGATTGCGCTGCTGGACGCCAGCATCATCGGCGCCTGCGCGGTGTCTTTGTCGACCGCGTATGCGATTGGCGATGTGTTTGCCGTACGGCATTCGCTGCATCGCAAGCCGACGGAAGCCAAGGGCTTCTACGCGATCTACTTCGGGCTGACCTTGCTGGCCGCAGGATTGGTGCTGACGCCCGGCGTGCCGCTCGGTTTGTTGACCAATGCAGTGCAATCGCTGGCCGGCGTGCTGCTGCCAAGCGCGACAGTGTTCCTGCTGCTTTTGTGCAACGACAAGGCCGTGCTGGGCCCGTGGACGAACGGCCGCGCGATGAACCTCTTCACCGGCGCTGTGGTGGCGGTGCTGGTGATGCTCTCGGTCATCCTGACGGCGGCTGTTTTGTTTCCGGGGATCGGTGAATTCGAGATCGGCGCCATCCTGATCGGCGGTTCGCTCATCGCCGTGGTCATGTCGCTGGTGCTATGGCGCATCGAGCGACGCAGGCACCGGCCGCACCATCCACAGCGCGTGAGCGTGCTGGATCGCAATCACTGGACGATGCCGCCGCTCGAGCAGCTCACGCCTGCCCGTTGGACGCCGCTCAAGCGCACGTGGATGTTTGTGCTGCGCGGCTACCTCGTGGTGGCTGCGGGGCTGGTGCTGGTGCGGATTGCCGGGTTGCTCGCCCAATGAGGTCGTAGGGAAAAGCACAGGGAGGCCGCCTCGGAGGCCTCTCTCAGATGAGAATTGTTCTTATTATCAGCTCAATCTTTGGGCGCACATTTGGTGACAACGTCGGCTGCGCGCCACTGTGGCTGATTGTCGCAGTGCAACAACAGGCGCTTTCGATTGGCTTACCCGCAAAGCCACGTAAACCCTAGCCCTGCGGCTAGGAAACCACTTGTCAATCGACGTCGTTTTCTATTTGCCTGAGCGGATAGCGCGATCAAAAGCGCCGTCTGGCGGTAAGATCGCGCCCGCATTCCACTTCCAATCGCGCTCCCCCGACGGGCGCATGACGCAGTGCCTGCTCCGACCTTTCACGCCCCCGATCTGTCGTCCGCCGCTTTGTGCGACGCGGCGGAGTTCGACCTCGCCCGTGCCCGGCACGAGCGAAGCCCGCCTCGCCAACTGAGGGCGTTGGGTTCAGTTTCTCCCTGACCGGCGCCTGATGTGACCGAAGATCCGCTGCTGCACCTCAGCTGTACTCGAGGCGCCGGTAGTTCGGTCTTCTCTCACTTCCCGCGTTTCTCCCCTTGTGGCCGCTGTCCGGGCTGCTGGGCTCCTGTGATGTTGGTGCGCATCGCCGGCGCAATTGTGCAAGACATGAAGAACACACTCGTTCCACATATGAAGCGGCTCCTCGCCGCAAGCCTCCCGCTCCTGCTGGCGGGTTGCAACCTGACGGTCCTGGACCCGAAGGGGATGATTGCGGCTGAAGAAAAGACGCTGATCCTGGTGGCGACCGGCCTGATGCTGCTGGTGGTCATTCCCGTGATCGTGTTGACGCTGGTGTTTGCGTGGAAGTACCGCGCGTCCAACACCAAGGCCCGCTACGAGCCGGACTGGTCGCACTCCAACGCCATCGAAGCCGTGGTGTGGCTGATTCCCTGCCTGATCATCATCGTGCTGGGCGTGATCACCTACAAGTCCACGCACGCGCTCGATCCGTACAAGCCGATCGAATCGGATGTGAAGCCCATCACGGTCGAGGCGGTTTCGCTCGACTGGAAGTGGCTGTTCATCTATCCGGAATTGAAGATCGCGACGGTCAATCAGCTCGCATTCCCGGCCAATACCCCGATCAACTTCAAGATCACGTCCGACACGGTGATGAACGCGTTCTTCATCCCGCAGCTGGGTAGCCAGGTGTATGCCATGGCCGGCATGCAGACCAAGCTGCACCTGATCGCCAACGAGACGGGCGTGTTTGACGGCATGTCGTCGAACTACAGCGGCTCGGGCTTCACGGGCATGAAGTTCAAGGCCACGGCCATGACGAACGAAGAGTTCGATGCCTGGGTGAAACAGGTGCGCGCCTCGTCGCAGAACCTGACCAAGGAAGGCTACGCCGAGCTGTCCAAGCCGAGCGAGAAGGTGCCGCCCGCGGCGTACGCATCGGTCGACCCGATGCTGTATCACAGCATCCTGCACAAATACATGGACAAGATGGGCGAAGGGGAGAAGGTCCTGACGCTCGACGAGGCGCTCGAAGGCGCCAACTGCACGACGGCCACGGCTGAGGCGGCAACGCGCCCGCTGCCGGTGCAGTCCGCCCTGCCTGCGCCCAAGAGCGCGGCCAAGAATTCCTAGGAGTTGACGATGTTTGGCAAGTTGAGTCTGGAGGCCATTCCGCTGCACGAGCCCATCGTGGTCGTGACGGTGTCGGCCATTCTGCTGGGTGGCGCGGGCCTGTTCGGCCTGATCACCTATCTCAAGAAGTGGACCTACCTCTGGAATGAGTGGATCACCTCGGTCGACCACAAGAAGATCGGCGTGATGTACTGCATTCTGGCCATCGTGATGCTGCTGCGCGGCTTTGCCGACGCCATCATGATGCGCTCGCAACTGGCAGTTGCCTCGGGCGGCGGTGCCGGCTATCTGCCGCCTGAGCACTACGACCAGATCTTTACCGCGCACGGCGTGATCATGATCTTCTTCATGGCCATGCCGTTGATGACGGGCCTGATCAACCTGATCGTGCCGCTGCAGATTGGCGCGCGCGACGTGGCATTTCCGTTCCTGAACACGCTGTCGTTCTGGTTGGCTGCTGCAGGTGTGGTGCTGATCAACGTGTCGCTGGGCGTGGGCGAATTCGCTCGCACCGGCTGGCTGGCGTACCCGCCGCTGTCGGAGCTGGCCTACAGCCCGGGCGTGGGGGTCGATTACTACATCTGGGCCTTGCAGATATCGGGCCTCGGGACATTGCTGACCGGCGTGAACTTCGTCGCGACCATCTTCAAGATGCGCGCGCCGGGGATGACGCTGATGCGCATGCCGATCTTCACCTGGACCGCCCTGTGCGCCAACATCCTGATCGTGGCTGCGTTTCCGGTGCTGACCGTTGCGCTGGCGCTGCTGGGTGCCGACCGTTATCTGGACATGCACTTCTTCACGAACGACGGCGGCGGTAACGCCATGCTGTACGTGAACCTGATCTGGATCTGGGGCCACCCCGAGGTGTACATCCTGATCCTGCCGGCCTTCGGCATGTTCTCGGAAATCGTCTCGACGTTCTCGCGCAAGAAGCTGTTCGGCTACACGTCGATGGTGTGGGCGACTGCCGCCATCACCGTGCTGTCGTTCCTGGTGTGGCTGCACCACTTCTTCACCATGGGCTCGGGGGCGAACGTCAACGCGTTCTTCGGCATCGCGACGATGATCATCTCGATCCCGACGGGCGTGAAGATCTTCAACTGGCTGTTTACGATGTACCGCGGCCGCGTCGAGCTGAACTCGATGATGCTGTGGACGATCGGCTTCATGATCACCTTCGTGATCGGCGGCATGACCGGTGTGCTGCTGGCTGTGCCGGGCGCCGACTTCCTGCTCCACAACAGCCTGTTCCTGATCGCTCACTTCCACAACACCATCATCGGTGGCGTGGTGTTCGGTTACCTCGCGGGTATCACGTACTGGTTCCCGAAGGCCTTCGGCTTCAAGCTGGACGAGAAGTGGGGCAAGCGCGCCTT